>CAYYIK010000111.1:0-6918 GCA_964471955.1 uncultured Thermoanaerobaculia bacterium | reverse complement strand
AGGAAGTGGGCGACGCCGTGGCGGCAGTCGGGGGTGGAGCGGGAAGCGGCGTTGAGGGCGGCGGCCAGGTCGAGGCGCTCGTCGAGGCCGCGGCCGACGACGTCGAGCAGCACCTGCTTGGTCAGCGCGATCGACTCCGAGCTGCCGTTGGCGAGGATCCGGCCGGCCAGCTCCTCGGCCGCCGGGCGCAGGCGGTCGGCCGGCACCACCCGGTCGACCAGGCCGAGCTCGAGCGCCCGCGGCGCGTCGACGAACTCGGGGAAGAGCAGCAGCTCGCGCACCTCGCGGCCGCGCAGGCGCAGGGTGAGGAAAGTCGCCACCAGCGCGGCGACGAAGCCGATGCGCACCTCGCTGTAGAGGAAGCGCGCGTTCTCGGCGGCGACCACGAAGTCGCACGCCGTGGCGAGGCCGCAGCCGCCGGCGACGCACGAGCCCTGCACCTCGGCGAGGGTCAGCGCCGGCTGGCGCAGGATTGCCTCGAACAGGTCGCGCAGGCGCTGTGAATCGAGGCGATGGTCGAGCGGCGTCGCGTCGGCGAGCCGGCGCAGGTTCTCGAGATCGGCGCCAGCGCAGAAGTGGCGGCCGGCCCCGGCGAGCAGGATCGCCCGCACCCCCTCGGCGCGCCAGTCGCGCCGGAACTCGCGGGTCAGTGCCGCGGCGAGCTCCGGCGACAGCGCGTTGGCGCGCCCCGCATCGTTCAGCGTCAGCCGGACGAGATCGCCCGCCACCTCGACGAGGAGCGGCTCGCTCAACGCAGCAACTCGTCCGGCACGTCGATCTCGAGCTGCAGCAGCCCCTGGCCGTGCGTCTTGCCCTGCGCGTCGGTGAGCAGCGACGCCGTGCCGCCGCCGCCGAGCGAGTCGTGGAGGAGGAAATTGAGCGCCAGCAGGTTCGGCACCTCGAAACACTCGACCTTGCCGCGGCAGACGTCGCGGAAATGCCCGCGCACCCGGTCGGCGGTGACCTCGCGGCGGATCACCTCGTAGAGCGCCGGCGAATCGGCGATCAGGCCGACGTTCGAGGCGTCCCCCTTGTCCCCGGAGCGGGCGTGGGCGATGCGGGAGAGCGGGACGCGCACGGAATCAGACCTCCTCGACCGTCACTTCGAGCCGCGGCTCGATCTCTTCGCGCGCCAGCAGCGCCGGCCAGTAGGCGACGACCTCCTGCGGCTTCGGGCGGCCGCCCGCGAACCCGGTCACCCCCGGCGGGCCGGCGGTGACCAGCGGCGCGATCTCCTTGCCGAAGCGCTCGACGCGGGCGCGGTCGCGGTCGCGCACCGCGAGGCGCAGCACCACCTCGGCCGGATCGTCCGGCGGCACCGCGATGCCGGGCAGACAGGCCGAGACGCCGAGATACTCCTCGCGGCGATCCGCCGACGCGAACGTGACCCCGGCCCGCGCGAGCCGCTTCCAGACGATCTCGGCGGCGAGTCGCGCCTTTTCGAGCGCCCGCGGCGCGGTGACCGTCACCTGGCCGGCGGCCTTCCAGCCGTCGAGGTACGAGGCCGAGATCTTGAGAAACGGCGTGTTCGGGCCGCCGCGGATGCCGGAGACGCGCACCCGGTTCTCGCCGTCGGCGGCGAGCCGGATCGAGGTGAAGTCGGCGGTGACGTCCGGGGTGATGTAGGACTTCGGGTCCCCCATCTCGTAGAGCAGCTGCTCGGCGACCGTGTCGACGCTGACCAGCCCGCCGGTGCCCGGGTGCTTGGTCACCACGAAGGAGCCGTCGGCCGCGACCTCGGCGATCGGGTAGCCGGCGTTCCACAGGTCGGGGACCTCCCAGAATCGGCTGAAGTTGCCGCCGCTCGCCTGGGCGCCGCACTCGAGGATGTGGCCGGCGATCGTCCCGGCGGCGAGGCGGTCCCAGTCGTCGGCCGCCCAGCCGAACTCGGCGACCAGCGGCCCGAGCGCCAGCGCCGTGTCGGTGACCCGGCCGCACAGCACGATCTGCGCCCCGCCGGCGAGCGCCGCGGCCACCGGGCGGGCACCGATGTAGGCGTTGGCCGACGTGACCCGGTCGAGGACGCCGGCGATCGGCTCGCCGGTGTCCATGTTGTCGAGCCGGTGGCCGCGGGCGATCAGGTCGGGCAGGCGCGCGAGCAGGTCGTCCCCCTCGACCACGCCGACGCGCAGGCCGGTGACGCCGAGCTCGCGCGCCACCTCGAAGATCTTCGCCCGGCAGGCGAGCGGATTGAGGCCGCCGGCGTTGGTGACGATGCGCACCTTGCCGGCCATCAACTCGGGCAACGCCCGGCGGATGAACTCGATGAAGTCGGTGGCGTAGCCGGCGGCCGGGTTCTTCAGCTTCTGCCGCATCATGATCGACAGCGTCACCTCGGCGAGGTAGTCCATGCCGAGATAGTCGATCGGCCCACCGCGCACCAGCTCGAGCGGCGCGTCGACGTTGTCTCCCCAGAATCCCTGGCCGTTGGCGATGCGGACGGTCTTCACGCGCCGCCGAGCCTAACACCGCCCGGCGCGTCGTCGTCGTGGTCGGTCGCCGGCGGCTGCGCGATCGGCACCAGGACAGTGAAGCTGGTGCCGCCCCCGGCGCGGCTCTCGACCTCGATGGCGCCGTGGTGGGCGCGCACGATGCCGAGCACCGCCGCCAGGCCGAGTCCGCGGCCGGTGAACTTGGTGGTGACGAAGGGCTCGAAGATGCGATCGCGCACCTCGGCCGGGAGACCCGCACCGTCGTCGGCGACCCGCACCCAGGCGTAGCGCCCCTCCCTGCGCTCGGCGCCGAGCACCGCCGCGTCGAGCCGCTCGCGGTCGCAGGAGGACTCGCCGGTCGCCACCTCGATCGTGCCGCCGTCGCCAGCGATCGCTTCCGAGGCGTTGAGCGCCAGATTGAGCACCACCTGGCGCATCTGCGTGGCGTCGGCCTCGAGGCCCGGCGACGGCTGCGCCAGCTCGGCGAGGATGCGCCGGCCCGGCGGCAGCGCCGGGCGGACGAGGTCGAGCATCTCGCGCACGATCTCGTTGAGCGCGATCCAGGCCACCTCCATCGCGCCGCCGCCGGCGAAGGCGAGCATCTTCTGGGTGAGGTCCGCCGCCCGGCGCGCCGCCCGCGAGATCTCGGCCACCGGCGCCGCCGCCGGCGCCGCCTCGGGGAGGCGGCGGGCGGCGACCTCGGCGTAGCCGAGAATGGCGGTGAGCAGGTTGTTGAAGTCGTGCGCCACGCCCCCGGCCAGCAGGCCGAGGCTTTCGAGGCGCTGGCCGCGGTGGAACTCCTCGCTCTTGCGCCGGTGCTCGGCCTCGGCCGAGCGCAGCTCGGTGACGTCGCGAAACCAGATCGCGACCGCGTCGCTGAGCGGCACGACCTGGGTGCGCAGCAACCGCGTCCGCCGCTTCGCCGCGCTGGTCCGGTACTCCCCTTCGAGGAGCTGGCCCTCCTCGAACGCCCGCCGGTAGCGCTCGAACATCTCCCGGTCCTGGTGCAGCGGGCAGCTTTCGAGCAGCGACCGGCCGACCAGCTCCTCGCGTTCGCGCCCGATCTGGCGCGTCGCGCTCCGGTTGGCGTCGGCGAGGCGGAAGTCGACCACCTGCCCGGTCGCATCGCGCTGCGCCTCGAGCAGCAGGAAGGCGTCGGCGCTGCCGTCGAGCGCGGCACGGAAGCGGCGCTCGCTCTGCTCGAGCGCCTGCTGGGCCCGATTGAGCTCGGTGACGTCCTCGGCGAGCACCAGGATGCAGCGCTCGCCGTCGAGCTCGAAGGAGCTGCCCGAGATGCGCGCCTCGCGCGGCTGCCCGTCGGCCCCGCGCACCCGGGCCGGGACGCGCCGCGCGAAGCCGCCGGCGAGAATCGGCGCGAAGGCTCTCTGCCGCGAGTCGGCGTCCGGCCACAGCCCCAGCTCGAAGGCGCTGCGTCCGACCATCGCCTCGCGCGGCAGGCCGACGAGTTCGGCGAAGGCGTCGTTGACGTCGAGAAAGACGCCGTCGCGCAGGCGCGAGAGCGACAGCCCCGCCGGGTTGGCCCGGAAGGCGACGGCGAAACGCCGCTCGCTCTCGGCCAGCTCGCGGCGCGCCCGCTCGAGATGCGTGACGTCCTCGGCCGCGGTGAGCAGGAAGGTGCGGCCGCCAAGGCCGATGCGATGGAACGAGAGGAGGAACTCGCGCGCGGTGCCGTCCGGCGCGGCGAAGGAGAACGGACGCTGGCGCACGGCGCCCCGGGCGGACAACTCCTCGAGGAGCGCCTCCCGCTGCGCGGCGTCCTTCCAGAGGCCGATCTCGAAGCCCGTGCGGCCGATCACCCGGTCGCGGGAGAGGCCGAGCAAGGCGAGGAAGGCGTCGTTGGCCTCCTCGATGGCGGCCGTCTCGAGATCGCTGATCAGGATCGGCAGGGGGTTGTCGCGCACCGCCGCGGCGAAGAGCTGCAGCTGGCCGCGCAGCCGGTCGAGCTCCTCGCGGGCCTCCGCGAGCTCCCGCCGCAGGAGGGCCTCCCGCTCGGCGAAGGTGGCGTCATCGGCGGGCTTCTTCAGGACTCCCTCCTCCGGGGTGCCCGGCGAGTCTTCCGCGTCCCCCGCCCCCCGTCAACCGCCCGAGCGCGAGCGGCGTGGGCGGCGGCCCGGTGACAGCCCGCGCCCCGGCTTTCCGTTCTCCCGGATGAAAGCGAGATCGCCCATGGACCGCCCGACCGCCACCCCCCTTCTCCTGCTCGCCGCGCTGACGCTGGCCGGACCCGCCCTCGCCCAGGACGGCTACGCCGATCCGACTTTCAGCTCCGACGGCCTGCAGCTCATCGGCTGGGGCGGCGACTCCGCCCGGCCCACCGCCGTGCGCGCCCTCGGCGACGGCTCGCTCTACGTCGGCGGGGAGGTCGAGACCTCGCTCGGCCAGGACCTGGGGGTAACCCGGCTCACGTCCACCGGAGCGCTCGATCTGTCCTGGGGGGCGTCGGGGCGGCGAAAGGTGGCGATCGACGCGGTCGCCGGTGCCGCCGACCAGCTCCTCGCCCTCTCGCCGCTGCCCGACGGCTCGCTGCTGATCGCCGCGCTCTCGCTGGTCGACGACCAGGAGTCCCTCGAGCTGCCGGCCCTGGCGAAGCTCACGCCGGGGGGCGATCTCGACCCGGCGTTCGGCGACGCGGGCATCGCGGTCTTCGACCTCCCCTGGGCGAGCAGCTCCTGGGGCTGGCAGGGGGCGCTCGCCCAGCCCGACGGCAAGGTGGTCTTCTACGGCTACTGCTACGACTGTCCGGACAACAGCGGCGACTCGCGCCCGATGCTGCTGCGGGTCACCGCCGCGGGTCTGCCCGACCCGACCTTCTCGGGCGACGGCTGGGAGGTCCCGACGACCGGCGTCTGGAGCTCCACCTACCCCTACGATCTTCGCCTCGACGGAGCCGGTCGGCTGCTCGTGCTCGGCTATTCGGGCGGCTTCGCCATCGTCCGCCTGCTCGCCTCCGGCGCGCTCGACACCTCGTTCGGCGGCGGCGACGGCATCGCCCCGTTCGCCATGCCGGCCGGCCACTCCAACCCCTACCGGCTCGCCGTCGACCCGAACTCGGGATCGATGTTCGTCGGCATGGCGTTCACCTCCGGCGCTTACGATGACTACGCCGGCGTCGTGCGGCTGTCGAGCACCGGCGTGCTCGACGGCACCTTCGGCGGCGACGGCCTCGCCCAGCTCGTCTTCGACGCCCGCCTCGGGATCCACTCGATGGAGGTGCAGGGGGACGGCAAGCTGATCGGGGTCGGAACGATCTACGTCACGATCCCGGGATCCTCCGACTTCTTCCTCTTCCGCCTGAGGCCGAACGGCATCCTCGACTCGAGCTTCCACTCGAACGGCGTGCGGCGGGTGAGTTTCGGGCAGGTGCCCGACCTCTCCGACAGCGCCACCGCGATGACGCTTTCGGGCGGCCGGCTGGTCGCCGCGGGCCCGGTGAACGTCGATCCGGAGACCTCGTTCGGCATCACCCGCACCACCAGCACCCTCATCTTCCGCGACAGCCTCGAACGCGGCTCGACCGGAGGGTGGAGCGGGAACTGAAGGGCGCGCTCGCCCGACGCGCCGTCAGGTCTGCAGGACGCCGGTCTTGAACTCGGGGACGTCGGGGTTGCCGGCGCAGGCTTCGAGGGCGCGGGCGAGGACGCGGCGGGTGTCGCGCGGGTCGATGAGGGCGTCGACCCAGAGGCGGGCGGCGGCGTAGCGCGGGTTCATCGCGTCGGCGTAGCGCTGGCGGATGTCGGCCAGCAGCGCCTGCTTCTCCTCCTCGGAGACGTCGGCCCCGCGGTTCTTGAGCTGGATCGAGAGCAGCGTGCTCGAGGCCTGCTCGCCGCCCATCACCGCGATCGAGGCGGACGGCCAGGCGAACAGGAAGCGGGCGCCGTAGGCCTTGCCGCACATCGCGTAGTTGCCGGCGCCGTAGCTGTTGCCGACGAAGACGGTGATCTTGGGCACCACCGAGTTGGCCACCGCGTTGACCAGCTTGGCGCCGTCCTTGATGATGCCGCCGCGCTCGGCGCGCGAGCCGACCATGAAGCCGGTGACGTCCTGCAGGAAGACGAGCGGGATCTTCTTCTGGTTGCAGATCTCGACGAAGCGCGCCGCCTTGTCGGCCGAGTCCGAGTAGATGACGCCGCCGATCTGCAACTCCCGGTCCTTCGCCTCGAGCCCGGTCTTCTTGTCGACGATCGAGCGCTGGTTGGCGACGATACCGACCGCGTGCCCCTCGATCCACCCGGTGCCGCAGACGATCGTCCGCCCGTAGGTCGCCTTGAACTCGTCGAAGTCCGAGTCGTCGAGGAGGCGCGCCACGAGGTCGTGCGCGTCGTAGGGGCGCGACCGCTCGACCGGCAGCAGCCCGAGCAGCTCCTCCGAATCGCAGGCCGGCGGCCGCGCGGCGCGCCGGGCGAACGGGGCGCGCGGCGTGGCGGCGAGCTTCTCGAACTGCGAGCGGATCATGCGGAAGCAGGCG
>CAYYIK010000110.1:0-7025 GCA_964471955.1 uncultured Thermoanaerobaculia bacterium | reverse complement strand
GCCGTCAGCCCTCCGCCGGGGCGTGGATGTCGACGACGATGCGGCGCCAGCGCTGCTGGCGGAAGCGCCAGACGGAGAGGGCGCAGCGGGTGGCGTGGCCGGCGAGGATGGCGAGCCAGATGTCGAGCGCCTCGAGGCCGTGCAGGCGGTCGATGACGAAGCAGATGCCGAGCGGCACGACGATCTGGGAGGCGATGGAGATGAACAGCGGGCTGCGCGTGTCGCCGGTCCCCTGCAGGCCGCCGGTGTAGGTGAGCGCGGTGGCGATGAACAGGCCCGAGACGCCGAGCACGCGCAGCAGCTGGGTGCCGATCACGATGACCTCCGGGTCCTGCATGCCGAACAGGGCGAGCAGGCGGTCGGGGATGAGCAGGAAGAGCGAGCCGAGGATCGCGGCGCCGGCCAGGCCGATGCGCGCCGCCGCGTGCACCCCGGCGAGGGCGCGCTCGGGCCGTCCAGCGCCGAGGTTCTGGCCGGCGATCACCGCGGCGGCGCTCATCAGGCCGAGCGAGGTCCAGGTGACCAGCGAGAAGAGCTGCGAGTAGCCGATCGCGTAGGCCGCCTGGGCGGCGGCGCTGGTGGCCAGCGAGCCGATGAAGGCGAGCAGCAGCACGCCGCCGACGTTCATCGCCACCCCCTGGATCCCCGACGGCAGGCCGAAGCGGAAGAGGGCGCGGATGATCGGCCAGTCGGGGGCGAGTCCGGCGCCGCGCGGAAAGGCGACCACCCAGCCGCCGCGCCGCAGGCGCAGCAGCGACCAGGTCGCCACCAGGCCGGCGGCCAGCGCCGTGCCCATCGCCGAGCCGGCGGTGCCGAAGGCCGGAATCGGACCGAGACCGCGGATGAGGACGATATTGAAGATCACGTTGAGGATCGTCAGCGTGATGCCGAGCACCATCGGCGTGCGCGCGTCTCCGGCGGCCCGCAGCGCGCCGCTCAGCATGTAGAACAGGAGCGTGCCGCTGCCGAACAGGAACGTGATGCGCAGGAAGGGGAGCGCCTCGGCCTGCACCGCCGGCGCGGCGTTGACCAGATCGAGCAGCGTCGGCGAGAGGAACCAGCCGAGCGGCGCCATGACCAGCAGCGAGATACCCATCGCGGTGAGGAAGGCCTGGTAGACCGTGCGGTCGACCTTGTCGCTCTCGCCCGCGCCGGCGAAGCGCGAGACCAGGACGCTCATGCCGATGAACAGCGAGTTGATGAACACGATGACCACGATGAAGATCTGCAGCGCCACGCCGATCGCGGCGTTGCCCGCGAAGCCGACCAGATGGCCGACCAGGGCGTGGTCGACGATCCCCTGGAGGCCGCCGATCATGTTGGTGAGCATCGTCGGCCAGGCGAGCTTCCAGACCGCGGCGCCGAGCGGGCCGTCGACCAGCGAACGGTCGAAGCGGCCGCCGGCTGCCGCCGGCGCCGCGACGGGCGGCGTCGGGATCTCCTCGGCCTCGCCGGCGCCGACCGGCGCCGTCACTCGCTGCGCTCCGCGGCGCGGACGAGCAGGAGCTGGCGCTCGCGGGCGTTGCCGGTCAGGCGCGCGGCGCGCTCGAACTCGGCGCGCGCCTCGGCGGCGCGGCCGAGGCGCGCGAGCAGATCGCCGCGCACCGCCGGCAGGAGGTGATAGCCGGCCAGCTCCTTCGCCTCGAGCAGACCGTCGACGATCGCCAGGCCGGCAGCCGGGCCGGTGGCGCGCGACACCGCGACGGCTCGGTTGAGATCGATCACGGGGGAGGGGGCGATCCGGGAGAGCATTTCGTAGAGCGCGACGATGCGCGACCAGTCGGTTGCCGCCGCCGTGGGGGCGCGGGCGTGACAGGCGGCGATCTCGGCCTGCAGGGTGTACGGGCCGGGCAGGCTCCGGGTTGCGTCGGCGGCGCGGCGAGCCCGCTCGAGCGCGGCGAGGCCGCGGCGGAGGAGCAGGCGGTCCCAGCGCGAGCGGTCCTGATCGTCGAGCAGGACCGGCTCGCCGTCCGGCCCGCAGCGGGCGGGCAGCCGCGAGGCCTGCAGCTCGAGCAGCGCGGCGAGGCCCCAGGCCTCGGGCTCGTCGGCCGCCAGGCCGGTGAGCACGCGCGCCAGCCGCAGCGCCTCGGCGCACAGGTCGGGGCGCACCCAGTCCTCGCCGCCGCTCGCCGCGTAGCCCTCGTTGAAGACGAGATAGATCACCGCGAAGACCGAGGCGAGGCGCTCCCGGCGTTCGGCCGCGGGCGGCAGCTCGAAGGGGACGCCGGCCTCGGCCAGGGTCCGCTTGGCGCGCACGATGCGCTGCGCGAGGGTGGCCTCGGGGACGAGGAAGGCGCGGGCGATCTCGCGCGTGGTCAGTCCGCCGAGCAGACGCAGGGTGAGGGCGACTCGCGCCTCCGTTGGCAGCACCGGGTGGCAGGCGATGAACAGGAGGCGCAGCAGATCGTCGCCGATCTCGTCGTCGAGCTCCTCGACGAGACGATCGGCGGCGGCCCGATTGTCGCGGTCGAGCTGGCGGCCGAGCTGCTCGTGGATCGGCGTGGCGCGCTGCTGGTGGCGGAGGCGGTCGATCCCCCGGTTCTTCGCGGTCGCCATCAGCCAGGCCCCGGGGTTGTCCGGGATGCCGCTCTCGGGCCAGCGTTCGAGCGCCGCCACGAGAGCTTCCTGCGCCAGATCCTCGGCCAGACCGAGGTCGCCGAGCCGCCGCGCGAGGCCGGCGATCAGCCGGGCCGACTCGATCCGCCAGACCGCCTCGACGGCGCGATGGGTCTCCGAAGCGGCCACGGCGGCAGATCCCACCACCCCCCGGCCCGCGAAGCAACCCGCCGCCCGGGGATCGGGGACCGTCACCGATTCGAGTCGTCGCAGGGGGACCGTTCCCAGAACCAGCAAGGGGGGCGGGGCGTATACGGAGGAGTCCCGCACCGCAGACCGACCGTTGCCGGTCGAGGAGGAGCCATGGTCCCCGAGCGCCGCGCCGTCTTCCTGTCGCTGATCGCTACCGCCGTCGCCGCCGCCGCTGCCGCTCAGGGGCCGCCTCTGACGCTGCCGCAACCGAGCCAGGCCGCCACGGTAGCGCAGACGGTCGGCCTGACCGAGGTCACCATCACCTACCATCGCCCGCGGGTCGGCGGCCGCGAGATCTGGGGCAAGCTCGTCCCCTTCGGCGAGGTCTGGCGCGCCGGCGCCAACGAGAACACGACGATCGAGTTCTCCTCTCCGGTCGTCGTCGACGGCCATCCGCTGCCCGCCGGGCGCTACGGCTTCCACGCCGTTCCGGGCCCCGGCGAGTGGACCCTGATCTTCTCGAGCGTCGACACCGGCTGGGGGAGCTTCGGCTACCAGGCGAGCGAGGACGTCCTGCGCTTCACCGTCCGACCCGAGCCGGCGCCGCACGTCGAGGCCCTCGCCTACGTCTTCGACGACGCGACCGACCGCCAGGCGACCGTGTCGCTGCGCTGGGAGAAGCTGCGCGTGCCGTTCACGCTCGCCGTCGACACTCCGGAAGTCGTCTACCAGAGCCTGCGCCGCGAACTGCGCGGCGCGCCGCAGTTCTTCTGGCAGCCGTGGAACCAGGCCGCGGCGCGCCTGATCACCGACGGCGTCCATCTCGACGTCGCCGCCGAGTGGGTCGACCGATCGATCTCGATCCAGCGCAACTTCACCAACCTGCGCACCCGCGCCCGCCTGCTCGCCGTCCGCGGGGACACCGCCGGCGCCGAGAGCCTCCTCGCCGAGGCTCTGGAGATGGCCACCGAGGCGGAGATCAACGCGTGGGGTTACGAGCGGCTCGCCGCCGGCGACGTGAGCGGGGCGATCGAGGCCTTCCGTCGCAACGTCGAGGAACATCCGGAGTCCTGGAACGTCCACGACAGTCTCGCCGAGGGCCTCGCCGCGGCCGGCGACACCGCCGGCGCGATCGCGCTCTACGAGAAGGCGCTGGCGATGGCTCCCGCGGCACAGCGCGAGCGCATCGAGTCGATCCTCAAGCGGCTCAAGGAATGACGCGGGGGCCGGCGCCGCGGCCGGCGGGGGCTCAGTAGCCTTCGCCCTCGGCGGCGGCCCGGGCGCGCCCGCGGTGGAGCCGGAAGAGGATGGCGAAGTAGAAGAGCGCGAGGACGAAGCCGACCGGCCACCAGTAGAGGCCGACGCGCAGCGACTGCGGCGCCGAGGCGGCGTTGGCGGCGGTGAGCGACCAGGCCGAATCGAGCGTCGAGCGGAGCCAGACCGGCCAGAGCGCGGCGGCGGATGCCGCGAGGACACCGAGCAGGAAGGCCGACGAGCCGAGGAAGGCGAGCAGGTCGCGCCCGCCGCGGCGGGCCGCCCAGCTCGCCGCCAGACCGGCGAGCAGCAGCGCGGTCGCCAGCCAGGCGAGCGGGCGGCCGGGCAGGACGCGGAAGACCTGCGGCGCCAGGTTCGCGGTGGCCGTGGTGGCGGCCAGCCAGAGGACGACCAGCGCCGGGAAGAGCCGGCCGGCGAGGCGGACGCTGCGCGCCCGCACCTCGCCATCGGTCTTCCAGGCGAGGAAGAGGGCGCCGTGGTGGAGAATCGCGGCGAGCGCCGTGAGGCCGCACAGCACCGTGTACCAGTCGAGGATGCCGAGCTCGCCGCGCGGCGAGAACGAGGCGAACAGCGGCAGCGCGAACCAGCCATCGGCGCCGACCGGCACGCCGCGCAGGACGTTGCCGAGCGCGGCTCCGAGCAGCACCGGAGCGAGCGCCGAGGCGAAAAAGAAGGTCGCGTCCCAGAAGCTGCGCCACATGCCGTCGCCGAGGTGCGAGCGCAGTTCGATCGAGGCGCCGCGCAGGATCAGCGTCCAGAGCAGCAGGAAAATGGCCAGGTAGAAGCCGGACAACCCCGCCGCCAGCACCTTCGGGAAGGCGAGGAAGAGGACGCCGCCGGCCGCCAGCAGCCAGACTTCGTTGCCGTCCCAGTAAGGGCCGATGGCCGCCAGCACCTGCCGCCGCTCGGTGTCGGTGCGCGCCACCGCGAGGTGGAGAGCGCCGGCGCCGAAGTCGAAACCGTCCATCACCACGTAGATCGCCACCATCACCGCCGCGAGCGCGAACCAGAGGGCTTCCATGGCGGCCTCCTCAGTGTCCGGACCCGGCGGCCGTGGTGGCTCCCGACGGGCGCGGCCCGTGCGAGATCTCGCGCGCCACCAGGGCGAGGAAGACGACGCCGAGCACGAAGTAGAGCCCGGCGAAGCCGAGCGTGGTGAACAGCACCGTGCCACCGTGCACCGTCGGCGACGCCCCCTCGGCGGTGCGCATCAGGCCGTAGACGAGCCAGGGCTGGCGCCCCAGCTCGGCGGTCATCCAGCCGGCAGTGTTGGCGATGTAGGGGAAGGGGAAGGCGAGGGCGAGGATCCAGAGCAGCCAGCGGCTCGCCTCGAGCCGCCGCCGAACGAGCTGCAGCGTCGCCACCGCCATGAGGGCGATGAACAGCGTCCCCAGGCCGACCATGACGTGGAACGAGTAGTAGAGCAGCTCGATGTTGGTCGGCCAGTCGCGCTCGGGAAACTCGCCGAGGCCCCGCACGTTGGCCGAGAAGTCGCCGTAGGCGATCCACGACAGCACCGAGGGGAGATGGATCGGATTGTCCAGCTTGCGTTCGGCGACGTTCGGCTGGCCGATCACCGCCAGCGGCGCATGCGGGCCGCTCTCGAATCGCCCCTCCATCGCGGCGAGGGTCACGGGCTGCTTCTCGGCCACCATCCGGCCCTGCTCGTGGCCGGTCGGGAAGGCGACCAGGTTGGCCGCCACGAGGCCGGCGACGACGCCGGTGCGCAGCGAGACGCGCGCCACCTCGGAGTGCTCGCGGCGCAGCGTCCAGAAGGCGCCGACCGCCGCCATGACGAAGGAGGCGGTCACCACCGCCGCCATCTGGTTGTGCAGGTACTGCAGGATCGCCCAGGGGTTGAAGACGAACGCCAGCAGGCTCGCCACCTGGAAGGTGCCGTCGGCGGCGAGGGCGTGGCCGACCGGGTTCTGCATGAAGGCGTTGGTGGCGATGATGAAGTAGCCGGAGAGCCAGCTGCCGACCAGCAGGGCCACCGCCGCCAGGAAGTGCAGGCGCTCGCCCAGCCGCTTCTCCCCCCAGACGAGCAGCGCCAGGAAGCTCGACTCGAGGAAGAAGGCGAAGATCCCCTCCATCGCCAGGGTCTGGCCGACGACGCCGCCGGTACGGTGCGAGAAGGCCGCCCAGTTGGTGCCGAACTGGAACTCCATCGGCACGCCGGTGACCACGCCGAGGGCGAAGTTGAGGCCGAAGATGCGGATCCAGAAGCGCGCCGCGTCGTTCCACTTCGGCGCGCCGGTGCGCAGGCCGATCGCCTTGAGCACGACGATGAGCAGGGCGAGCCCCATCGTCAGCTGCGGGAAGAGGTAGTGGTAGGTGATGGTGAAACCGAACTGCAGCCGATGCCAGAAGAGCGGGTCGGTCATCGTCACCCCCTGTCGCCGGAAGCCGACGCCGCGAGTCTGCCGGGCGCGGCGGCCGCGCACCCCGCCCCGACGGGCGGCCGGGTGCTCAGTCCTTCGAGTTCAGGGCGACGTTGAGGTGGAGCAGCAGCTTGTCGAGGCCGGTCGGGTCGGAGATGTCGATCGGGAAGTCCCGGATGGCGTCGACGATGCGGGCGTCGGCGTCCTCGACCCTGAGGTCGAGCAGGAAGCGGCGGGCGCGGTGGAACTCCTTGCGCTTGAGCGTCATCTCCACCGAGCGGTGGATCTCCCCCTTGCCGTTGGTGGCGGGGGCGACGGCGCGCGGATGGGCGCCCGAAGCCGCCGCCGGGGGGGGCGGCGGCACTCTCGGATGAGCCCCGGACTGCGGGGCGGCGGGGGCGCTCGGCCGGGCGTGCGCACCCGAGCGCGGCGGCGAGGGCGCCGCCGGCTCGGCCGAGAGCGACTGCTTGCGGATCTTCTCGAGCTCGGCCAGGACGTCCAGCTTGCCGGCGCGCGCCTTCGCGGCTCCGGCCGTCGGCGCCGCCGCGGGTGCCGCGGCGGGGCGAGGCTTCGGAGCCGGCGAGGGAGGCGGGGCCGGGGCTGCCGGCGGCGCCGCGGCGC
>CAYYIK010000109.1:0-7457 GCA_964471955.1 uncultured Thermoanaerobaculia bacterium | reverse complement strand
AGATGCAACAGGGCTGACGGCTCATGCCCTGGCCGTCAGGGTCCAGGCCGGCAGACAAGCGGATAGAGGCGCCCATGCCCATGACGAACCAGTTCGCGGTTTGCGTCCGTCTGCGCGGTGTGGTTCGCCAGGAGGAGGACGCCTGGATCGCGGGCTTTCCGTGTCTGGACGTCTATTCGCAGGGCGAGTCCGCGGAGGAAGCCAAGGTCAACGCTTCCGCGGCACTTCGTCTCTGGGTGGAGTCGTGCATCGACCGTGGCACGCTCGCGGAAGCGCTGCGGGATCTGGGCTGGCACCGCGCGCCCGCCGGTCAGGTCCTGGAGGCACGGCAGGACGAGGTTCGCGAACTCGATCGTCACATCGAGGACTCGCTCGGCGAGCCGTGGGTCGAGCAGATCGAGATCCCGGCCTATCAGGCGGCGGAACTGCTGGCCGCGAGCTCTTGAGCCGCTGCTTCTCCTCTCAGGAGCTGGCCCGAGCCTGCGTGAAACCCGGCCGGCAGTTCGACCGCCAGTCGGGCTCCCACAGGGTGTTCGTCAAGCCCGGAGAGCCCCGGCCGATCGTCATCCCGGACGGGCGCAAGGAGGTTGCGAAGTTCATCGTCCGCAACATCTGCAAGCAGCTCGAAATCTCGTCGAGTGACCTCGCGGAACTGATCTAGCGGGTCAGCCAGCCTGAACCGATCGACAGCACGGCGCTGACGGACTTGCTCTCGCCCTTCTTTGGGCCTCAGCTCTGCAGGTCCCGTGTCGCTCCCCACCCGCTCAAAGACAAAGACTTCCATTGAAGGGAGGCCGGGGCGGGCGTCAACGCCGGTGACCGTCCCCGTTTTTTCCTTCTATGGGTCTTTGCTTTTCAGAGCTGAGTCTGCGTCCGCCCGCTCAGAGGCAAAGACTTCCATTGAAGGGGGTCCGGGGCGGACTTCAACGCCGGTGACTATCCCCGCTTTTCCTTCTATGGGTCTTTGTCTTTCACAGCTGGTGTCGGTTCTTCCCGCTGAGAGGCGATGAACTTCAACGCGGCCGAGCTGCGATCCGGGTCGGTAAGCGGGGCAGTTGCCCGGCTTCCGGGTCCGCTCGTCAGGCTGGGTTGCCGAGGATCCGGGCGACGTTCTCCGGGGTGAAGAAGGTGGCGGGGGAGAGGGCGCCGGCGTTCATGCGGGCGAAGTCGTCGCTGGCGGCGGGGTTCCGGTGGATGGCGGCGAAGAGGGCTTGCTGTTCGGGCGGCGGGGGTTCGAGGGTGGCGAGCTGGGTGGTGAACTCGTACATCGGCAGGGAGTCCTCGTCGCGGTCGCGCTGGTAGGCGGACATCGCTTCGTCCCAGGGGCGACCCTGGCTCAGATGTTCGACGATGCCGGTCGCCAGGCGTTCGGCGTCGCGGAAGGCGTCGTGGATGCCCTGGGCGGTGATCGAATCCTTGAGGTAGCCGGCGTCGCCGACCAGCGCCCAGCCGGGGCCGTACGGCTTGCGAAACCAGTTGGGGATGACCGCGCCGGCGAAGCGCTCCACGCGGCGGGCGGCGCGCATCCGCTCGGCGAAGGCCGGGGCGAGGGCGATCGTCGCGTCGAAGTGGCGCTCGACGTCCGACTTGTTCGCCTGGAACTCGGCCGCCGGCCAGCCGGCGATCACCAGCGTCAGCCCGTCGTGGGTCGGCGCCGCGCCGAAGCCGCGGCAGGGGCGGATATGGATCTCGAACCGGCCGTCCATCGGCAGGCCGCTCCAGTAGCTGTAGTAGCTGGCGAGCAGCGGCGCCTTCTCGTTGTAGCTCTCGGGCCGCACCGCCTCCGCCACCCGGGAGCGCCAGCCGTCGGCGCCGACGACGACCGGTGCGCGGAGAGTGAGCGTCTCGCCGTCGCGAGGAGTGCAGCGGATGCCGCGCACCCGGCCGTCCTCGATCAGCACCTCGTCGACCCGGAACCCCTCGCGCACCTCGGCGCCCGCCCCGGCGGCCGCGTCGACCAGCAGCTTGTCGAGCACCGTGCGGCGCGGGCAGTAGGCGACCGGCGCGTCCGCCGTGCCCGGCCGGCCGGCGATGGTGAAGGGACCGAAGTCGTAGCTGTAGGTGTCGATCGGCGGGCATCCCGTGGCGACCAGGCGATCGAGCAGCCCCCAGCGCGCCAGCGTGGCCACGGCGCGCGGGTGCAGGACGTGCGTCGACAGCGTGTCACTCGGAAAGGTCGCGCGGTCGACCAGCACTACCCGCAGGCCGGCGCGGGCCAGCAGCATGGCGGTCGGCGAGCCCGCGCAGCGGGCGCCGACCACGATTACGTCGCAGGTCTCGCTCATGGGGTCCCTCCCTGAGGAGACCCTACGGAAGCCCCGCGGCTACCGGATGGGCACCGGCGCAAAGTTGCCACCCGCGGGCAGCGAGGCCCGAGGTCGGACGTCCGGACGCCTCGCCGCTCAGCTCGTCGCCGGTGGCGGCACCTCCGGGGAGAGGCGGTGCTGCCACCAGAGGGCGGGGCGGGGGGCGTCGGGGCGGCGGGGGACGTCGTGGCCGAGGTCGCGCAGGGCGGCGGCGGCGAGGGTGGCGAGGAACGGCACGGCCTGGTCGACCGCCGGCGAGAGGTCGGTGCCGGCGGCGACGCGGTCGGGGACGACGCCGAGCACGGTGACCCGGGGCACCGGCTCGCCGCGCAGCGCCAGGTCGGCGAGGGCGGCGCCCAGGTCGGGGGAGTGGGGGGTGAGCCGCGGCGAGGCGGCGGCGCGGAACTCCTCGCCGTTCAGGACGTGGAGGCTCCCGGGCGCCCCCGGCATCCGCACCGTGTCGAGGACGATCACCGCCTCGTAGCCACGCAGGTACTCGGCCAGGTAGGGCCCCGGCGTGCCGAGGTCGAGCGCCTCGACCCCGGCCGGCAGGGCCCAGCGCGCCTCGAGCGTCGCCAGCGCCGCGGCGCCGGCGCCGTCGTCGCCCATTACGACACTGCCAAGGGCGACCACGGCGGCGCGCGGCGCCGGGCTCGGCGTCCCGGTCGCCGGCTCCGGCGCGGCGAGGGTCAGCGTCTCCATCGCCTCAAAGCGCCCGCACCCGCGACTTCTCCTGCCCGTCGGGGTCGAGCGTGTGGATCGCGCAGGCGATGCAGGGGTCGAACGAGTGCACCGTGCGCACCACCTCGAGCGGCCGCTCGGTGTCGGCCACCGGATTGCCGACCAGCGACGCCTCGTACGGCCCCGGCTGCCCCTTGCCGTCACGCGGCCCGGCGTTCCAGGTGGAGGGGACCACCGCCTGGTAGTTGACGATCTTGCCGTCGCGGATCACCACCCAGTGCGACAGCGTGCCGCGCGGCGCCTCGTGCATGCCGAAACCGCGCTGCTCCCCCTTCGGGAAGGTCGGCGGGTTGAAGCTCGTCGTGTCCCCCTTGCCGATGTTCTCGGCGAGCGCCTGCCAGTGGGCGAGCGACTGATCGGCGAGCACCCGCGTGCGCACCATGCGCGCCGCGTGGCGGCCGAGCGTCGAGTGGAGGACGGCGGGGGTGAGCTGCGCGCCGGCGAGCTTGCCGGCGGTGGCGAGCGCCTCGTCGACGTACTTGACGAACAGCGGGTGCCGCGCCGCGTAACCCATCAGCGCCTGCGCCAGCGGTCCGACCTGCATCGGCCGGCCGTCGAAGCGCGGCGACTTGATCCACGAGTACTTGCCGTCGTCCTCCCAGTCGGAGTACTTCGGAACGGTGTCCTCCTCGTACGGATGAAGCTGCCAATCCCCGTCGTACCAGGAGTGGGCGATCGACTCCGTCACCTCGGCGCCGAAGCGCGCGTCCTGCCAGTTGTCGAAAGCGCGATAGGTGCCGAGATCCTTGTCGACGATCGTCCCGCCCGGCAGGTCGAACGTCGTCGCGGCGGCGTCGAGCGGCAGGTCGGGCACCGCCAGGTAGTTGGTCACGCCGGCGCCGTAGCCGAGCCAGTCGGGGTACATCGAGGCGATCGCCACGACGTCCGGGGCGTAGACCTGGTGGACGAAAGTCGACACCTCGGCGAGCAGGTCGCGCACGGCGTAGAGCTTCGTCATGTTCAGCGTCGCCTCGTTGTCGAGGTTGATCGCGTTGGCCACCCCGCCGACGGCGAGGTTCTGGATGTTTGGCGTCTTCGAGCCGAGGATCGCCACCGCCTGGTTGGCCTTGCGCTGGTACTCGAGCGCCTGCAGGTAGTGACTGACCGCCAGGAGGTTCACCTCCGGCGGCAGCTTCATCGCCGGGTGCCCCCAGTAGCCGTTGCGGAAGATGCCGAGCTGGCCGCTCGCCACCAGCCCCTCGAGGCGCGCCTTGACCGCCTCGAGCTGGCGGGTGCTGTTGCCCGGCCAGGGGGAGAGGCTCTCGGCGAGCTTCGAGGCGGCGGCCGGATCGGCCTTCAGCGCCGACACCACGTCCACCCAGTCGAGCGCCGACAGGTGGTAGAAGTGGACGATGTGGTCGTGCAGTGCGTGGGCGATCAGGATGAGGTTGCGGATCAGCTGCGCGTTGAGCGGAATCTCGAGGCCGAGCGCGTTCTCCACCGCACGCACCGAGGTGATGGCGTGCACCGTCGTGCAGACGCCGCAGATGCGCTGGGTGTAGAGCCACGCCTCGCGCGGGTCGCGGTCCTTGAGGATCAGCTCGATGCCGCGGAACATCTGTCCCGACGACCAGGAGTCGCGCACGCGGCCCCCGTCGACCTGGACGTCGATGCGCAGGTGCCCTTCGATGCGGGTGATCGGGTCGATGACGATGCGCGCCATGGGGGGCTCCTTCAGTGGGCCGGGGCCGGATGTCCGGCGAGGACGGGGAAGCGGCGGACCGCCCAGACGTAGAGGGCGATTTCGGCCGAGAAGATGCCGACGGTGATCGCCATCTCGGGGATGGCGGGGAAGTAGGAGAACCAGGCGCCGGGCTGGAAGGCGACCAGGTAGGTGTCGACCCGGTAGAGGGCGCCGGCGGCGACCAGCAGCAGGCCGGCGCGCGTCTGCCAGACCGGGCTCGCCCGCCGCGCCGCCGAGGCGAGCACGGCGACCGCGGCGAGGTGCAGCGCGATTTCGGCGACGAACCAGGCCCCCTTGGGACCGGCGACCAGGCCGAGCTCGCCGGACCAGGCGACCTCGGCGACGCGAAAGACCGCCCAGAACGCGGCGACTCCCAGCGCCACCTTCGACAGGCGCGCCAGCATCGCGGTCGCGTGCGGGCGCCGGAAGGCGCGCGCCGAGAACGACGCTTCGACCGCCACGATGCCGTAGCCCATGACCAGCGACGAGACGAGGAAGAGGAACGGCAGCCAGGTGGTCGACCAGAGGGCGTGCAGCTTCGGGCCGGTGAGCAGCATCATCGTGCCGAGCGAGGACTGGTGCATGGTCGGCAGCAGGACGCCGAGCGCCAGCACGAAGGGGAGTGCCTTGCCGAGACCGGAGAGGAAGCGGGTGGAGAAGGCCCTCAGGCGCGGGCTCTCCCCCTTCTCGAGTCGCTCGAGGAGCATCGGCGAGGCCTCGACGATGAGCACCAGGACGTACGCCATGATGCACAGGGCGACTTCGAGCTGCGGCGAGCCGGTCCAGCGCCAGAAGTAGATCGGCACCTTCCACAGCTCCCACGGGCGGCCGACGTCGAGCGCCACGGCGAAGGCGCCGAGCCCGTAGCCGAGCAGACTGGTGAGTACCGCCGGGCGGACCAGCGGGTGGTAGTGGCCCCGGTTGAGCACGTAGACGAGCAACGCCAGGGCGTAGCCGCCGCAGCCGAGCGCGGTGCCGACGACCACGTCGAGGGCGATCCAGATCCCCCACGGGTAGCCGTCGTGCAGATTGGTGACCGCGCCGAGGCCGAAGGCGAAGCGCCAGGCGATGGCCGCGGCGCCGATCGCCGCCAGCGCCACCAGCAGGCGGGTGATCGGCGTCCAGTACGAGCCGCCGACGGGGACGTGAGCGAGCGGGCGGGTGGTCATGAGCGCTCCTCCTCGCCGGCTTCCCGGCGCCGGTTGCGCAGCATCACCGCGGCGAGTACCCCGTAGAGCGCCACCGGGGCGATGAACCCCTTGTAGAGCGCCTCTTGAACGCCGTACGCGTCGGCGCGGGTGGCCCGATCGGGGTAGTCGGGCAGGCCGATCTCGGAGAACGGCAGATGCGAGAGGTAGAGCACCTGGGTGCCGCCCGCCTCGCTCTCGCCGTAGACGCGCTCCTCGAAGTAGGTGCCGGCCGGCGCCGCGGCGATGCGCCGGTGCGCCTCGGCGAGCAGCTCGTCGCGGCGCCCGTAGACGACCGCCTCGCGCGGACAGACCTCGCAGCAGGCCGGGCCGTGCCCCTTCGGATACTGGCTGAGGCCGCCCGCCACCCGGTCGAGTGTCGCGTTGCCGACGCGGTGGCGGCAGAGCTCGCACTTGACCAGCTTCGGCAGCGCCTTGTCGAACTCGAACTTCGGCACGTTGAACGGGCACGACATCATGCAGTAGCGGCAGCCGACGCACAGCGCCGCGTCCCACGACACGATGCCGGTCGTCGGATCCTTCTGCAGCGCCGCCAGCATGCAGGAGGCGGCGCAGGCCGGGTCGACGCACTGCATGCACTGCGCCTTGACGAAGGAGCGGCGCCCCGCGTCGGTCTCGACGTACTTGATGACGTTCTTGGTGCGGCCGGACAGGTCGGCGGGAGCGAGGTGGAGCCCTTCGGCATCGCGCTCGGGCTCGAGGCCGTTCGCCTCCTGGCAGGCGAAGACGCAGGCCTTGCAGCCGATGCAGCGCGTCGTGTCGTAGAGCATGCCGAGGGCCGCCGGCGGAGCGACGCGGCGCTCGATGGCGGCGGCCGGAGCCGCCTTCAGGGCGGCGGTGCCGCCGGCGAGCGCCAGCCCCTTGAGCAGGGTGCGGCGATTGGGAGCGCTCACGGCCTCACTCCGCGCTCTTGCCGGGCTTGCCGGAATCCTCGTCGAGTTTTCGGGTGGCCATCCAGGCGCCGGCTGCCACCGCCCCGACCACCGCGCCGGCGACGCCGGTGGCGATCGGACTGACCTCGCCCTGCTCGGCGTGCAGCGGCGGGTAAGTGTCGGGCGGCGTCGGGCGCTGGATGTCGACCGTGGCGTGCAGCGGGTAGCGGAAGGCGAGCGCCTGCTCGGTGCAGCCGAAGCAGGGGTGGCCGACGCCGATCGGCCAGGCGTCGACGACCTCGCCGAAGTGCTGCACCGAGCAGTTGGCGTGCGTCGCCGGGCCCTTGCAGCCGAGCTTGTAGAGGCACCAGCCCTGGCGGTGCCCCTCGTCGCCGAACTGTTCGGCGAAGCGGCCGGCGTCGAAGTGGGCGCGCCGCGGGCAGTGCTCGTGGATGGTGCGGCCGTAAGCCCAGAGCGGGCGGCCGAGCTCGTCGAGCGCCGGCAGCGTGCCGAAAGTGGCGTACTGCAGGGCGGTGCCGAGGAAGTTGTAGGGGTTGGCCGGGCAGCCGGGAATGCTGACCACCGTCTTGCCGGCGAGCACCATCGGCGTGCCGGTGGCGCCGGTCGGATTCGGGTGGGCCGCCGG
>CAYYIK010000108.1:0-7551 GCA_964471955.1 uncultured Thermoanaerobaculia bacterium | reverse complement strand
GCCGCCACGCCGCAGCTGACCGTCACCACCGCGACATCGGAGGCCGCGTTGGGGATGGCCAGCTCCTCGACGCGCTGGCGCAGGTGCTCGGCCACCCGCCGCGCCCCTTCACTGTCGGTGGCCGGCAGGATGACGGTGAACTCCTCGCCGCCGTAGCGGGCGATGGCGTCGCCGCTGCGCGAGAGGCCGTCGGCGAGCGCCTGCGCCACCTGACGCAGACAGTCGTCGCCACGCTGGTGCCCGTGGGTGTCGTTGAACTCCTTGAAGCGGTCGACGTCGATCATCACCAGGGCGAGCGGCAGGTGCGTGCGCGCGGCGCGCTTCCACTCCGCCTCGAACATCTCGTCGAAGCGGCGCCGGTTGGGCACCGCGGTGACCGAGTCGACGTAGGAGAGCTCGATGAGCAGCCCGTTGGCGCGCGCCAGGCGGGCGGTGCGCGCCGCCACCAGCTCCTCGAGCCGGCGGGCCCGCCGCTCGTGCACCTGGCCGCGGGCGCGCACCAGCGCGTAGACGCCGGCGATCAGCGCGGCGAGCATCGCCAGGCGCGCCGCCGGCGTCTGCCACGGGGCCGGCGCCACGGTGAAGGCGATCTCGACCGGACCGGAGATGCGCTCGCCGGCGTCGCGGCCCCAGACGCGGAACCGGTAGTCGCCGGCGGGCAGCCGCCCGAACTCGCGCTCGCGCACCGCGCTCCAGGCGCCCGGCTCCTCGTCGAAGGGCAGCAGTTGCGTCCGGTAGCGGGTCAGCGACTCGCCGAAGAAAGAGAGCAGGGCGAAGCGGAAGTGGAGTCGCGCCTCGGAGTGGCGCAGCCGGGCGCCGTCGGCGAGCGGAGCGCCCCCTGCGGACGCCACCAGGTCGAGCGGCTTGGCCGCCGACGTGGTCGGCTCCTGCATCGGGTCGAAAGCGGCCGCGCCGGCCACGGTGCCGATCCAGATCCGCCCGCGGCGGTCGAGCGCCGCCGCGCCGCGACTGGCCTGATTGCTGGGCAGGCCGTGCTCCTCGGTCATCAGCTCGAGGCGTGCCACGCGGGGGTCCGGCGTGAGCCGGATGACGCCGCGATTCGACGGCAGGTAGAGCCGCCCCATGCGATCCTCGAGGATCGAATAGACGACCCCGTTGGGCAGCGGCGGCAGGCCCGGCAGGTCGAGCGGCCGCGGCGGCGCCTTGGCCGCGTCCGGATCGAGGAGCATCACACCGCCCCCGTCGGTGCCCATCCAGAGCTCGCGACCTTCGGCGGTGGCACGCAGGTGGAGCGCGTGCACGGTGCTGTTGGTCAGCCCCTCGCCCCAGTGCGTCATCTCTCCGTCACGCCAGCGGTAGAGGCCCGTCGAGGTGCCGATCCACAAGGCGGCGCGCCCGGCGCTGTCGGTCTCCGGCAGCAGGGAGAGGACCGAGCTCTCCGGCCACCCCTGCCGGGCGTCGGCGGGGTGCCAGGCGGCGCCGTCCCAGCTCGCCAGCCCTTCGCGGGTCCCCACCCGGAGGAGGGCGCTCCCGTCGGGCAGCACCTCCTCGGCGAGCGCCTGCACGAGATCGCTCGGCAGCGCGCCCGAGGCGCGGTCGTGGCGCCTCCAGCGCGCGCCGTCCCACTCCGACAGCCCGCCGTTGCGCGTGCCGACCCAGACCCTTCGGCCGCCGCCGACCCGCCGCGTTTCGGCGAGCGCCAGCACGGCGTCGTGCCCGAGTTCGCCCGTCGCCGTCGAATGGTGGCTCCAGACCCCGTCGCGCCAGACCGCCAGGCCGCCGCCGTCGGTCCCCAGCCAGAGCTCGGTGCCGCCCGCCTCGCCGTCGCGCAGCAGCAGCGCCGAGACGGCCGCGCCGGCGAGCGCCGGCGGCGGCTCGATCGAGCGCCAGTAGCGGGTGACGATGCGCAGCAGGCCGTTGTGGCGCGTGCCGGCCCAGATCGCCTCCGCCCCCTGGGCGGCGGTCGTCTCGAGCACCCGGTAGACGGCGCGCGAGGAGTTGACCGCGCCGAGCTCGAGCCGCCGCGCCACCTGGCCGTCGAAGAGGTGGAGCCCGCCGCCGTCGGTCGACACCCAGAGCGCGCCCGGATCGTCCGGACGCGGCGCCAGGTCGGTGACGAAGAGCGATGCGAGCCCCGCCTCCGCGCCGACGCGTCGCCAGGCGCCGTCGATCCAGCCGGCGAGCCCGCCGCCGTAGAGCCCCACCCAGACCTCGGGCGCCGCGCCTTCGCCGCGTCGCCGGACACCGAGGCTGTTGGCCGGCTCGGCCGGCGCTCCCGGCGGCACGACGACCGGTCCGTCGGGCAGCTCGATCCAGGCCGGCCCCGAGTCGGTGGCCAGCCAGAGCCGGTCGCCGTCAGGGCCGGGCACCACCAGGAGATCCCAGACGCGATCGCCCGGCAGGCCGTCGGCGCGTCGCCAGTGGCGCCAGGTGCGGCCATCGAAACGCGCCACGCCGGCGTCG
Source organism: uncultured Thermoanaerobaculia bacterium (assembly GCA_964471955.1). Lineage (GTDB taxonomy): Bacteria > Acidobacteriota > Thermoanaerobaculia > Multivoradales > JAGPDF01 > JACTMI01. Next base: position 5,127 of record CAYYIK010000108.1, on the reverse strand, counting down.
TGGGTGGCCACCCAGAGGTGGCGCTCCTCGCCCGCCGCGGTCTCGGCCAGGGCGTTGACCCGCGGGTCCCCGGGGCCCTCCGCTTCGCCGGCGAAGACCGTCCACTCCCCGGCGCGGCGGCGCAGCAGGCCGCCCGCCTGAGTGCCCACCCAGAGGGATCCGTCGTCGCCCTCGAGCAGCGCGCGCACGAAATTCGAGCGCTGGCGCACCGGCAGCTCGATGTCGGTCCAGGCGCGGCCGTCGAAGTGGGCGAGGCCGTCCTGGGTCGCCACCCAGAGGCGGCCGTCGCGGCCGATCAGCAGGTCGTGCACGGTGTTCTGCGGCAGGCCGGCGGCCACGTCGTAGGCGCGCACGAAGGAGAGGCCGGCATCCCACGGCTCGGCGGCGGCCACCGGCGCGGCCGCCAGCAGCAGGGCCAGCGCCGCCCGGGCACACTCCCGCCGGACTACTCGGGCGGGGCGCGAAGGGGTGGCGGGCATCGTCGTGGAAGGCGGCATTCCTCCGGCACGCGACGCCGGCGGGGGGATCCGGGCGAAATCCTACCCGACTCGCCGGCCCGTTCAGAGGGTGAGCAGCGCCACCCCGCCGGCGAGCAGGCCGATCGCCACCAGCTTCGTGACGGTCACCGGCTCGTCGAAGAAGGCGCGCCCCCAGACCACCGCCATCGCCCCTCCGACCCCGCGCTTGAGCGTCTCGACGAAGCCGATCGGCAGCTCGCGGATCGCCAGCAGCTGGCTGCCGAGGGCGAGCGCGCCGAAGACGATGGTCGCCGCGAGCGCCGGCCCGTTGCGGCGCAGCTGCGGCAGGGTGGCGCGCAGCCCGCCGCGGCCGAGGACGCCGGCCGCCACCGCCGCCACCCCGGTGTGCAGCACCAGGGCGTGCGGGATGGCACCGATATGCTCGAGCGCCAGCTTGTCGAGCAGCATGGTGGCCGACCAGCCGAGCGCCACGCCGGCCATCACCAGGCTGCCGGGCTCGAGGCGCATCCGGCGCTCGCCGCTCGGGCGATGCGGCATCCGGGCGGCGAGCACGAAGGCGCCCAGGACGACCATCGCCACGCCCGCAAGCGCCCGCGCCGGCAGCCGCTCGCCGAGAAAGACGCTGCCCAGCAGCGCCGAGAAGACCGGGGTGAGCGACAGCACCGGCAGCGTCACCGAGATCGGCGACAGCTGCAGGGCGCGGAAGAAGGCGAAGTTGGCGCCCACATTGAGCCCCAGCGAGGCGAGCCCGGGCAGCAGATAGCCGGCCGGATCGAATCCCCCCTCGCCGCGCGCCAGCGCCCAGAGCGAGAGCAGCGGCAGGGCGCCGACCGTCACCCAGAAGACCAGCGCCCACGCCGTCATGCGGGCAGCGAGGAAGCGGCGCGACAGGTCGCACAGCGACCAGCCCAGAGCCGAGGCGGCCGCGAAGGCGAGGACGGTGGGGGTCAAGCGCGGCGCAGTCTACAGCCCGTGGCGCGCCCAGATGGCTTCGAACTCCGGCCGGCCGCGCAGCGCGTCGAAGGCGGGGCTCCAGCGGTAGTAGAGGAAGTACTCACCGTCCCCTGCCGCGAGCGAACGCTCCAGCTCGGCCAGTGCTGCCGCGTGGCGCCCCGTGCCGGCCAGTGCCTCGGCCAGCTGCGCCGGCCGCGGCGCGCGCCCGCCGTCGGCCAACCGCCGCAGCTCCTCCAGCCGCCAGGCCCAGTAGCCCGCCAGCCCGTCCCGCTCGACCGCCGCGCGCATCGCCGCGAGGCGCGCCGCCGCCTCCCCTTGCGCCGTCACCTCGGCAACCAGCGCCGCGAGCGCCTCTTCCGTGCGGCCGAGCCGGATCAGCGCGTAGCCGCGATAGCGGTGCAACCAGGTGTAGCGCGGCTCGAGCACCAGCGCGCGGTCGAACTGCTCGATCGCCTCGCGCGAGCGCCCGGCGGCCATCAGCAGCAGGCCGCGTACCCCCTGGCGGACCGGCGAGAGCGGCTCGAGCGCCACCGCCTCGTCGATCGCCGCCAGCGCCTCGTCGTGGCGCCCGGAGACCGCCAGCGCCTCGGCCAGGAACTGCCGCGCCGTGGCGAAGCTCGGCGCCAGCGAGATCGCCCGCCGATACTCGGCGATCGCCTCGCCGGCGGCGGCGCGGCGGTTGAGCGCCACCAGCCCGAGCGCCGTGTGCGCCACCGGATCGTCGGGCGCCAGCTCCACCGCCCGGCGCGCCGCACTCTCGGCCGCCGCCAGGGCGGCGAGCGGCTCCTCGCCGAGATAGTTGGCGGCCACCACGTGGCTGAGCGCCAGCCAGGCGTGCCCTTCGCCGAAATCGGGCGCCGCGCCGACCACCTCCTCGAACAGGGCGTGGGCGCGCGCCAGGTCGCCGGCGTCGCGCCGCTCCCAGAGATGGCGCGCCTCGAGGAAGGTGCGGTAGACGGCCGGCGCCAGATTGCGCTCGACCGCCGGCGCGCCGGCGGCCGGTGCCGCCGCCACCGCGCCGACCCGCACCGCCACGGCGCTGGCGATCTCGCGCCGCAGCGCGAGCAGTTCGCCGGGCGGCCGCTCGAAGCTGCCGCTCCAGCGCACCGCGCGGCTCGTCGGATCGATCAGCTGCAGCTCGACGCGCACCCGCGCCGCGTCGCTCGCCACCTGGCCGAGCAGGACGGCATCGGCCGCGCGGGCGTGCGCCGTCGCCACCGCGTCGCCGCCGGCCTGCGCAGCGAGCAGATGGACGCGCGGCCGCTCGTAGCGCACCAGTTCGGTGACCGCCTCGGCGCGCAGCGCCCCGGCCAGCAGCACCGCCTCGCCGCCGCCGAGAGCCTCGAACGGCGCCACTGCGAGGTGCTCCAGAGCCGCCGCGGAGACCGGCCGCGGCGCCGCCGGACGCTGCCAGGTCCGCGCCGCCAGCCAGGCGAGCAGCAGCGCCAGCGGCAGGCCGAGGGCGAGGGCCAGACGCACCGACCGGTGCGGCCGGCCGGCTCGCCGCACCGCCACCCGCGCCCCCGGCCGCTCGACCGGCGCCAGCAGGCGATAGCCGCGGCGCGGCACGGTGAGGATGTAGCGCGGCGCCGCGGCGTCGTCGCCGAGCGCCTGGCGCAGCGCGTGGACGGTCTTCGGGATCACCCCTTCGACGACGAACGCACCGCGCCAGACCTCGTCGAGCAGCTGCTCCTTGCTCACCGTCTCGCCGGCGTGGCGCGCCAGGCAGACGAGCAGCTCCATGGCGCGCGGCTCGAGGGTCACCTCGCCGGCCGGACCGTGCAGCCGGTTGAGCCCCGGCTCGACCCGCCACGGGCCGAGCGCGAAGGGACCCGGGTCGCTCGCCGCCGTGCTGCGCTCCTCCCCCGACATGCCGCCATTCTGCGCGACCGCCGGAAGCAAGCGGTAAGCAGCAGGTAACAGGCGCGGAAAGACCGCTCCCCCGCCGCGGGCCGAGACTGCGCGCTCCCTTCCGAGGAGACCGCCATGAGCCACCGCATCGCGCTGCCGCTGTTCGCCCTCCTGCTGCCGCTCCCCGCCGCCGCCCAGCTCGGTCCGGGGGGCACCCAGTCGTGGAACCAGAGCTCCCCCGGCCTCGGCATCGCCATGGAGGCCGACGCCTTCATGGGCCGCGCCCTCGCCGCCGGCGACTTCGACTGCGACGGCTTCGACGACCTCGCCATCGGCATGCCGGGCGAGGACCTGGTCGGCGGCGACGACGCCGGCCGGCTGATCGTCCTCTACGGCTCGCCGGCCGGCCCGGCCGCCGACGGCAGCCAGGTCTGGGGGCAGAACAGCCCGGTGATCCTCGACGACGCCGAGCCCGGCGACGGCTTCGGCTACGTGCTCGCCAGCGGCGACTTCGACGGCAACGGCTGCGCCGATCTGGTCGTCGGCGTGCCGGGCGAGGACATCGGCGCGGACTCGAACGCCGGCGCGGTGAACGTCCTCTACGGTTCGTCAGCCGGCCTGTCGGGCGACAACGACGACTTCTGGCACCAGGACCTGGCGACGCTGGCCAGCAACGCCGAGCCGGCGGATCGCTTCGGCGCCGCCCTGGCGGTGGGCGACTTCGACGGCGACGGCCTCGACGACCTCGCCATCGGGTCGCCCGGCGAGACCGTCGGCGCCAACGGCAACGCCGGCATGGTGCACGTGATCTGGGGCTCGATCTTCGGCCTCGCCGCCGGCGACTCGGTCGCCCTGTGGCGCGGCAACGGCCTCTCCGGTTCGCCGCAGGTCGACGAGTTCCTCGGCGCCGCGCTGGCGGCCGGGCAGTTCGGCATCCTCGCCGGCGACGAGCTGGCGATCGGCGCGCCGCGGCGCGACCTGGCCAGCGGCGTGCAGCAGGCCGGCGTGGTGCTCCTGGTCTCGGACGTCGACGGCAACGCCCTGCACTCGGAGTGGTCGCAGGACAGCCCCGGCGTCCCCGGCGTGGCGGAGGACTTCGACCGCTTCGGCGCGCCGCTGGCGGCCGGCGACTTCGATGGCGACGGGGTCGACGAGCTGGTGGTGACGGCCACCGAGGAGGACATCGGCGCCCCGGTCGTCGGCTCGGTCGGCGCGGTGCATGTCCTCGATTTCGACGGCGACCCGATGCAGCAGTGGCTGCAGGACGCCCTGGCCCCCGAACAGTCGGAGATCGGCGACCGCTTCGGCGCCGCGCTGGCGGTGGGCGACTTCGACGCCGACGGCATCGACGACCTCGCGGTCGGCGTCCCGGAGGAGAACCTCGGCCCGCTGGTCGACAGCGGCCTGATCCATGTCCTCTACGGCGAGGCCGGCAGCGGCCTCACGGCCGGCCGCGACCAGATCTTCGTGCAGCCGATCGACCCCGGCGAGGACGGCGACTGGTTCGGCTTCGCCCTCGCCACCGGCCGCTTCGCCGGCCACTCGGGCAGCGACCTGGCGATCGGCGCCCCCTTCGCCCAGGTCGGCGCCTTCGACGCCACCGGCATCGTCAGCGTCTTCGGCTCCCGGGCACTCTTCCTCGACGGCTTCGAATCCGGCGACACCGGAGCCTGGTCCGCCGCCGCCAACTGAACCGTCCGCGAGGTGCCAGCGAGGTGCCCGCCCGCGAGGTGCCAGCCGATTCGCAGCCGGAGACGAAGGCCGCCTCGACAGCCCCGCCCCGGAGGCTCCCGAAGCCCGGCAACCTGCACAAAGGACTGGGGTTGCGAATCGGCTGGCACCT
>CAYYIK010000107.1:0-7599 GCA_964471955.1 uncultured Thermoanaerobaculia bacterium | reverse complement strand
GGAGCCGGCGGCGCGGCAGCCGGCGGCGGAGCCGGCGCCGGAGCGGCCGGCGCCGGAGGCTCCGGCGCCGCGGGCGTCGGAATCTCCTCGAGGGGGACCGTCCGCGGCACCGGCGGCGGGAGCGTCGCCGCCACCGGCGCGGCCACGGCGCGCGGCGCCTTGCGCGCCCGCTCGAAGCGGACGCGCAGCGTCGCCGTGGCTCCCGGCACATTCTCCTGCAGCCCGGTGATCAGCCGCGGCCTGCCCTCCGCGCCGAGGAAGACTTCGCCGCGGAAGGTCATGAACCCCTCGCGCTCGACCGTCACCTCCCAGCGCCCGGTGGCGAGCCCCCCGACGCCGACGCGGCCCCGCCCGTCGGTGACCACGCCAGCCGGCCGGCCGGTATCGAGGCGATCGAGGAAGGCCAGAGAGATCCGCGCCCCGGCCACCGGCTTGCCGTCGGGGCCGTCGACGCGGATTTCCAGGCCGGCCGGCCCGGCCCAGGGCTGGGCGACGAGCGGCGCGGCTGAGCAGGCGAGCAGGAGCAAGAGGGTCGATCGCAGGGCGCGCATGCGCCGATCTTAGCCCCGTCGCTCAGAGACTCTCGGGGGGCGTCAGGGGCGGGGCCGCCGAGTCGCCTTTCGGGTCCGGGGTCTCCGGCGTGAAGTCCTCCCCCGGATTGACGAAACGATCGCTCTCGAAGCGGTACTGCCGGTCGTGCAGCTCGCGGTAGCGCCCGCCCCGGGAGAGCAGCTCGGCGTGCGTGCCGCGCTCGACGATCTCGCCCCCTTCGAGGACGAGAATCTGGTCCGCCGCCCGGATGGTCGACAGGCGGTGCGCGATGACGAAGGTCGTGCGCCCGCGCCGGAGCCGCGCGAGGCCGTCCTGGATCAGCGCCTCGCTCTCGCTGTCGAGACTCGAGGTCGCCTCGTCGAGGATCAGGATCGAGGGATCGGCGAGCACGGCGCGCGCGATCGCCACGCGCTGTCGCTGGCCGCCCGACAACTTCACCCCGCGCTCGCCGACGACGGTGTCGTAGCCGTCCGGGAAGCCGGCGACGAACTCGTCGCAGTGCGCCACCGCGGCGGCCGCCAGCACCGCCTCGCGCGCCGCGTCGGGGCGCGAGTAAGCGATGTTCTCGAGAATCGTGCCATCGAACAGGAAGTTGTCCTGGAAGACGGCGCCGAGCTGGCTCCGGTAGTCGCGCAGGCGCAGCCGCGCCAGGTCGCGCCCGTCGATCCGGATGCTCCCTTCGGCCGGCTTGTGGAAAGCGAGGATGAGGCCGATCAGGGTGCTCTTGCCCGAACCCGAGGAGCCGACCAGCGCGGTCGTCGAGCCGGCCGCGGCGGTGAACGAGACGTCGCGCAGGACCGGCCGGCCGGGCTCGTAGGCGAAGGTGACGCGGTCGAACTCGACCGCGCCGCGCACCGCGCCGACCGGTTCGAGGTCGGCGTCGTCGGCGTCTTCGCGCCGCTCGCCGAGCACCTCGCGGATGCGGTCGAGCCCCGCCAGGGCCTCGGTGAGCTGGGTGCCGACCGAGGCGATCTCGCGCGCCGGAGCGGCCAGCATGCCGGAGAAGAAGACGTACATCACCAGCTCGCCGAGGGTCATGGAGCCGGCGAGCACCGCGCGGCCGCCGAAGATCAGCAGCACGGTCCCCATCACCCCGAGCAGCGCCGTCGAGCCGGCGGTGACCGCGGAGACTCCGGTCATCGTGCGCCGGACGTTGTCGAACAGCCGCTCCACGCCGTCGCTGAAGGCGCGCTCCTCCACCGGCTCGGCGGTGTAGGCCTTGACCACCCGCACGCCGCCGAGCGACTCGCCGAGCCGGCCGTTGACCTCGGCGGCGATCTTCGCCCGCTCGCGGAAGATCGGCCGCAGCCGGCGGAAGGCGCGGGCGAGCGCCGTCGCGAAGGCGGTCAGGACCACCAGGTTGGCCAGCGTCAGTTGCCAGTTGAGCCAGAACAGGACGCCGAGCGCCAGGACCGCGGTCAGCAGGCCGCCGGCCAGCTGCACCAGACCGGTTCCGACCAGGTTGCGGATCCCCTCCGCGTCGTTCATCACGCGCGAGATGAGCTCGCCGGTGCGTGTGGCGTCGAACCAGCGCGTCGGCAGGTGGATGACGTGGGCGTGCAGCCGCCGGCGGATGTTGGAGATCTCGCGCTGCGCCGCGACACCGAGGATCTGCGACAGCGAAAAGGAGGTGGCCGCCTGGATGACCGTTGCCAGGCCGGCGCCGAGGGCGAGCGGCAGCAGCAGCGCGGCGTTGCCGCGCCCGACGACGTCGTCGATCAGCAGTTTGGAGGAGGCCGGCAGCGCCAGACCGCAGAGCCGGCCGATCACCAGCAGGACGAAGGCCCCGGCCAGCCGGTGGCGATGCTCCCAGACCAGCGTTCGCGCTTCGCGCGCCGCGATGTCGAGCTTTTCGCGCCGGCTGCGCTCGCGCCGCGCCACCTCAGCCGTCCTTCAGGATCGCCAGGCCGGTGACCACCGACAGGATGACGGCGCCGGCCGACGCCGCCAGACAGACCAGTGCCGCGGCCACGTGGCCGGGCCGCTCACCGCGCAGCGGCTCGAGCAGGCGGGCCGCCAGGAAGCCGCCCGCGAACCCCCCGGCGTGCGCCCAGTTGTCGATCCCCGGCACGACGAGACCGAAGATGCCACCCGCCACCACCCACCCCCAGACGACCCGCCGCATCTCGCTCTGTCCGGTGCGGTGGCCGTACTCGATCAGCGCGCCGAGCAGGCCGAAGATCGACGCCGAGGCGCCGACCGTGAAACCGGCGCCGACCAGCGGCCGCGGCAGCCCGGCGAGGAAGTAGCCGGCCGCCGAACTGGCGAGGAAGCCGACCACCGACCCGGCGGTCCAGATGAGGATCATCCGCCCGGCGCCATAGAGCCGCGCCACGGCCGGCGCGAGGTCCCGAACCCACATCAGATTGAAGAAGATGTGCAGCAGACTGCCGTGCAGCCAGGCCGCCGAGAGCACGGTCCACCAGCGCCCGTAGCCGAAGACCGGGATGGCACCCGAAGAGCCGAGCACGAAGAGCGAGGCGCGGTCGGGCGAGAGAATCGACAGCAGGCCGCCGCGCGGCGTCAGGGCTCCCGGCGACATCAGCAGCGCCGCCAGGTAGAGCGCGCCGCAGCCGACCATCAGCAGCTTGACGAAGCCGAGGTCGTCGCCGAGCCGGCGCAGCGACGAGGCGAACCCCCACAGACTGGGGTTGCGCGTTCCGCAGCCGAGGCAGACCTCGTCGCGCACGCCGACGAGCCGCCCGCAGTGCGGGCAGACGATCGAGCCTTCACGCTGGCGGCGGAGCATCGGCGGGGAGTCCTCCCGAAATCCGGTTCGGGACCGAAAGAAAGGCCCGGGGCCGCGCGGGCCCCGGGCCGGAAACGCGGCGGAGCGAGACTACTGCTTCTCGCTGTAGGCGATCAGCGCCTGGGTGGCGCCGTCCTGGCGCGAGACGGTGACGTTGACGGTGCGCGCCCCCGCCGTGGCCGAGAGATTCGCCGTCTCGGTGCCGTCGATGTTCATCGTCGCCTTGCGCACCTCGAAGCCGGCCGCCTCGAGCTGCTGCTGATAGAAGTCGCTGACCGCCGCGACGTCGTCGGAGCTGCTCACGGTGAAGGTGCCGCTCGCCTCGTTGCCGGCGGTGAAGGAGTTGATGCCGGCCACCTGCCCGCCCGGATAGGTCGGGATCCAGTCCGGGCGCGACCCCTCGTCGCCGGCGCCGAAGACCATCGTCCCTTCGCCGGTGGTCACCTTCATCGCGCCGCCCGACTCGTCCCCCTCGAAGTCGATGCTCGCCGTCTGGCCATCCTGCTCGACGCTGAAGCGCCCGGAACGGATGTCCTCGATGTTGAGCGTCGTCTCCTTGCCGGAGCTCTTGTCGCGGAAGGTGATCGTCCGGGCATCCTCGTCGGAGGCCACGACTTCGACCTCCGGATTGGCCTTGAGCGCCCAGAGGGTGGCCGTGTAGGCCGCCGCGTCCGGATCGTCGGCCATCTGCTGGAACTTGTCGCCCACCTTCTTGGCGCCGTACCAGCAGGCGGCGCACGTGCCGAGCCCGAGCAGTACGGCTGCGAGCAGGCATCCGAGCAGCACCTTGATCCCGGTCGACATCCCCTTCTTCTGCGGCGGCTGGACGTACGGTTCACTCATGACTCGGTTCTCCGTGGCCCGGGCCCCTCGGTGGAGCGCGGCGGGCCGCTCTGTTGGCCTGCTGGGTCGCGTGACTTCCCGCTGACTTCGGACTGGAGCGCAACCATACCATCGTGCCGTCGCGCGGAAGCCGGCCTCAGAGGCCGGCGGGAAGATCCGGCAATTCGTTGACGTCGTCGGCGCGGCGCGCCGGGCCGCGCGCCGCGAGCACCTCGGCGACCCGCGCGATCGCCGCCAGCAGGGCGGCCGCCGGCGGATGGTTCTTCATTCCGGCGGCGATGCCGCGCGCCAGGGCGTCCCACTCGCGCTGCGGAATGCTCGGATGGATTCCGGAGTCGGCGAGGATCGCGACCTCGTGCTCGAGCATCGACACGTAGAGGAGCAGGCCGGTGCGGGCGCGGGTGGCGAACACTTCGTGCCGCACGAAGGCCTCCCACGCCGCCCCTTCGACCGTCGTCTCGAGGCCCGCCTTGCCCACCAGCAGGCGGCGCAGCGGCGACCAGCGCGCCGCCAGAGCGCCGAGCAGCATGCCGGCCGGCACCAGAATCAGCAGATCGACGGCCGGCCCCCAGCGCGGCACGACCGGGGTGCCGAGGCCGGCGGCGAGCGCCCCGGCGACGGCGCCGAGCGCCGCCCCCTTCCAGGTCGCCAGCTCGTGCCCCTCCGACGCGGGCACCACCACCGCGACGATCTCGGCACCGGTCGTCGCCTCGGCGCGCGCCACCGCGGCGCGCACCGCCTCCTGCTCGGCTTCGGACAGCAGCTGTCGGGTGCGACTCACCCGCGGAGTCTACCCGGGTCGGCTCCGGCGCGAGCACGCCGGAGCTCCTTCCGGTAAACTTGCCGCGCTCCCGGACCGACCATGCACGCCCGCCCCCCGCTCCGCCCGCTCGCCGCCGCCCTGCTCCTCGCCGCCCTGGTGACGCCGGCGCGGGGCGCGATCAAGATCGTCGCCTTCGGCGACAGCATCACCGAGGGCTGGTTCGACGGCCTCAATCCGACCGGCTCGAGCGAGTGCATCGAGGACCTCGGCAAGCCCCCCGACCAGTGCGGCTACCCCGGCCGGCTGAGCAGCCGCCTCAACTCGCAGAACTACGACGTCCTGGTGCGCAATTACGGCAAGGGGGGCGAAAAGACGGTTCAGGGCTTGAGCCGGCTCCAGACCCAGGTCCTGCCGGCCAATCAGGACTTGAAGTACTTCGTCCTGCTCGAAGGAACCAACGACATCACCAAGTGGCCGCAGTACAGTCTGGAGACGATTGAGAGCAACCTGCGCTCGATGGGCAATCTGGCTGCCAATCGCGGTGCTCAGGTCGTGATCTCGACTTTGATCCCCCGCTGGCCCAATGCCCCCGTCGACCCGAGCAACATCCATGTCGAGGCGCTCAACGCGCGGATCCGCAGCCTGGCCGCGAACCGCGGCTGGCCGCTGGTCGAGGCGTACAACCACTTCCGCGGCCTGACGAACCTCTTCCCCAACTACTACCAGCAGTGGATGGCGGCCGACCCGGTCGGCCATCCGAACCGCTCCGGGCACGACCAGCTGGCCAACGTCATCACGCCGGTGGTCAAGGCGCTGCAGCCGCCGCGCGTCTCGCTCGCCAACCCGTCACCGGTCGCCACCGGCGCCACGGTCACCTTCTCGGCCTCGCTGCCCGATCCGGTGAGCTGGCTCGAGTGGGACTTCGGCGACGGCGGCCGCGCCTGGGGTGCGAGCGCGGCGCAGGCCGGCACGGTGCAGTACCGCTTCCTCGCCGCCGGCACCTACACCGTCAAGCTCACCGCCACCGGCGCCGGCGGCAGCCGCACCGTCACGATCACCGTCTCGGTGACCGGCACCGCCCCGAACTACGCCCGGCGCCTCTCGCTCGTGCCGCTGTTCGAGCGCGGCGACGGCAGCCTGGCGACCGACCTGACGACCCAGCTCTCGCTCGCCAACTCCGGCGCCCAGGGGGCGCTCGCGATCCTCCGGCTGCTTCCCGAGGTGCGCGACGACGCGACGTTTGGATCCGGTCAGGCGCCGGAGACGCGCGTCTACGTGGCCAACGGCTCGACGCTGGTCTTCGCCGACGCGGTCGACACGCTGTTCGCGATCGATCGCCGGCGCGGCGCCCTCGAGGTCGACTACTACCTGCCGGCCGGCGCCTCGACCGCCGGCCTCTCCGCCTCGGCGCAGCTGCGCATCGCCGAGCCCCCGGGCGTGTCGGACACCGTCCTCGACCTGCCGTCCGGGGGCTGGTCGGCGGCGGAGAAGCAGCTGGCGAACCTCGATCTCGACAACGGCGAGACGGTCTTCGTCTCGGTGACGAATCTCGACGCAACCGCCTGCCGCGTCTACGCCGAAGTGCGCGACAACAACGGCGTCCACCGCGACTCGGCGGTCTTCGATCTCGAGCCGCGCGCCACGCGCATCCGCTCGCTCGGCGACATCGCGTTCGGTCTGCTCTCCCGGCCCGGGCCGTACGACGTGCGCCTGCTCGCCTCGACCTGCCGCTTCACCGCCCACGCGGTCGAAATCCGCCCCGGCGCGGGAACCGTTCTCGACTACGCCTCGACCCCCTGAAAACCCGGCCCTGCGCGACCGCGGGGTGCTAGAGTCCCGCGCCCGGTCGCGACAGGCGTGACCGGGACGCGGAGGAGATCGCTCGGGATGGCCAACATCGGAATGCCGCGCAAGTGGACGGTCGACGACTCGCTCGACCTCTACAACATCGCGCAGTGGGGCAACGGCTACTTCTCGGCCTGCGAGCGCGGCGATCTGATCGTCCAGCCCGGCGGCCCCGGCACGCCGTCGATCAACCTCAAGGACCTGGTCGACGAGGTGCGCCGGCGTGGCATCGCGCCCCCCCTGCTCATCCGCTTCTCCGAGGTCCTCAAGGCGCGCGTCACCCAGCTCAACGAGGCCTTCCAGCGCGCCATCAGCGAGTACGGCTACCGGTCCAGCTACCGCGGCGTCTTCCCGATCAAGGTCAACCAGGAGCGCTACGTCGTCGAGAAGCTGGTCGAGGCCGGACGGCCCTACCACTTCGGCCTCGAGGCGGGCTCGAAGCCCGAGCTGCTGGCGGTCATGGCGATGCTCGACGACGAGGACGCGATCGTCATCTGCAACGGCTACAAGGACGAAGAGTACGTGGAGACGGCGCTGCTCGCCTCCAAGCTGGGGCTGCACGTCATCCTGGTGGTCGAGAAGTTCTCCGAGCTCGAGCTCATCCGCACCGTCTCCGAGCGCACCGGCATCCGCCCCTCGATCGGCGTGCGCGCCCGCCTCTCGGCCCGCGGCGCCGGACACTGGGAAGCCTCGGGAGGCGACCGCTCGAAGTTCGGCCTCGGCGCGCGCGGCCTCGCCGAGGCGGTCCGCTACCTGCGCGAGCACTCGCTGCTCGACTGCCTCGAGCTGCTCCACTTCCACCTCGGCAGCCAGATCTCCTCGATCCGCAACGTCAAGGAGGCGCTGC
>CAYYIK010000106.1:4720-7631 GCA_964471955.1 uncultured Thermoanaerobaculia bacterium | reverse complement strand
CCGCCCGCCGCGCCGAGCCCCGATAGTCTCGCCGCCGTTCTCGCCGAGATCGCCGAGACGGCGGCCGAGACGCTCGAGCTGCAGGACGTCTTCGACCGCGTCGCCACCGCGGTGCGGCGGCTGATTCCGCTCGACAACATGGGGGTCGTCCGCATCCTCGACGGCCGCTTCGCGGTGCTGCACGCCACTACCATTCCGTGCGGCAAGCAGAACAGCGACTGCTCGGAGCCGACGCCGCTGGAGGGCTGGTCGCCGCGCCTGCGCCCGCGTCCGGGGCCGATCCGGCGCATCGACGACGCCGAAGCCGAGCTCGACCCGTCGTTCCCGTGCGACGCCTCGATCCTCGCCTCCGGCGTGCGCTCCTCGCTCTGGGAGCCGTTCCGCCCGGCGGGCGGCTTCGCGGGGGGCGTCTGGATGAGCGCCTTCCGGCCGCGCGCCTTCACCGACGAGCACCAGGCGCTGGTGCGGCCGATCGCCGCCCTGCTCGGCTCGGCGATCGAACACTGGCGCATCTGGGACCTCGAGCGGCGCCGGCGCGAACGGCTCGACCGCCTGGAGGCCAGCCTCGGCTCCCTCGCCGAGTCGCTGGACGTGCGCGAGGTCTTCGCCCGCATGTCGCGCGCCGTCCAGCAGGTGCTGCCGCACGACTTCGTGGTGCTGACCGAACTCGACCTGCGCGGCCGCACCCTGCGCATCGCGGCGAGCGCCGGCGAGGCCGACATCGAGGTGCCGGCCGAACCGTTTCGCCTCAGTGACGAGGAGATCTCCCGGCGCGCCGTCGACTACGAGCTGCGCCGCGATATCGCCTCGGAGCTCGCGCCGGCGACCGAGCGCGAGAAGCTGCTGATCGCCTCCGGCATGCGCTCCTGGCTGCGCGTGCCGATCTGGACCGGCGACGAAGTACGGGGGAGCCTCGGCTTCTTCGCGCGCGCCGTGGCGCGCTACGCCGAGGAGGACGTCGAGGTCGCGGTGCGCATCGCCGACCGGGTCGGCCTGATGCTCTCCCACCAGAGGCTGGCCGAGGAGGCGCGCCTCGCCCACGAGGCGCGCGAGCGGGCCGAGCGGCTCGAGGCGACGGTCGAGACGCTCACCCGCGAGCTCGAGGCGCGCGGCCGCGATCGCATCGTCGGCGTCTCGGCCTCCTGGAAGGAGGTCCTGCTCCATGTCGGCCGGGTCGCGCCTTCGGAGACCACGGTGCTGATCACCGGCGAGTCGGGAACCGGCAAGGAGATCGTCGCCCGGATGATCCGCGAAGGGTCACCGCGCGCCGGACGCCCGCTGGTCGCCGTCAACTGCGCGGCGCTGCCCGAGCAGCTGCTCGAATCCGAGCTGTTCGGCCACGAGAAGGGCGCCTTCACCGGCGCCGTGACGACCAAGGTCGGCCGTATCGAACAGGCCGCCGGCGGCACCCTCTTCCTCGACGAGGTGGGGGAGATGAGCCCGCTCGTCCAGGCCAAGCTCCTGCGGGTGCTGCAGGAGCGCGAGTTCCAGCGGGTCGGCGGCGCCCGGCCACTGCGCGCCGACGTGCGGGTGGTGGCGGCGACCAACCGCGACCTCGAAGCGGCGATCGGCCAGGGGCGCTTCCGGGAGGACCTGTTCTACCGGCTGGCGGTGTTCGAGATTCGTATTCCGCCGCTGCGCGAACGGCCGGAGGACATCCTGCCGCTCGCCGAGGTCTTCCTGGAGGACCTCGGCCGGTCGATGGGCCGACCGGCGGCGGGGATCTCACGGGACGCCCGCGAGTGGCTCATCGACTACCCCTGGCCGGGCAACGTGCGCGAGCTGCGCAACGCCATCGAACGGGCGATCCTGCTGTGCGACGGCGGGTTGATCACGCGCGATCACCTGCCCGCCGCCGCGGCGCGGATTCGCTCGCCGCGCCCGCTCGACGCCGGCACGGCCGCGGTCGCGCCGCCGCCCGCCGGCGATCTCGACCTCGAGGCCGTCGAACGCGGCCTGATCGAGCAGGCGCTCGCGCAGAGCGGCGGCAACAAGTCGCGGGCGGCGCGCCTGCTCGGCCTCTCCCGCGCCCGGCTCTACAGCCGCCTCGAGAAGTACCGGCTCGGCTGAGTCAGCGCGCCCGCCCGCGCCCCCGCGCGTCGCCGGCCGGAAGCAGCCAGCCGACGGTCCAGTGCTCGCGCTCGTCCCCCTGGTCGTTGTAGCTCCAGGCGATCAGCCAGCGCCCGTCGATCACCAGGCCGACCTGGCCGGCCGGCGCGACGCCGTCGAGGTGCGGCTCGAGCGGCGAGCGTGAAGCCCTCGCCCAGCGCGCTCCGGCGAAGGCCTCCACGGCGAGCGCCGGACGCGGGCGCCAGGTCGCCTGGAGACCCGCCGCAGCCCGCTGCCGCAGACCCGGCGTGGCGATCAGCTCGAGGCGCGGCCCGAGCTCCAGGCGGGCCGTGAGCGGCTGAAACCGGTCCACCGCGACCTCGAGGTGAGCGTGCCAGTCCGAGTCGACGTAGGCGAGGTGGACCTCCTCGTTGTCGAGCGCGCGGTGCAGCGCGTTCTGCACCCGCTCGCCGAGCAGGCCGCGGCCGGAGTGGGCGAGGCCGGCCGCCAGGCGGAGGTTCCAGCCGCGCGGCGGGGCGAAGCGGCGCGCCACGTCGAGGTAGGTCTCGTCGAGACGCCGGCCCGCTGCGCGGTCGGTGAAGGCGTTCTCGCGCAGCGAAATCGTGTAGCCGGCGCGCTCGACCTCGAGGTCGACCGCGAAGGTATAGAGGTCGTCGTCGGTCGGATTGCCGGTGAAGATGTCGTTCTCGGTGGTGAAGCGCAGGCCCTGCGCGAGCGCGCCGGAGGCCGCCAGAAGAAGACTCCCCGCGGTGACGAGCCGGGCGACGGCCCGGCGCGCGCGGAACGGGAGATTCGGGTACTGCGAAGCTGACATCGGGTGACTCCTCCTTCGCGGCGCTCC
>CAYYIK010000106.1:0-4620 GCA_964471955.1 uncultured Thermoanaerobaculia bacterium | reverse complement strand
CCGGGCCGGCCGGCAGGTGGCACGGAGTTTGGGAAGGGACCCCCGCCGGCGGCGTCGTGTCGATTCCGTCGGCCGTCGTTCGTCGAACACGAGTCGCGGGAGCACGTATGAGTCAGGGGAGCGTCGAGCGGGTGATCGGCAGGCTGGTGACCGACGAGGCCTTCCGGCATCGCTTCGCGGCGCACCCCGCCGGGCTGCTGCGGGAGCTGGTCGAGAGCGGCCTCGAGCTCAACTGGTGCGAGCTCGAGGTGCTGCGCGGTCTCGACGTCGCCGCCATCGGGCGCTTCGCCGAGCGGCTCGATCCGCGCATCCAGAAGAGTGACCTCGGCTGTGCGGCGAGAGGTCGCGGGAGAGACAACCTGCGGGTCGCCGGCGACGGCGCCCCGATCGCAAGGAGAGAGATTCCATGAGTCGACGCACCGTTCTCACGCTGCTGGGGATCGCGACCTTCGTCGTCGCCATCGGCTCGGTGAAGTACGGACAGGTGAGCGCCGCCATCGCGCAGGCGGCGTCGTTCCGCATGCCTCCCGAGGCGGTCACCACGGCGGTCGCCGCCGAGCAGAACTGGCCGCGCACGCTGGCGGCGATCGGCACGGCGACGGCGGTGCAGGGGGTCACGGTGAGCGCCGACCTGCCGGGTATCGTCGAGAGCCTCCACTTCGAGTCGGGGCGGCCGGTGCGCCGCGGAGCGGTTCTGGTCGTGCTCGACGCCGGCCAGGAGCGTGCCCAGCTGGCCGCCGCCGAGGCCGAGCTCGAGGTCACCCGCCTCCACTACGAGCGCCAGGCCGGGCTGGTCGACCGCGGAGTGACCTCGCGGGCGGACTACGATCGGGCTCTGGCGGCCTTCCGGCAGGCCGAGGCGCGGATCGACGAGATCCGCGCCACCATCGAGCGCAAGACGATCCGCGCCCCGTTCTCGGGCACTCTCGGCATCCGCAAGGTCAACGTCGGCGAGTACCTCGATCCCGGAGACCCGATCGTGCCTCTGCAGTCCCTCGATCCGATCTACGTCGACTTCGCGGTGCCGCAGCAGGAGGTCGCGGTGCTCGCCAGCGGCGCCATCGTGAAGGTCTCCGAGTCGCCCGACGGGGAGGCTCTCGTCGGTCGGATCTCGGCCGTCGACTCGGTGGTCGACCCGGCGACGCGCAACGTCGCCGTGCAGGCGGTCTTCGACAACCCGGACGGCCGGCTGCGGCCGGGGATGTTCGTCGAGGTTCGCCTCGACGCGGAAGTGGCGGCACCGGTCGTGGCGCTGCCGGCCTCGGCGGTCGCCTACGCTCCGTATGGCGACTCGGTCTTCGTCGTCGAAGAGCTCACGGGACCGGACGGCGCTACCTACAGCGGCGCCCGCCAGCGCTTCGTCAAGCTCGGTCCGGCGCGCGGCGATCTGGTCGCCGTGGTCGCCGGACTCGAGGCGGGCGCCGAGGTGGTGACCTCGGGGGCCTTCAAGCTGCGCGACGGTGCGGCCGTGCGGATCGACAACTCCGTCACCCCGGGAGCCAGTCCGGCCCCGGCTCCGGAGAACAGCTGATGCGCTTCACCGATCTGTTCGTCCGCCGGCCGGTGCTGGCGGTCGTGGTCAATCTCGTCATCCTGATCGCCGGCCTGCAGGCGGTGCGCGCGCTGTCGGTGCGCCAGTACCCGCAGAGCGACGTCGCGGTGGTGCGGATCTCGACCGCCTACGTCGGCGCCGACGCCGATCTGGTGCGCGGCTTCGTCACCACGCCGCTCGAGCGCGTGATCGCCAGCGCCGACGGCATCGACTACCTGGAGTCGGCGAGCGCGCCGGGGCTGTCGACGATCACCGTCCACCTCAAGCTCAACTACGACACCAACGCGGCGCTCACCCAGGTCCAGGCCAAGGTCGCCCAGGTGCGCAACGACCTGCCGCCCGAAGCCGAGGCGCCGGTGATCGAGCTCGAGACGGCCGACAACCAGTTCGCCGCGGCCTATCTGGGCTTCTCGTCGGACGTCCTCGACCGCAACCAGATCACCGACTACCTCACCCGCGTGGTGCAGCCGAAGCTCTCCGCGGTGGCCGGCGTGCAGCGCGCCGACATCCTCGGCGATCGCACCTTCGCCATGCGGATCTGGCTCGATCCGCACCGCATGGCGTCGCTCGGCATCGCGCCGAGCGACGTGCGCCGGGTACTGGCCGAGAACAACTACCTCTCCGCCCTGGGCCGCACCAAGGGATCGATGGTGTCGGTCAACCTGGTGGCCAACACCGACCTCGAGACGGCGGAGGAGTTCCGCCAGCTGGTGGTCAAGCAGAAGGACGGCGTCGTGGTGCGGCTGGGCGAGATCGCCGACGTGGTGCTCGGCGCCGAGAACTACGAGGAGGACGTCCGCTTCAACGGCGAGGCGGCCACCTTCATGGGAGTCTGGGTTCTGCCGACGGCCAACGCCCTCGACGTCATCGCCGGCGTGCGGGAGAAGATGAACGAGATCCGCGCCGAGCTGCCGCCGGGCATGAGCGCCGGCGTGCCGTACGATTCGACCGTCTACATCCGCGACGCCATCCGCGAGGTGCTCAAGACGCTCGCCGAGACGCTGCTGATCGTCATCGCGGTGATCTTCCTCTTCCTCGGCTCGCTGCGCTCGGTGATCATTCCGGTGGTCGCCATTCCGATCTCGCTGGTCGGCGCCTTCCTGCTCATGCTGCTCGCCGGCTTCAGCATCAATCTGCTCACCCTGCTGGCGATCGTCCTGGCGGTCGGCCTGGTGGTCGACGACGCGATCGTCATGGTGGAGAACGTCGAGCGCCACCTCCACGACGGCGCGCCGCCGATGAAGGCGGCGCTCGAAGCGGCGCGCGAACTGGTCGGGCCGATCGTCGCGATGACCATCACCCTGGCAGCCGTGTACACGCCGGTGGCGATTCAGGGCGGCCTGACCGGCACGCTGTTTCGCGAGTTCGCCTTCACCCTCGCCGGGGCGGTGGTGGTCTCGGGCGTCGTGGCGCTCACCCTGTCGCCGATGATGAGCTCGCGGCTGCTGCGCTCGGGCGACCCGGAGCGCGGCTTCGCCGGATGGATCAACGCGCGCTTCGATCGCCTGCGCGCCGCGTACGCGCGTCGCCTCGAGTGGACGCTCGCCGACCGCCCGGCGGTGCTCACGGTGTGGGTCGCCTTCGCGCTGCTCAGCGTGCCGCTGTATCTGTTCTCGCAGAAGGAGCTCGCGCCGAGCGAGGACCAGGGCGTGGTGTTCGGCATCCTCCAGGCGGCACCCAACTCCACTCTCGACCAGACGACCCTCTTCTCCGGCCGGGTCCAGGAGGTCTATGCCTCCTTTCCGGAGACCGCGGCGACCTTCCAGATCGTCGGACCGACGGGCGGATTCGGCGGCATGGTGACCCGGCCGTGGAGCGAGCGAACGAAGTCGGCTGCCGATCTGCTCGTCGAGTCGAGCGGGCCGCTCGCGGCCATCCCCGGCATCCGGGTCATCCCGCTCACCCCCCCGGCGCTGCCGGGCGGCGGCGACTTCCCGGTCGACTTCGTCATCGCTTCGACTGCCGAGCCGGAGCGCTTGGTCGAAGTGGCCCACCAGCTGGTCGGCAAGGCCTTCGCCAGCGGCCTGTTCATGTTCGCCGACGCCGACCTCAAGTTCGACCAGCCGCAGGCGGAGGTCGTCTTCGACCGCGACAAGGTGCGCTCCCAGGGGGTCGACCTCGGCCGCGCCGGGCGCGATCTGGCGGTGCTGCTCGGCGGCGACTACGTCAACCGCTTCTCGATCCAGGGGCGCAGCTACAAGGTGATCCCCCAGATCGCGCGCGCCGGGCGGCTGACGCCGGACCAGCTCGCCGAGATCCACGTCACCGGGCCGGAGGGAAAGCTGGTGCCGCTTTCGACCTTCGCCACGATCGAGACCTCGACCGAGCCGCGCGATCTTCGGCGCTTCCAGCAGCTCAACGCCGTGCGCATCCAGGGGGTGATCCCGCCCGGCGTATCGCTCGACGCCGCGCTGTCGTTCCTCGAGAAGGAGGCCACGGCGCTGCTGCCCCCGGGCTTCACGGTCGACTTCGCCGGGCAGTCGCGGCAGCTGCGGGTCGAGGGGAGCAGGTTCCTCGGCACGTTCCTGCTCTCGGCGATCCTCATCTACCTGGTGCTGGCGGCGCAGTTCGAGAGCTTCCGCGATCCCTTCATCGTGCTGGCCGGTTCGGTGCCGCTGGCGCTGTCGGGCGCGTTGCTGTTCTCCTTTCTCGGCGCCACGACGCTCAACATCTACAGCCAGGTCGGCCTGATCACCCTGGTCGGCCTGGTGGCCAAGAACGGCATCCTGATCGTCGAGTTCGCCAACCACCTGCAGGAGACGGGGCTCGACAAGCTGCGGGCCGTGATCGAGGCGGCGGGAACGCGGCTGCGGCCGATCCTGATGACCTCGGCGGCGACGGTGGTCGGCCACTTCCCGCTCATCCTGGCCGACGGTCCGGGCGCCGGCGCGCGCAACAGCATCGGCGTGATGCTGGTCTCCGGCATGGTGGTCGGCACCTTCTTCACCCTGTTCGTGGTGCCGGCCGTCTACCTGCTGGTCGCCCGCGACCGCCGCGCCGCGGCAGCCGCGGTCGAGGCCCTCGACGAGACGCGGCCGGACTTCGTCGCCGACCCGCTGGTCTCCTGA
>CAYYIK010000105.1:0-8151 GCA_964471955.1 uncultured Thermoanaerobaculia bacterium | reverse complement strand
GTCGGCCGACGACAACGCCGGCGGCGACTCGGGCTCGCTGCTCGAGTGGTGCCTCATCCCCACCGTCGACGTCGTCGATCCGATGCCCTTCCTCGCCGACTTCGAGGAGGGGGACTTCTCCGAGTGGAGCGCCACCCAGCCGTAGGGCGGGGCGCCTCCCGGTGAGTCGTTCCGGCGGCCGGTCCTCTCGCGGGGACCGGCCGCTTCTTCGCTGCGGCGCTGTTACAGTCGGCCCGGCCCCGGAGGTACTCGCCGATGATCGTCCGCGCTCCCCGACTCCGCCTCGTCACACCCGGCGTTCTCGCGGCCGCACTGCTGCTGGCCGGCTGCCGTTCCGAGCCGGCGCCGGTCGCCGAACCGTCCGCTCCCGCGGCGGCGGCACCGACAGGCGACGGAATCCCCTGGTTCCCCGGGACGATTGAGGAGGCGTTCGCGCAAGCCGCCGCCGAGCGCAAGCCGCTCTTTCTCTACTGGGGCGCCGTCTGGTGCCCCCCCTGCCACGCCCTGCGCCAGCGCATCTTCCCGCTGCCGGAGGTCCGCGCCCGGCTGGCGGCCGCGATCCCCGTCTATCTCGATGGCGACACCGAACGGGCGCAGGTCTGGGGCGAGAAGCTCGGCACCTCCGGCTACCCGACCGTGATCGTCTTCGACGCCGACGGTAACGAGGTCACCCGACTGCCGAGCCTGCTGCCGGTCGACGACTACGCCGACCTGCTCGCCGCGGCGCTCGACGCCGCCCGGCCGCTGGCCCAGCGGATCGCCGAGGCGGAGCGCGTCGGTCCGGCCGGGCTGCCCGAGGCCGAGCTCGAGTTGCTCGCCTTCCACGCCTGGAACCAGGACGCCAACTCCGGCCTCGAGGCGGCGCGCCGCCTCGCCCTCTTCGAACGCTTCCGGCGCGAGACGCCACCCGCGAACCCGCTGGTGCGCAGCCGCTTCCTCGCCCTCTGGCTGGCCGAACGGGCGACCGACGAACCGGCGATGGCGCTGGCACGGGAGGAGCGCGACGAGGCCCTGCGGGAGCTCGAGACCCTGCTCGCCGACCCCGCGCGCCGCAGCGCCAACTTCGAGCTGGTCGTCTACTACGCCGGTCCGGTCGTCCGGCTGCTCGCTCCGGAGGCCGGGACCGACCGCGAACGGCTGGTCGGCGCCTGGACGGCGGCGGCCCGCGAACTCGAGGCGGACGAGTCGCTGAGCCGCAGCGAGCGCCTGCTCGCTCTGCGCCCCCTGCTGCATCTGGCGACGCTCGATGCGCCCGACGGTGCGCCACCGCCTGCCGCGCTGCAGGCGCGCGTGCGCGAGCGGGTCCGCGAGGTGGCGGAGACGATTCACGACACGGAGGAGATGCAGGCCGCGATGAACACGATGGCCGGTCTGCTCGAGGAGGCCGGACTCTCCTCCGAGGCGGGGGCGCTGATCTCCGAGCACCTCGGCGAGACGGCGGCGCCCTACTACTACGTCGGCTGGCTGGCCGGCATCGAAGCCGAAGCCGGGCGGGGCGCGGAAGCGGTGTCGCTCTACCGGCGCGCCTGGCAGGAGGCGCGGGCGGCCGCCGGACCGACCTCGATGTCGGCGTTTCGCTGGGGGAGCGGCTATTTGCGCCAGCGCATGAAGCTGGCACCGGACGAGACGGAGGCGATCGCTGCCGACGGCGCCGCCCTGCTTGCCGACCTGCTCGCCGGACCCGACGCCTTCGCCGGCGGCAACCGCAGCCGCCTCGAGGGGGTGCTCGCCGCGCTCGACACCTGGAAGGTCGCCGACCCGGAGAGCCGTCAGCCGGTCGTCGACGCCCTGCGCGGACGGCTCGCCGCCGCCTGCGACGCGTTGCCCGCCGGGGCCGCGCCGGGCGCCGAGGCCGCCTGTCGGGAGCTCGTCGCGCCGCGCGCCGCCGCCTGAGCCTCAGCCCGCGGAGGCGCGACGCGCCTCGGCCTCGGCCAGCCAGCCGCGACGCAGACGCTCCGGCGGGACGCCGGAGAGCCAGGGCTTGAGATCGAGGATCGGCGTGCCGTCGAGCATGTCGACTCCGCGCACCCGCAGGCTGCGCCCGTCGCGGCCGAGCAGCTCGACCGTCGTCATGCCGAGCGGGTTGGGGCGGCGCGGCGAGCGGGTGGCGAAGACGCCGTGCGGGCGGTCGTCGGTCGGCGGCGTGACCACCAGATCGAACCCTTCGGAGCGATCGAAGGCCCACAGGACGACCAGGTGCGAGAAGCCCTCGATGTCGAGCAGGCCCGCTTCGAACTCCGGCGCGAGCTCGAGCACGCCCTCGGCGTCGTGCCGGGCCCCGGGGCCCTTCGGGATCTGCTCCACGCCGACGTAGGGCGAACGGACGAAGCCGATCGGACGCAGAAGGATGTCCATGGCGCCTTTCTACACCAGATCGCCGGCGGACCCGGAACGCCGCAGTGCGGCGCGGACCCGGGGCGCCCTTCGGATAGACTGCGCGTGGGCCGAATCCGGTCCGCCCCGAACCCGCAGGAGGTCCGTTTGACCCAGGCCCGTTCCGAGTCGTCCCCCGAAGTCCAGCTGCGTCAACTCGTCGCCAGCTTCGCCAAGCCGATCCACCGTCGCGCCTGGTGGCAGCTGGCCAATACGCTGATCCCCTACTTCCTCGGCTGGGCGCTGATGGCGTGGAACGTGCGCGCCGGAGGCTCCTACCTGCTCACCCTCGGCCTCGGCGTCGTCACCGCAGGGCTCTACGTCCGGCTCTTCATCATCCAGCACGACTGCGGTCACGGCTCCTTCTTCGCCCATCGCAAGCTCGACCACATGGTCGGCGCCTTCCTCGGCGTCCTGACTCTCTTCCCTTACGGCTACTGGAAGAAGACACACGCCATTCATCACGCCACGGCCGGCAATCTCGACCGGCGCGAGTTCGGCGACGTCGTCACCCTGACCGTGCGCGAATACGAGACGCTGCCGTGGTACCGGCGGCTCGGCTACCGCCTCTACCGCAGCGCGCCGGTGCTGCTGCTCATCGGTCCGAGCTACCAGTTCATCCTCAAGCACCGCTTTCCGTTCGACATTCCGTTCGCCTGGAAGAAGGAGTGGGCGAGCGTGCTGTGGAACAACCTCTTCCTCGCCCTGGCCGGCTGGGGGCTGGTCTCGTGGCTGGGCTGGAAGACGCTGCTGATGGTCGAACTGCCGATCCTGGTGATCGCCGGCGCGGCCGGGGTCTGGCTCTTCTACGTCCAGCACCAGTTCGAGGAGGTCTACTGGGATCGCCAGGAGAACTGGGACCCCGACAAGGCCGCCCTCGAGGGGAGCTCCTTCTACGACCTGCCGAAACTGCTGCACTGGTTCACCGGCAACATCGGCTACCACCACATCCACCACCTGGCGGCCAAGATTCCGAACTACCGGCTGCGCGAGTGCTTCGAGTCGAGCCCGCTGCTGCAGCAGGCTCCGCGCCTGACCTTCTTCGAGAGCCTGCGCTGCGCCCGCCTGAAGCTCTTCGACGAAGAGCGCCGCCGCCTCGTCCCCTTCTCCGCCCTCCGCCCCGCCTGAAAATTCAGTCAAAGGCAATTTCCGGCGAAACCCGGAGAAATTCAGTCAAAGGCAATTTCGGCGCACCTTCTCGCGATTTCCCCGGACCTCCGTTCTTCCCCAGGGCTCCACTGCATCCGGTGGGTAGCGAGATGCCGCGATGAGGACGAAAAGACTCCAATGAGGGGGAGCATCCTCCGGCCCCGGGCTCTTGGATCTCGTGCGCACCGGGGGCGGCACCGCTCGGAGCTCGCGTCCTGCGTCCGCCTCCTGCTTCTTCCTCTCTGAGCCGGCGTCTTTTCTCGCAGTTCCTTCCGTGGCCTGGCAGATCTCGGCGCTCCGGGCGCTGACCCGGACGACCCGCATGCATCGCTGAAGAACCTCCTCACTCGGATTCCTGAGGTTCGGTGGGGTTAATTGCCTTTGACTGAATTTCGGGGAGGGTGAGGACGAGGGCGTAGCGGTCGGGATCGCCCATCCACGCGTCGCGTCGCTCGATGAGCTCGAAGCCGTCCGACTCCCATTCGGCTATCGCCACGTCGGGCGCGATGCCGTGGCCTCCCCGGTCGGGTGTGCCCGCCAGGCGGCGCCAGTGTTTCTGCGGCACCGTATCGACGATCACAAGGCGCCCCCCGGGAGCGAGCGCGAGGGCCAGGTCGGCACGCATCGCCGCGGGTTCGGTGAAGTGGTGGTAGACCATGCGCAGCAGCACGACGTCGCAGCATCCCGCGGCGAGACCGCTGCGCCGATCGTCGCCGCGGACCGCCTCGAGGTTCTCGGCCGCGGCCGCCTCGGCGGCGCGGCGGATCCCGTCCACCAGCTCGTCGGTGACTTCGGTCGCCCAGACCTTTCCCGTCTCCCCGACCCGCGCCGCCCACCGCAGTGCCCACTCCCCCTTGCCGGCACCCACGTCGGCCACCCGGGATCCGGTCCTGAGCCGCATCAGGGAGGCCAGTTCGGCCGCCTCGGCTGCCGGATCCCGATCGGCCGCCCACGAAGCGGAAGCCAGCCCGACACCGGCCGCGAGCAGAAAGGCGAAGAGTCTCCGTGGTCGGCGCATGCCTCAGTGTAGCCTCTCGGCCCGCCGGTGACACGGCTTCACTTCGACCCCTCCCCTCGCAGATCGTCACCCGCTTCGAGGACTCGCAAACGGCGACGGTCCCCGGGGCGAGGAGCTCACCTCTCGACAGTGACCGGCTGGCGCAGGGTGAGCCGCAGCTCGGTGCCGGCGGGCAGTTCGATCCGCTCCCCCTCGGTCGCCACCGCGACCGCGGTACCCGCGGCCGCGCCGACGACGCCGCCGAGAATCTTGCCGCGGTCGTTCTTCTTCGCCTGATTGCCGAGGATCGTCCCGATGGCCGTGCCGGCGACGATCGTCGCGGTGTCACGCGGCGTCTCGCTCTTCCCCTCGCGGGCGAAGAAGGCGGTGATCGGCACGTCGCGCCCGTCGATGCGAACGCTCTCGAAGGCGAGCGCCAGGCGGGAACGCCCGCCGACCTTGCGCAGCGGCACCGCTTCGGTGACCCGGCCACTCAGGCGGGCCCCCTCCGGCAGCGCCACCTGGCCGTCGACGAGCACCGCCTCGGAGAGTTCGGCCTCGACCCGATCTCCGACAGTGGCGGTCTGGCTGGAGACTCCGCCGGTCAGGACCAGCCGGATCGGCGTGCCGTCCGCCACCGTGAGGAGCACGGGCGGGCGCGGCGCCGACTCGACCGGCGACTCCTCCGCGGATTCGCTCACCCGGTCTCGATCCGGCTCCTGAGAAGGGATCCCGGCCGCCGGAGCGTCGCGCCGCTCCGTCCCTGGCCGCGTTCCGGTGGGCAGTGCATCCCGCGCCCCGGACTCCCCCTGCGCCGGCTCCTGCACGCCGGCCGTGTCCGCGAGCGAAGTCGACTCTCCCGCCATCCCGGAAGCCGGCTCCCCGTTCCCGGTCGTCGGATCGGGCGCACCGCCGGGGCTTCGCACCAGCGCCACGCCCGCGACCACCACCGCGAGGAGCAGGGCGACGGCGATCGCTAGATTTCTCTGCAGCCGAAGGTCTCCCATCGAGGGCCTCCTCTCCGTTCGACTCCATCCCGCAGCAAGAACAGGACCAGACGGGCCGTTTCACACTCACCGAGTGACCGACGAAACACCGGCTCCCGCCGGAGATTCCGCGACCGGTTCGGCGCGAATAGACTGCCGGGATGTTCGCCGATCCCGCCCTCGCTGCCCGCGTCGAAAGAGCCGAAGCCTCGCTCACGGCCTCCGTCGTCCGGGCGATTCCCGATGCCGGCTGGCAGCTGCTCGAGGTGGCCGGCGGCGTCGCCGCCCGGGCGCGCACCGGGTCTCCGATGAACAAGGCGATCGGCTTCGGATTCGGCGGCCCGGTCGCAGCCGGCGACGTGGAGGCGATCGCTGCGCTCTTCGCCGGAGCCGGGGAGCCCGCGCGGGTCGAGCTGTCGACGCTCGTCGATCCGTCGATCCTCACCGCCTTCACCTCGCGCGGATTCGCGCTGCAGAGCTTCGAGCACGTTCTCGGCCTTCCCGTGCGGGAGATCGAGGAGGGCGGCGGCGAAATCCTCGTCGAGCGTGTCGCACCGGCCGCGTCGCGCGACTGGGGTGAGGTGGCGGTCGAAGGTTTCCTGCATCCGGACGGCACGGGCACGGGCGAGGAGGAGTTTCCGCGCGAAGCACTCGAGACGGTGATGCACGACTTCGCCCGCGCGCCGGAGATGCGCGGGTACGTCGCCCGCATCGATGGCGTCGCCGCGGGTGCCGCCAGCTGCCGTCTCAGCGACGGCCTGGCCCAGCTGTGCGGGGCCGCGACCCTGCCGGCCTTCCGCCGCCGCGGTGTGCAGCGCGCCCTGCTCGCCGCTCGTCTCGCCGACGCCCGCGCCGCCGGTTGCGACCTGGCGGTCGTGACCACCGCCCCCGGCTCCCAGTCGCAGGCCAACGTGCAGCGCCACGGATTCGCCCTCCTTTACGCCCGCGCGATCCTCACCTCCTGACGGGGACCGTTGCCCCTCCTGCCGCTTCGCCGGTTCGCGTGGATTCCGGGCGGGAAACGCCAGGACCAGGACGAAGACAGAGACTCATAGAAGGGAAAAGAGGGCGGTAGCGGCTGGTAGCCCGCTGGAGGCGGGTGGGCCCGGGTCGACGGTTGCGACGCCAGCCGGGCCCTCGGAGGCCGGGCAACCCGGGCTGGCTCCGTCCGCCGTCTTTCCCTTCTCTGGAAGCTTTTCGCCTTTGTCTTCGTCTTTGCTTTGCCCTCGGCTGGGCCCGCCTGTCCGGCGAGACCCGCTCGAGGAAGCCGATCTCGAAACCCACTCGAAGCGGTGAAGACCCCCTGTTCGAGTTCACGAGCAGGGACTGTCCCCACGACATCCACCGGTCGGGTGTCTACCCCCGGGAGCTAGTCGTCGTCGAGGAAGATCCGACGCCAGTACTCGCGCTCTTCGGCGCGGGCAGGGGGCTTGTCCGTCTCGATCTCTGCCTGGCCAGGCGTCAGCGACCTGCGCCGCGGATCCTCGATCCGGGTCAGGAACCTGTCCACGGCCTCGACCCGGGCTCCCAGCTCCCGGCAACGCCGGGCCAGCTCCCGGTCCGCGGTGACGACGTTCCAGCGGCCCCCCGGGCCGGCCCGCAAGCGGTCGACGATCACGTCGTCTCCGGATCGCGCGCCGCTCCAGACCACGCGCAGCGCGCCGTAGGCCTCGGCGACCTCGGGTTGCGCGGGCCCGTCGAAGACCACGGTGACGGCCGCGCGTCGATCGCGTGCCCAGACGAGCAGCAGGCGAACGACTTCCGCGGCGGCGCGCGCTCCCGCCGCCCCGCCGACTCGTCCCCCGAGGTTCGCCCCATCCACCAGCCAGGCCATCGCCTCTCCCGCAGGGGACGGTCACCCTCGCGAGAAGCGCGAAAGGTGCCCGTCCCCGCGGACGAATTATCCACGCGGGGCCGGGAGGGGAGCGAGCGTCCGCTCCGGGGTGGCCCGGCGGGGGTCCGCCGGGCTTCAATGGTGGCGGGACTCGCGCACCTTGCGGACGATGGTCGGCGTCGCCGCCGCGGCGGCGAGGGCCGCCACCACCCCGGCGATCACCCCGGCCTTCTGCCGTGTGTCCAGGCCGTCCCACTTCTGCTCGAGCTGGTGAACTCCCTTGCGCCCCTTCTCCATCGCCAGGCGCAGCTTCCGGCTCGCGGCTTCGGCCCCGCTGTCGGCCGTCGCGGCGATCGCCCGGCGAACGTCGCTCACTTTGGCAGTCAAGGAGCCGAGAAGGCTGTCGAGTTCGGCAGCCAGCTCACTCCGGCGGCGCTCCAGGAGCTCCGCGGATTCGTCCGCCCTCTTCTGCAAAACGCGCTCCGTGCTGGTCAACATCGGTGCCATCGGTTCCTCCGATCGTCGTCTCCGCGGGCCCGCTCCGGCGCGAGCGCGCGCACGGAACCGAGTTGTGCGAAGGCCGTGCCAGAACGCGGAGCCGTCATCCGAACGGCAGATCGCAAATCCGGTCGTCGCGCGATCCGGGCTTCACCGCGTTCGGAGGGTCGCGAGACCGCGGTAGCCGCCGGTCGTCGGCCTGCGACGGAAGACAACGACGAGAAGCTTCCATGGAAGGGAAAGACCGCCGGGGACCGGCCCGGGTTCGCGGGTCCCGAAGGCGCCGGGCGACCAGGACGAAAGAGTTCCAATGA
>CAYYIK010000104.1:4202-8179 GCA_964471955.1 uncultured Thermoanaerobaculia bacterium | reverse complement strand
GCTTCACCAGCCCCGACGAGGGGCCGTACGTGCTCGAGAATCCGCAGACGTTCAATCGGTATGCGTATGCGGTCAACAGCCCGTTGACGTATATCGACGCGACAGGCAGGGCGGTCAACTTCGTTTTCGACTTTTCTCGGTCGAGCATCCCGCCTCAGATTCAGCAGCGCGTGATGGCGGGAGTTCAGATGGTCTACCAGCAGGCGGGCCTGGTGGATGTCTCGACCTTCACGGTCGCGGACGGCTTCGCGGGCAGTGATCGCGGGGGCAAGAACGCAACGATCTTCTTGACGTATCAGGACGCACCGCTCGAGGGCGGTGCCTTCGGGATAACTGGCCGAATCAACCCTGGTACCTCGGAGCGGTCGAATCGGTCAATCGTCTCGCTAGCTGGCGGGCCGAAGGACGATATCGAAGCTCTCGTCAACTTCCTGATAAATGTCGGTGCACACGAGGGTGGGCACGGAAGTCAGGGCCTCAAGAAGTACAACCGCGATTCGAGCCCGCTCGGCGAGGCGGGCGAGGACAAGACTACAATGCAAAATTTCGGCGTTGACAAGTACGGGCTTGCAAGAAGGTGGCTCAGCCGGGAGGTGTATCAATTCTCAAGTGGCGATGCGGAGGAACTTCGCAAGGAGCACAACCCTTAGGTCCTGAGGAGAATCGAATGGCAGGCAGAACCGTGATTCTCTCGGCAGTTGGTATGGTCGTTGTTGTCCTCGCCGGCGGCCTCGCATTCGCCCATCGACGGGTCAAGGCGATCGATCCAGTTGCCGGTGACCTTACGACCTACTTCTCTTGGGGACGAGTTGCGAGGATCGAGTCGGACAGAAACCGAGATGGCCGCATCGACGGAAAGGAGATCTATCAGCCTCCGATCGCGTGGAGGCGCGCGGCGGCGGTATCTCCTTCTGAGGCATGGTTGGATCAGGACTTCGACGGGATCTTCGAGCTCGAGGTGAAGATGTCGAGAGGCGGCGAGTTGCTCAGTCTCGGAATGGACTCCGACGGGGACGGCACTTTCGAGCGGGTGCTCACTGGCGATGTCGCCGCGGAGGAGATGAAGCGTGTCCGCGAGCGAAATGCGGAGATCATCGAGCAGTACGGCACCTGGAAAAAGACTGGCTGAGCCACGATCGCTATCGATGCCCCGATCGGGGGATGGGACGTCAGCGTGCGCGTGCCTCGACAGCGCCAGTGACCCGGGGACACACAAAAGGGACACACTAGAGCTGAGTTGTTCCCGGGGAGTCCTCCAATCCGAGGGCGAGTCCTCCGCGCGGGGGCAGCCCGGTGGATCCGATGCGACGTTGGCGCTTGCGCGAGGGGCCGTTCATCGGGGCGCTGAAGGCGACGGTCGGAGGGCCCGCTTCTGCCGGGAGCGATGGCTGTCCGGATTCGCGGCGTGACGACGCGATGTCGGTAAGAGGCCACGCTCGCCGATAGAGTCCGCGAGGCCTCCCGGCGTCGCGCCCGCCGGGCGACGCCCGACGCGGCGGGCCTCCGGGGGAAGACCGATGACGCCGAAGACCGCCGCCTGGCTCCTCGTGTTGTTGTGCATGGCCACGTCGGCCCGCGCCGAGTGGCCGCTGCTCTGGGACTTCGACGGCCAGCGCGACGAACCGGTGGACGCCGCCCTGCTGCCTTCCGGCCACGACCTCTTCGTCCTCGCGTCCGTGCGCATCCAGGCCTCCACGACGCCGCGCTCGGCCCTGGTGCGGATCTCTCCGGCCGGCGAGGTCGTCTGGCAGGCCGACGATCCGGAGATGGCCGCTCCCGGCGGCTTCGCGCTCGCGCCGGACGGTCGCGCCCTGCTGCTCGGCCGCAACGGGACGGCGACCCGGGTGACCGCGGTCGCCGCCGACGGCACGATCGCCTGGTCGCGCGAGCGGACGGGGCTCGACATCTCGCCGTTCTTCTCCGAGATTCCAATCCGCCCGCACTGGGACGAAGAGTCCGGCGCCTGGTGGGTCCCGGCGGGAGCCGGCGGTGACTTCGTCGTCCTCGGCTGGGACGGCGGCGGCGACCCGCTCCCCGACCGGGTCTGGTCGCCACCCGAGGGCGAAGCGAGGGCGACCTCGGTCCTGTCACGCCCCGGCGGCGGCCTGCTGGTCGCCGGAACGCTCTTCGAGGTCGCATCGCCTGGCTGGTGGGTGGTCGCCCTCGACGCCGCGGGCGCCGAGGACTGGAGCCGGTTCGAGGACGGCGACACCGACGCCGGCATCTTCAGCGGCGCGTTCCTGCTCGACGCCGACCCGGTGCGGCTGTGGGCGGATGACGAGACCCCGTGCGGGCTCTTCTCGCTGCGGCTCTGGGCGCTCGATCCGGACGCCGGCTCGCCGCTCTGGGCGCGCACCTGGCCGGCGCCCGCCGGCTGCTCCAGCTTCGAACCGGACTCGGTGCGATTCGAAGGCGACCGCCTGCTCGCCAGCGGCGCGACCAACCACTTCCCGGGGACCGGCGGATCGGCCGCCGTGGCGCTGGCGTTCGACGCCGCGACCGGCGCGCCGCTCTGGGAGCGCATCTTCGACGGCGCCACCACGACCATCCGCGCCGACCTCGCCTCGGTCGATGGCTCGGCGCTGCTCGCCACCACGCTCTTCCCGCCGTCGCAACCCGGTGCGACGCCGGTGTGGACTGCCGCCTGGAGCCGTGACGGCGTGGAGTGCGGACCGCCGCAGCAGCTGCTTCCTTCGATGCGCGCCGTCACCACTGTCGCCGACGGGGCGGGCTGGTACGTGGTCGGCTACGCGAGCCCCGGCTCGACGTTAGACGACGTGGTCGTTCACCGCGCGGCCGCTGCGTGCGACACGCTCTTCTCCGACGGCTTCGAGTCCGGGGACACGTCCACCTGGTCGACCGCCGTGCCCTGATCGCCTCGCCCCGGGATCGGTGCCTGTCCCCAAGATCGACCCGACGCGGTATTCGAGATCGGGTCTTCACCGCTTCGAGTGCAGGACGAGTCCGGCTTCGAAGAGCAGGTCTCGCCGGGCGGGCGTCGCAGGCGTCGAATCGGGCCCACCTGTCGTGGCCGGGGTTACCGGGCGCTGCCGCCATTCCCTTCGATGAGTTTTGGTCCTTGTCTCGGGTGCTCTCCCCTGGTACCCATACGAAGCCGTGAAGCGCCTCGAGATCGAGTCCTGTCGGCGATTGCGGCGCGCGACGGAGTGACTCGTGACGTCAGGCGCGAACGGCCGCGGGAGGCGCGTGTTAGGGTCGCCGACATCCGATCAGTACCTCCGCCGGGATCCGCTCGACGCCCTCCGGCGTTCGCGATCACGTCCATTCTTCCGTCGTTCCCGGTGGCGACGGTTCCAGGAGGAGTCGAACATGGCCACGAAATCGCGCAGAAAGTCGGGCGGCCGCAAGGCGCGCGCCGTCGAGCTCGACCGCCGCACGCTGCGTCCGAAGAAGACCCGCGTCGAGCTGCGGCCGGAGCGGATCGAACGTCCGAAGGTCGCCGCAGGCCTCTTCCGCCGCCAGGACGTGGCGTCCCGGCTGTCGCGGG
Source organism: uncultured Thermoanaerobaculia bacterium (assembly GCA_964471955.1). GTDB lineage: Bacteria > Acidobacteriota > Thermoanaerobaculia > Multivoradales > JAGPDF01 > JACTMI01. The sequence goes on along the minus strand of CAYYIK010000104.1, from coordinate 4,671 downwards.
CCGGGCTCGTTTGTCTGCTGCACCGCTTCGAAATGCGCCCGAAGGGGGGCGGCGGAACCGGCACGACCCACGTCGAGCTCTCCCCCGCGGTGCCGTGGGTCGACGGCCGCGGCTGGCTCGAGGCGGCGGGTACGCTGCAGAATTGGTTCGCCACCACGACGATCGGCTTCTATCCGGACAAACCGAGCCAGGAGCAGGGGGTTCTCTACATCTGGATGGACGGGCTAACTCCGGGCCACGCCTACGTCGCCCAGATCCGCGTCGGTGGCTGGTCCGCGAACCCGCAGGTGCCCGGTACCTTCAACATCGGCGCCTCCGACGCCAGCCACATGGACGTCCAGCACTCCGGCGCGAGCCAGACGATCTCGGTCTTCATGCCCGCCGTCGACGGTACGCTCTCGCTGATCCGGATCGACACCAGGGGCCTCGGCGGCTGGCTCTTCGACGACGTCCTGGTGACCCACCTCGG
>CAYYIK010000104.1:0-4102 GCA_964471955.1 uncultured Thermoanaerobaculia bacterium | reverse complement strand
CACGAGATCGCCCGCACCCGCGGCGACCTGACCACCAGCGAGAGCCTGCTGGCGAAGCTCGCCGGGCAGTTCGGCCTCGCCACCGGCAAGCGCGGCGCGCTGCGCGACGCCATCGGCCGCTGGGACCGCTCGGAGAACAGGTGGATTCCGACCGAGCCGGATCCGACCGCGTTCGACCGTGCGACCGAGGTCCACGAGCGCGGCTCGTACCTGGTCGCCGCGGTCTTCGACGCCTTCCTGTCGATCTACCGCTCGCGCTCGCGCGACCTGCTGCGCCTGGCGAGCGGCGGCAGCGGCGAGCTGCCGCAGGGCGAGCTCCACCCGGACCTGGTCGACCGGCTGGCGCGCGAGGCGTCGAAGGCGTCCGGCCACGTGCTCGACATCGCGATCCGCGCGCTCGACTACTGCCCGCCCGTCGACCTGACCTTCGGCGAATACCTGCGCGCGCTGATCACCGCCGACATCGACCTGGTCCCCGACGACCGCCACGGCTATCGCGTCGCCTTCGTCGAAGCCTTCCGCCGCCGCGGCATCTACCCGGACGACGTACGCACCCTCTCGGTCGAAAGTCTGCGCTGGGCGCGGCCCGAGGAGGATCCGCGCTGCCCGCCGGGTGAGATGGACGACCAGCTGCGCAGCTTCCTGGACGCCATCGGCCTGCGCCGGCTCGTCGACGAGCTGCGGTACTGCGAGTCCCGGCGTCAGACCTGGCGCACCACGCGCAAGATCGGCCGTGAGCTCCACGGCGCCATCTCCGACCAGGTGGCCAGGGCCGAGATCCTGCAGAAGCTGACCGGACTGGCGCTGACCGGACTGGCGCCGAACCCCGGAGCCGCCGGCGAGATCCTCCCGGGGGTGCGCGTCGCTCCCGGCGAGGCCCCCGTCTTCGAAGTGCGGGCGATCCGCGAGGCGCGGCGCCTGACCGACGACGGGCGGCTGCTCAACCAGGTGTTCGTCACGCTGCTCCAGGACCGCACGCTCGAGCACGACGGCGAGAGGATGCGGATGCGCTGCGGCAGCACCCTGGTCATCGATCTCGCGACGCTGTCGGTGAGCTGCGTGGTGCGCAAGCCGCTCGAGGACCGGCGGCGGATCCGGCGCACGCTCGACTACCGGGCCCGCGGTGCCGGCTACGCCCCGGAGACCGCGGCCGCAACCTACTTCGGCGCTGCCGGCGAGGTCTTCTCCCGGCTGCACGTGGACGACCGGGGCTGAGGGGGACGCCGATGGCCAAGACCCGATCCGCGCGCGCGAAGCGTCGCCCCGCCCCTCCGGCCGCCGCTCCCCGGAAGGCTCGCCAGCCGCGCAAGCGTCAGGAGCTGCCGTACCGGGTCCGCGTCCGCATGTACCGGCACGGCCTCGGCGACTGCTTCCTGCTGACCTTTCCGCGCGCCGGCCGCGACCCGTTCCAGATGCTGGTCGACTGCGGCGCGCTGTCGCGCTCGGCGGCGGAGATGCGGGTGCTGGCCGGGCATATCGCGACCGCGACGCGTCGCGGCGACGGGACCTCCCGCCTCGACCTGGTGGTCGCCACGCACGAGCACCGCGACCACCTCTCGGGTTTCAACCAGGCGCGCGACGTCTTCGATCGGATCGAGATCGGCCGGGTCTGGATGGGCTGGACCGAGAAGCCGGGCGACCCGCAGGCCGAGGCGCTGGCCGAGCGCCGCAACGCCGCGGCGGCGCGCCTGCGGGCCGCGCTCGCGAGCCCGCGCGGCTTGGCGGCCGCCGCGGCCGGGGCGCTGGGCGGTCTCACCGGACTCGCGGCCTTCCATGCCGACGACGACGCCGAGCCGGTCGGCCGCCGCTCGATCGCCGATGCGCTCGAGTACGTGCGCCGGCGGGGCGAGCGGGCGGGCGGGATCGAGTACCTCGAACCCGGCGAGCCGCCGCGCGAGCTCGACGGCGTCGAGAAGGTCCGGGTCTTCGCGCTCGGTCCGCCGCGCGACCCGAAGCTGCTGCTCGACAGCGGCGTCACCAGGAAGCGTCTCGAGGAGGGGACGATCTATCACCTGGCGGCCGCGCCGTCGGCCGTGCTCGCGGCGGTCGACCAGGGCCTCGGGGTCGCCGACGGGCCCGACGGCGACGGTGAGCGCTACCGTCCGTTCGCCAGGCAGCACGCGATCGGGCGCGGCGACGACTGGTTCGCCGGGATCGAACCTTTCGTCAACACGATCTACGACCACCCCGAGCGGGCCTGGCGGCGCATCGACCACGACTGGATCGCCAGCTACGAGCCGCTCGCCCTCAAGCTCGACGAGGACACCAACAACACCTCGCTGGTGCTCGCGTTCGAGTTCGAGGATTCGGGCGACGTGCTGCTCTTCGTCGGCGACGCGCAGGTCGGCAACTGGCTCTCCTGGGAGAAGGTCGCGTTCGCGGTGCCGGAGCGCGACCAGCCGCTGCCGGCGCTCGACCTCGTCCGCCGCACGGTCTTCTACAAGGTCGGCCACCACGCCAGCCACAACGCGACGCTCAAGAAGGAAGGCCTCGAGCGGATGGAGTCGGACCGGCTGGTCGCCTTCGTCCCGCTCGACGTCGCCACCGCGAAGAAGCAGGGCAGGAACGGGTGGGACATGCCGGCGGCGCCGCTCGAGGCGGCGCTGATCCGCAAGACGGCCGGGCGGCTGGTGATCTCGGACCGCCAGCGGAAGGTGCCCCGCGCGGCGCTCGCGGCCGGCGTCGAGGAGGGCGGCGAGTGGGTCGACTGGACCTGCCGGTGAGCGGCCCGCCCTCGATCGGGTGCCGTGGCCGCCGGCTGGCGCTCGTCGCCCCCCTCTCACTCGCTCTCTCGCTCGCCGCCTCCGGAGGTCTCGCGATGGAACCGTCGTCCGCGCCCCCGTCGCCGCCGCGCCGCCTGGTGCTCTGCCTCGACGGCACCTGGAACAGCCCGTTCGACCAGAAGATCCGCGAGGACGGCCGCCCGGTGCTCAAACCGACCAACGTGCTCAAGCTCTGCCGCGCCATTCTGCCGGTCGATCCCGCGACGGGCACCTCGCAGCTGGTCTGGTACGACGTCGGCGTCGGCTCGCTCGGCGACTACCCGGGGTTCTCGAACGCGCTGCTCGAGCGCACCGACAAGGCGCTCGGCGGCGCCTTCGGCGCCGGCTTCGAGGCCAACATGGAGCAGGCGCTCCACTTCGTCGCGCTCAACTACCGGCCGGGCGACGAGGTGCTGCTGATCGGCTTCTCGCGCGGCGCGGCCACGGCGCGCGCCGTCACCACCTTTCTCGACTGGTACGGCGGCGTGCCGGCCAAGAGCGACCACTACTTCCTGGCCAAGGCGTTCCGCGCCTGGGTGACCGGCAAGGGCAGAGTCGACGCCGCCTCGGTGAAGGCCCGCTTCGCCACCGAGCTCGCGAGCGACGGCCGGCCGCCGCTCCAGCCGACGGTGCCGGTCACGGTGTCGTTCCTCGGCGTCTGGGATACGGTCGCGGCGCTCGGCTCGCGCCTCAAGGCGACCGGCGAGGAGACCTCGACGAAGAAGGCCTTCTACTTCCGCGACCGGCCGGCGCGTTGCGTCGCCCACGCCCGCCAAGCGCTGGCGGTCGACGAGGCCCGCTTCGACTTCCGCCCGTCGATCTGGCGCGATGCCCACCCCGGGCAGACGATGAAGCAGCGCTGGTTCCCCGGCGTCCATTCGAACATCGGCGGCGGCTACCCGGAAGACGGTCTCGCCAACGCGGCGCTGCACTGGATGGTCGACGAGGTCGAGGCGTCGACCGGCCTCGCGCTCGACCACGACTTCCTCGACCGCTACCGCGGCTTCCCGTTCGCGCGCCTCCACCGTTCGGAGAGCGCGCTCTACCGGCTGCTCGACGCGATGCGCCTGCGCGTCGGCCGCGGCCGCCGCGCGCTGCTGGGCCACCCTCCGACCGCGAACCTGGAAATCGCCAGGGAGGTCGCCTGGCGCCTGCTCGCCGACCCGGAGGAGCGCCGCGCCAGCGGCAAGCCGGTCCACGAGCAGATGGTGGGGCACCCGCCCTACCGCCCGCGCGCGGTCCTGCAGTACCTCGCCGGCCAGCCGGACTGGCGCGCCACCCTCGCCGCGATCCTCGACAAGCCGGTCGCCGAGCTCAGTTTCCCCGCCGACCTCGACGCC
>CAYYIK010000103.1:0-8659 GCA_964471955.1 uncultured Thermoanaerobaculia bacterium | reverse complement strand
TGGTACACCGGTCGAGCCTGACTTCGAAGTCGTAGACGCCTGGCTGGCGGCGCTGTTCAACCTCGGCCGGATGGTGCCGGGAGCGAGTCTACAGGCCTGACGGCATCGACGCCGCCACCCTTCCTGCTCGCCCCCACTCTCGACCCAAGGAGGTCAGCCGATGCGTCAGTCTCTCCGCTCCGCCGTCGCCCGCCGCTTCTTTTTCGTCGTGATCTGCGGTCTCGCGATCACCCACCTCCTCGCCGCCGCCGAGCCGCGTTCGGAGCTCGCCGGTGCTGGCGCCTATCAGGCTCGCCCCGCGCTCGCGCTTCCGGCGGGGCTGAAGGTGCAGCTGATCGTCCGCCTGCGGATCGAGGGGGATCCGATCGGGAACTGGCTCGCCAGCCGCCTCGCGGCGACCAGCCAGGGCTACTGCGGCTCGAACGGTGCCTTCCGAATTCCGTGGCAGCTGTATCAGGAGCTCCTGGCCCACGTCGCGGCGCCGAGCCGGACCGACGACGACTACCCTCAGGCGCGCTGGGAGCGCGAGCAGCAGGTGATCGAACTGAAGGGCATCGAGCTCTGCAGGTCGGCGGCCTGACGGCTCAGCGTGGCCGCCAGACGATTCCAGCCATGACGTAGGCGTCGGCCTCTCCGCCCCGGAGGTCGACGCCGGCCTCACCCCGCAGGTGGAGGCGCCCGAAGCGTAGCGGCTCGACGGCCGCCCAGGCGCGGCCGCGGTCCTCTCCGTTGAACCCCCGCCCGTACAGCACCCCGAGTTCGTAGGCCGACCGCAGCCCGAGCAGGCGCCGTGGCGCCGGCAGGACGGTCACCTCGACCTCGCGCTCGCCGGTGCCGGGCGGCAGGGTGATGAGCAGCTCGCCGCCCTCGCAGAGTGGCTCGAGCTCGACGTGCGCCAAGAGGTCGTGACCTTCGCCGGCTGGCTCGCCGGCGGCGCGGATCGGGATCCCGGCGCGCCGCTCGAGCTTCCGCGCCGCCGCCGCGGCGGGGCGCCAGGCGCGCAGTCGGGTTTCGAGGACGTCGGGCTGGTAGCGGCGGAGCGCCTTGACCGCGACGGCGCGCCGCGGTGCCGCCTCGAGGCGGGTCGCCGCCCGGAATGCTTGCCACTCCCCGGCCAGGAAGAGCCCCGCGGCGGCGAGCGCTGCGGCGAGCAGCCAGGTCCGGGGCCGGATCCTGCGCAGGAACTCGAGTGCGGTCACGGGGCGCCGTCGCGCGGGCCGACATCGAGCGTCGCGCCCTTGTGCCCGATCTTCGTCGCAGCGCGGTAGCCCAACCAGCCGCCGAAGAGGGCCGTCACGAGGCCGACGATGGCCGCCCAGCCGTCGGTCAGGAGGTCGAGCGCCTTGCCGACGCCGAGGGCCGCGGCAGCGAGCAGCGCGAGGACGACGGCGAAAAGCAGGGCCTGCCAGGCGTGGCCAGGAAGCCCGTCCAGGGGCGCGGAGCGCCGGAAGGCCCGCCAGGCCACCGCGGCCGCGAGCGCGCCGCTGAAGGCCGCCAGCGTGACCAGAAGGCCCGCGACGAGGAGCTGCAGCCAGGGAGTGAAGGTGTCGATCATGCAGCGGACCTCCGGATGCGGCAGCGGCCGCGGTCGTCGAAGTGGGTGGCGCCACGGGGGCCGGCGTCCTGCGCGCAGGCCGCGCACCAGGAGTCCTCGAGGTGGGGGCGATCGGGTCGATTCCAGAGGCCGCCCCAGTGGAGGCCGACCGAGGAGCCAACGGCGCCGATGTGGCGCCAGATCTGGGCGGCGCCGTCGGAGACCGAGAGCCATCGCCAGTCGAGGACGCCGGTATCCGGCCGCAGGAAGGCGACGTCGAGCGCACGGCGGACGTTGTGGTAGCTCGAGCCGGGGCGCGCGTTGGTCACCCGAGGTCCCTGCGCGGTGCGGCCCTGGGCAAACAGGGCTGCCTGCTGCTCGAAGCTGCGCCAGGTCGAGGTGACGATGAGGTGGAGCCCCTCGGCGGCGAGCTGGGCGAGCAGCTTCTCCGCCTTGGCGCGGCACTGCGGGTGGAGATCCGCGAGGCTCCGGCTGTCGGGGGTGGTGATCACCAGCAGCCCCGCAGGACAACGATCAGGGCGCCGGCGAGCAGGCAGGCGATCACGATGCGCGCGCGAGTGCGGTCGTCGCGCCGCGGCTCCCCTGCCGGTGGCGCCGGCGGCGCCGGCGGGGGCTCCGGATCCGGACCCGGATCCGTCGGGGGCGGAGGCGGATCGGGGTCCGGGTCCTGGCCAGGTAGCGGCGCCGGCGAGGGACCCAGCGCGGCGATGCGGGCGCCGGCGGGCAGCTGGAGGCGCCAGGGGCCGCCGGCGTAGAGGCTCGAGGTGACGGTGACGACGCGGCCGGCGCGAGTGGCGGTGCCGCGGTCGAAGCGCTGGCGGATGTGCTCGAGGAGGTGCTCCGGCGGACAGGTCTGCCAGCCGGCGACGGGCTCCCACCAGGACGCGAGAATCGGGCCGGTGTTGGAGTTGACGTTGCGCTCGATCCAGACCGCGCGGAAGCCGGGCGCGAAGGCGACCTCGAGGGAGACCAGCGTGCGGTGGCTCCGGGGCCAGGTGGCGAGCGCGGCCTCGGCGCTCGGGGCCTCGCGCGCCGGCGTCGCGGCGGCGCGCATCTGGGAGGCGAAGCGGTAGAGCAGGATCCGCTCCCACGCCGGCCAGGCGCCGCGGTCCCAGCGCAGCAGGGCGGCGCGCAGCGGCGGCGGCGCGGAGGCGAGCACCTGCCGGGTGGCCGATTCGGCGGGGCGCGCCCACCGCGTGCGGTCGGACTGGATCCCCGCCCAGCTGGCGCCCCGCAGCTCGCGATCGCAGCGGGTCGCGACGTCCGATCCGACGCCTACGATCTCGGCGGCGCCGGGGCCGAGGTACAGGGCGATCTCAGCGGCGAGCTCGACGAGGCCGGGACCGAGGTCGCCGTCGGCGCCGGGGTCGTCGGCGGCGCGCATGCCGACGGGCGCGATGGTGCCGTCGTCGGCGCGCAGGGCGCGCATCGCGGCCCACCAGGCGGCGAGCCAGCGCGCGGCGGCCGCCTCGAGCTCGGCGTGCCCGGCGAACCGAGCCCAGGCGTGCCAGCTCTGGACGGCGATGAGGTGCCAGAGGCGGTAGATCCGGCTGACGAGCTCGCGCCCCATCCAGGCGTCGGCCGACAGGCGGAGGAACTCGAGGCACCACTCGATCCAGATCGGGGTGCCTTCGCGCCAGAGGCGGACGGCGACGAGCAGGAGCTTGAGGTTCCCGGTGCCGGGGCCCGTGAGGGAGGCCTCCGGCGTGCCGGCGCCGCCGCGCCAGCGGTCGGACCGCGGCGCGCGCCCGTGGACGGCGTCGACCAGCTCCCAGCCGAGGAAGCGCTCGTCGTTGCTCATCGCATGTCCCGTGGCCCGTCGGAGTAGGGGTCGCTGTAGAGCACGGGCTGCAGCCCGGCGGCGAGCAGCTGCTGGGTGAGCGCCTTGCAGGCCTCGTCCTTGCGCTCGAGGCGGCGGCGCAGCTTGTCGATCTCCGGGCGAGCGGTGGCGAGCTCGAGCTCGGCGCGGTGGGCGCGCTCGACGGAGGCGGAGTGCTGCTCCTCGAGGCGAGCGACGCGGTCGAGCAGGAGGCGACGCATCTCGTCGCCGTCGTCGATCAGCTTGGCGGTGAGCTCGATCGGCTGCTGGCGCCGCTGCCGCCGGCGGTCGGCCCAGCGGCGGATAGCTTCGAGGCCCAGGGCACCACCGAGCACGCTGCCGCCGAGCCGCGCCAGCTCGACGGCGGTCTGCTGGTCCATGGTCAGCACCAGCGTGCGTCCGCCGGCGGGGTTCGGGTGCGCGAGGGTGGCGGGGGGCATCGTCACTCTCCGATCACTGCTCTTCGAGCATGAGGCCCACGACGTAGAGGCCGTTGGAACAGGTGTCGTTGGCGTGTCCGCCGGTGCGCGCCAGGCAGAGCGAGACGGCCACGGTGCCGCCAGCGGTGGCGACATCTGCCGTGGTGTCGACGTAATCGACGACTTCGGCTGAGCCGCCCGAGGCCACTGAGGTCGGGGTGGTTTCGGTCGGCGCGCTGGAAAGCGCAGTGCCGTCAGCGAGGAGCTTGTAGTAGTAGCTCAGTCGATAGTTGCAGCTCGCCGTCGTGGACGGCGAGACCAGCACGTAGAAGCCAAACGTGCTGCCGCGGAGCCCAAGTGGGACGTGGACCTGGCCACAGACCCGGGTCGTAGCCGCATCCGGCAGAGTCCAGGTCGCCGTCGCGTTGGCCTGGTAGGACTTCGTCGGTGACCCGAGTACGGCCTCCATGTCGGATGCGCCGACCCCGAGCGTGGCCTTGACGCCACCGGTGTCGTCGATGAACCCCTCGCCGGCATCCTTGACTCCATCCGAGTCGGTGTCGTGATAGATCCGATCGTCGGCGCTCGATCGACAGAGCTGCACCGCGTTCGTGGCGGCGTCGGCGTCGCCGATGCGGACGCAGTCGTCGGTGGCGACCACGCCGGTGACCTGCGCCTGGCCGAAGATGTAGAGCGCGGAGGAGTCGAGCCTCACGATGTTTCCGGCAACCGTCATGTCGATGCGGTCCACCGAGCCGGAGAGGTCGATACGAGGCGTGGCGCCGAATCCAGCGTGCGCGATGAGCGAGAAGTCCTCGTTGAGCCCGGATCCTCCATGCAGCTCCTGCCCGCCGGATCGGCCGCCCAGCAGGGCGTAGTCGGACTCGATGAAATTCGGACTCGCGCCCCAGAAGAGCGCAGAGGTGTCCGCGTCCCACTTCAGCGCGTACCCGTCGGAGGGCGCCAGGGCGGTGTCGAACTGGTCGGCGTGGTTGATGGAATCGGCCGGCAGGCCGCCGAGGAGCGTCCACATGGACGACGACAGATTGGTCCCGGTGATCTTCTTCCCGGCACCCGACTGCAGGATGTAGAAGAGGTCGTCGGTGGCGACGGAGGTCGCGCTCGGGACGGTCGGGTCGGAGAGCTTCTTCGCCTCCTGCGCCGGCGCTGGGGCGGCGAGTGCGGCGGTGAGCACGGCGGCAACGAGCGGCGAGGCGATGCGCATCAGATTCGCTCCTCGAACGTGAAGGTGTGGCGCCAGCGGTTGAAGTTCGGGTGCTCGGCGCCTTCGGACTCCGTCAGGTAGCCCCAGAGCGCGTCGTGCCACAGGGTCGCGGTCTGTGTGTGCCGGGGGATCACGAGGACGTCGCCCCAGCGGCCGACTTCGAGCTCGAGATCGGGAACGATCTGGTTCAGCGCCTCCTCGTCGCTCATCCAGTCGGTCGTGATCTTCAGCACGCGGGCGATGTCGCCGCGGCTCCGGTGCGGGACGCCACGGGGAGTCTTCGAGAGCTGCGAGGCGTGGGCGTACGAGATCCGGTAGCCGTAGGCCATGGCGACGAGCGGCTGGACGATCGGTCCACAGAAGGCGCGCGTTGCCTCGTAGTAGGAGATCGTCGAGGCCGACTTCAGCGAGAAGCGGGCGTAGCGCCCGGAGAGCGGCGTCGGGTGGGTGTAGAACATCGGGTAGCGGACACCGAGCGCCGCCGGCCAGCCGTTCGGAGGCGGCGAGACGAAGTGATTCGAGACAACCGGGGTGTAGACGCCCCCGGAGTCGCCGCTCTCGAGATCCATCCGCGTCGCCGCGTCGAAGTTGCACCAGACCAGCGCGAGCGCCTGCCAGGTCTGCACGGAGCCGAAGTCGATCGTCACGACCTTCGTGCCGGTCGCATCGGCCGTGCGCATCGGCTCGTCCATTTCCGGCTCGGCGAGGTTCGACGCCGGCAGATCGGGGTCCTCGTGCGCGGAGGTGATCACCGTCGCCTCGCGGTCGACGAGGTTCCGGACGCCGAAGATCGGAGATTCGAGGAGCGCCATCAGCTGAACTCGATGAGGGAGCCGTCGCCAAGGTCGATGAAGTCCCCGGTCTCGTAGGCGAGGACAGAGGTGCCGCGCAGCCCCCACAGGATCGCGGTCACTTCGGCGTCGGTGATCTCGAGCTCGGCGACTCGGAAGCGCTTCCCGGAGCCGAGACCGAACCTGGAGTGCGTCAGCTGAACGACCTCCCCGAGGCGCCATCGGTAAGCGTGGCGATCGACGGTCACCTGGAAGCACGCCCACGGACGGCTGTACATCGCCCAGAGTGCTTCGGTGTGCAGGCGGGCATCGAATTCCTCGAGGAGTGGCGTCATCCACTCCCCCTGCTTCTCGGGGTTCGTCTCCGGGGCGTTCGGCTCCTCCTGCAGAATCGTCTCGTCCGAGAGTTCGATCAGCAGGTGCGGCTCCGTGGCGTAGATGCCGTACGGGGTCGCGCGCGCTGCCTCGACGACCTGGTCGGCCGAGAGTTGAGCGAAGTTTCTTCGGTAGCCGACGCGCATCCGCCAGTACGGCGGCTGCACCGAAACGGGCTCGATCGAGAGGACGTCCGATTCCTTCAGCACGTGGTCCGGCGACTCGTGCTCGGGGTTGCGCCAGTGGCCGATCACGAACTTCCCGTCGGCGTCGATGTCGAGGTATCCGGCGGGACCGAGCAGCGCTGCCGCGACCTGGCCGACGGTCTCGTCGCCGTTGACGTAGTAGTAGGCGCCGCCGGGGCTCAGTGCCGCGTGGCGCGCGAACGACCAGAGGTCGCGCTCGGACGAGCTCACCGTGCCCATGAGCAGCAGCTGCTCGATGAGATCCGCCGCTGGCGGCGCCGTGGCCCGCATCCGCACCGCGAGCGTGACCTCGGAGTCGCCGATCGAGGTATTGATCTGCACCCGGTTGACGGCGCCGAGCGTGGCCGAGTAATCGTCCGGCGACAGGATGTTGCCGCCCACGTAGACGGTGTCGACTGCGGTGCCACCGGTGCCGTCCTCGTCGACGTGGAAGACGTAGATCTGGTTCGCCTTGTCGACGCAGACCGGGCGGATGCTCGGCGGGTTCCCGAAGCACATCGGCTTGCGCTTGCCGCGCAACTCGGGCGGACCCTCGAGGCCGCCGGTTCCCGCGAAAGTGAGCTTCTGCGCCGGGCGGTCGAGGCGCTTGGCGACGTCGGCGATCTTGAGAGCCAGCGAGCTGAAGCCGTCGCTCGGAGCGACGGTGCGCCCCTTGAACAGCCGGAAGCCGTCGTCCCAGTCGATCGGCGTGCCGTAGCGATCGCTCCCGACCATGCGGATTTCGACCACGCGGTCATCCCAGGCGTAGCCGAGCAGGATGTCGAGTCGGCCGTCCGGGTTCAGGAGCTTCACGTCGCCGGCGGAGGGCCGGCCGAGGCCACCGACGCGGCCGCCGGCGAGCAGGCTCCGTTTGATCGAGACGACCGACTCGCCGCGCGCCTTGAAGGGCTTCTTCGCGTGCGTCCCCGCGGCGGGGATGTAGCTCCTGGCCGGCGAGTAGCGCAGCGTGGTCGTCGCAGAGGCGTCTCGGTCCCAGGGCTGGAGAACGACGGCCGGGAAAATGTCGGCCCCCTCCTGTCCGAGCGCTGCTTCGGCGGTCGAGAGCACGACGTCGCCGATGAGCTTCGGGACGCCGATCGAGGCGACCGCCTGGAGCTCTCCGGCGTCGGTGAGGGTCTGGGGTGCCGCGCTGTCGCAGATCTCCTCGGTGAGCGCGACGAAGGTGAGCGACGTGGCGGCGGTCAGTGTGCGCGTTCCGGTGGCGCCGGCCGACGGGATCAGCTCCGACATCACGCCGATCTCGCAGGCGCCGAAGCCGCCGGTTCCGGTCTTTCTGGCCGAAGCGACGTGCGTCATCGATGCCGGGGGCGTGTTCCCGGAGCCCGGGCTCGCCTCCTCGGACCAGACGGAGATGATCCAGGAGTTGTTGGCCTTCGTGTTGACTCCGGGCGCGACGTGCGACGTGGTGTTCGTGCTCGAGCCGTTGGTGTCGGCGTTTCCTGCGGTGTCGCTCGCCCCCGTGAACGCGAGCATCGCCCAGGTCACCGGGCAGGGCGTGCCGGCGCCGAGGAAGGTCCAGGTATCGTCGCCGGCGGCCATCTTCCGGCGCCAGCCGTAGATTCGCCGGCGACCCTGGCCCGTCAGGAGTTCGGTGCGCTCGTCGACGAGCTCCCAGTCATCGCCCTCGGGCGGCGTGAGGGTGTAGTCGCTGCCGTCGAGGCCGGCGTGCACGATGGCGTAGAGGCGCAGCTGGTCGAGCGCCACCGCGGAGCTCGGAACCAGCACCACGAGGTGCTGGCCCGAGGGCCCCTTCTTGCCGGTGCGGACGCCGCGCAGCGCGATCGCCATCCGGTCAGGTCCTCGAGATCAGCCGGAAGATGCGGTCGGTGTCGTTCGACCACTCGATCGTGACGTTGCCGCCATTGGTCGGGCGGGGGAACCCGATCGCGGAGTCGATGAAGGCGAGCAGCCGCGAGGTGGACTCGGTGCCGGTGTGGACGTAGATCACGACGCCGGCGATCTCCGAGCCCGCGGCGACGCTGGTAAAGGTCACGTTGCCGGCGTCGAAGGCGCCGTCGGTCGTCACGGCCTCGCTGGCGAGCGCGACGGCGGATCCGATGCGGCTTCCCGCAGCGATCTGGCTGAGGAACTGGTGGGCGCGGTCGACGACGTAGCTCGACTTCACGAGCAGCGCGCGGACGTCGGCTGTCGACAGGTTGATCTCGGCCTTCAGGAACGAAACCAGCGCGGGCGTGTAGACCAGGCTCATCGATTACCTCCCCACCCCGTAGGCAGGGCCCTCGCGACGGATCTGCTCGGCGAGCTCGCG
>CAYYIK010000102.1:0-8701 GCA_964471955.1 uncultured Thermoanaerobaculia bacterium | reverse complement strand
GCGCCTACCAGGAGATCCTCGGCGACCTGCACAACCTGTTCGGCGACACCAACACGCTGCACGTCACCCTCGCCGAAGGGGGCGGCTACCACATCGATCACGTCCTGACCGGCGACACGGTGACCGACGTCCTCAAGTACGTCAGTTACGACCGCGACGATCTCGTCGCGCGCGTCCGGCGGGCCACCGAGCGCGCGCTGCGCTCGGGCCGCATCACGTTCGAGGAGTCGCGCGCGCTGCTGCGCGTCTACGAGCAGGGGCTGGCCGGCTACACCTACCTGGAACGCGAGTAGGACCCGCCCGCGCGGCGCCGGGCTCGCTCAGAGCAGGCGGGCGTAGCAGCGGCTCCACGGCCGCCCGACGTAGGGGCCGAAGGGGGGCACCGGCGCGTAGCCGCAGGCGCGATAGAGCGCCTCGGCCTCGACCTGGCGGTCCCCCGTCTCGAGCACCATCCGCCGCAGACCGAGCTGGCGCGCCGCCGCCTCCAGCGAGGCGACCAGCGCCCGGGCCGCTCCCCGGCCCCGCGCCTCCGGCCGGACGTAGACGCGACGCATCTCGGCGCAGTCCGGCGCAGGTCCGGCGACGATCACCCCGCACCCCACCGCGACGCCGCCGAGCTCGACCAGGCGAGCGGCGAGCACCCCTTCCGGCAGCTCGCCGGCCGGCCGGGGAGGCATCTCCGGGTAACGCCCGGCGAGCTCGCCGTCGAGCGCCGCCACCAGACCCGAGCCGGCGAGCTCGGCGGCGGTCGCCGCGCGCACGCGCGGCGAACCCGGCGTCACTGCGCCTGCGGCGGCCGGCTGCGCAGCCGCTCGGCCCGCTCGGCTCCCCACCAGGCGACGGTCGCCCACGCCGCGGTCGCCTGGCGCAGGTCGGCCGGCTCGATCCGCTCGAGGGTGTCGTTGATCGTGTGGTGGATCTCGAAGTAGCGGGAGCGCTCGAGGTCGAGGTCGACCAGCGGCACCCCGAGCGGCGCCAGCGGAGAGAGGTCGGCGCCGCCGCTCGCCTCGCCGGCTCTCGGAGTCACGCCGAGCGGCGCCAGCAGTGCCGCGAGCTCGCCGGCGGCGGCGGCATCTTCCGGCGCGAAGTTCACCAGCAGCCCGCGGGCGCGCCCGCCCCCCTGATCCGATTCGGTGGCCAGCACGACGGAGCCCGTCTCGGCGGCGTGGGCCGCGGCGTAAGCCCGGGCGCCGGAGAGGCCGAACTCCTCGTTGGCGGTGAGCAGCACCCGCAGCGTCCGCCGCGGTCCCCGCGGTGAGGCCGTGGCGGCGAGGCGCGCCGCCTCGATCATCGTCGCCACGCCGGTGCCGTTGTCCTGGGCGCCCGGAGCGATGTCCCACGAGTCCCGATGGGCCACCAGCAGGACGATCTCGTCCGGCAGCTCGCGGCCGCGGAACTCGCCGATCACGTTGGCCGAAGCCGCCTCGCCGGCGTGCTCGTTCTCGACCACCAGGCGCAGTCTTACCGGCGCGCCGCCGGCGAGCAGGCGGTGGAGCAGCTCGGCGTCGGGCACCGCCAGGGCGGCGGCCGGCGCGGGGGCGGTCCCCTCCTCCCACCGGGTCGCCCCGGTGTGCGGGAAGCGGTCCGAACCGACCGCCACCGAACGGATGAGGGTCGCCACGGCCCCCTTGCGCGCCGCCACCGCCGGGCCGCGCGTGCGGATCGGCACCGCCTCGCCGTAACCCGTCCAGTCGGCGCGCTGCTCCATCGGCCGCGACAGGAAGGCGATGCGGCCGGCCAGCGCACCCTCGGGCAGCGCCTCGAGAGCCGCCACGTCGAAGACCTCCACCACTTCGGCTTCGATGCCGCCCGGCGGAGTCGACCCGCTGCCGCCGAGCGCCACGACCTCGAGCTTGCGCGCCTGCGGCGCCAGGATCTCGGCCGTCGCCGCGCCGCGGATCCAGCGCGGCACGGCGACCGGCTCGGTCCAGACCCGGTCGCAGCCGGCCTCGCGCAGCGCCCGCTCGGCCCAGGCGATCGACCTGGAATCGCCCGGCGTGCCGGCGAAGCGTGGCCCCACCTGCGTGACCAGCGACTCGACGAGGCGCCAGGTGCCTTCGCCGGCGAGGGCCTGGCGCTGCATCGCCGCAACTTCCGGCTCGGACGGCACCGGGCCGGCGGCCCCGGCGGCGAACGGAATCGACAGGGCGGCGACGGCGGCGAGGCAGCGGGCGGCTCGGAGGTATCGCGTCATGCGGCGAATGCTAACCGACCGCGGTCCGCCCGCCGCCCGCCATGCCCCGCCATGCCCCACCATGCGAGGATGCGCCCGATGCCCGAGTCCCTCCCCGAGCTGATCGCTCTCGGTCTCGCCTGGTACGCCGCCTTTCTCCTGTCGACCAGCTGCCACGAGGCCGCGCACGCCTGGGCCGCGCTGCGGCTGGGCGATCCGACCGCCTACCTCGGCGGCCAGGTGTCGCTCGACCCGCGGCCGCATATCGCGCGCGAGCCGGTCGGCACGGTGGTCGTGCCGCTGCTCTCCTTCGCCCTCACCCGCCAGTGGATGATGGGCTGGGCGAGCGCGCCCTACGATCCGGAGTGGGCCGACCGGCACCCCCGGCGGGCCGCCTGGATGTCGCTCGCCGGTCCGACGGCCAACTTCGCCCTCGTCCTGGTCGCCGGCCTGCTGATCCGCCTCGGCGCCGGCCTCGGCGCCTGGACCGCCCCGCCGGCCGCGACCTTCTCGTCGATCGCCCTGCCGGCGGACGGCGGCTGGCTGGTCGGCGCGGCGACCCTGCTGTCGATCGTCTTCTCGCTCAACCTGGTGCTCGGCCTGTTCAACCTCCTGCCGGTACCGCCGCTCGACGGCAGCGGCGCCCTGCCGCTGCTGCTGCCCGAACGCTGGAGCCGGGAGTGGCTCGCCTTCCTGCGCCAGCCGATGCTCTCCCTGGCCGGCCTGCTGCTCGCCTGGAAGGTCTTCCCCCACCTCTTCGCGCCGCTCCACACCCTCGCCCTGAACCTGCTCTGGCCGGGCGTCCTCTATCGCTGACCGGCCGGCCGGGCCGGGCACGGATCGGCGCCATGCGAGGTACGATCCGCGCGTGATCCCGAAGCCGCCGACGCCGGACCTGCTGGGGCGGCCGCTCGCCGACCTGCGCATCTCGGTCACCGACCGGTGCAACTTCCGCTGCCCCTACTGCATGCCACGGTCGCGGTTCGGATCCGGACACGCCTTCCTGCCGCGCGCCGAGCTGCTGACGTACGAGGAGATCGACCGCCTCGCGGGGCTCTTCGCCGGGCTCGGCGTACGCAAGTTCCGCCTCACCGGCGGCGAGCCGCTGCTGCGACGCGACCTGCCGGTGCTCGTCACCCTCCTCGCCCGCCATCGCGACACCGATCTGGCGCTGACGACCAACGGCGCCCGGCTCGCCGAAATGGCCGCGCCGCTCGCCGCCGCCGGTCTGCGTCGGGTCACGGTGAGCCTCGACGCGCTCGACGAAGAGATTTTCCGGCGCATGAGCGACTCCGACGTCCCGGTCGCGACCGTCCTCGCCGGCATCACCGCGGCGCGCGCCACCGGGCTGGCGCCGGTCAAGGTCAACACCGTCGTGCGGCGGGGCTGGAACGAGTCGGAGATCCTGCCGCTCGCGGCGCGCTTCCGCGGCGGCGACTGCGAGCTGCGCTTCATCGAGTTCATGGACGTCGGCACGACCAACGGCTGGCGCCGCGACGAGGTCGTGCCGGCGCGCGAGATTCTTGACCGCATCGACGCGCGCTGGCCGATCGAGCCGGTCGAGCCCGGCTACCGGGGCGAGGTCGCCACCCGCTGGCGCTACCGCGACGGCGGCGGCGAGATCGGCGTCATCGGCTCGGTCACCGCGCCGTTCTGCGGCGACTGCACGCGCGCCCGGCTGTCGGCCGAGGGCCGGCTCTACACCTGCCTCTTCGCGGCGGTCGGCAGCGACCTGCGCGGACCGCTGCGCGCCGGCGAGAGCGACGCCGAACTCGCGACGAGAATCGCGCGCCTCTGGGGAGCCCGCAGCGACCGCTACTCGGAGATCCGTTCCGGCGTTCGCGGCGCCGGTCGCATCGAGATGTCGTACATCGGAGGATGAGAGGGAGTCCATGACGGAATCAGCGGATCGCCGGAGGCAGAGGCGCGTGCGGCTCCCCGGGAGCCACGGCCGGCTGGTCGTGTCACTCGACGGCACCGTGCTCGACATCAGCCTCTCGGGCATGGCCGTGGAGACGCAGACCCGTATCAGCCCGCACCGGGTGCTCACCCTCCGGCTCGGCGACCGCGAGCGGCCTTTGCAGCTCGCGGGCAAGGTGGTCTGGTGCTTCCTGCACGGCACCCGCTCCACCCCGTCCGGCGAACAGGTGCCGCTCTATCGGGCCGGCATCCAGTTCCTCGACGTGCTCTCGCCGCAGGCCCGCGAGCTGCTCGACTTTCTCGAGCAGCACGCCATCGTCACCCTCGACACGCGGATCTTCGGCCGCTTCGTGGTCAGCGCGACCGATCCGGTGGAGGTCAGCTCCTCGGCGGACTTCCGGGTGCTCGAGCTCGACGCCTCCGGGCTGACGGTCGAGACCGCGAGCGGGCTCGACCCGCAGACCGGCTGCGAGGTCGAGCTGCGCCTCGACCACACCCAGCTGGTCGTGCGGACGATCGTCGAGCAGGCGACGCCGCCGGCGGCCGGCACGGACCGCTGGACCGTCCGCCTGCGCTTCGCCGGTCTCGATCCGGAAGCCCGCGAGACCATCCTCGCGTTCCTGGCCGGCGAGCTCGGCGAGGGAGAGGGCGCCCCGGCCGGCGACGCCGAGTGAGGGGCGAAGGTCAGAACTTGAACAGCGCGTCGAAGGCGGCCCGCGGGTCCTTCGCATCCGCCGCGGGAGCCTGCTCGCGCGCGAACTCGGCGGAGAGCCGGGGCGCGAAGAGCTCGCAGCGGTTGTTGCGGTCCTTCGGCGAGACGCGCGCCGGGATGCGCTGCCGGCACTCGAACGGCGAGGCGGTGTCGAAGGAGACGCAGTGCGTGCAGGTGTGCAGATCCGCGCCACACTTGCCGCACACCGCCGCGGCCGCCATCGCCGCGCCGACTGTCGCCGCCTCGCCGCAGCGGGCGCAGCGGAAGACCTCGGCGGTCGGCGCCCCGAGCCCCCGGCCGCGCGGCCGCTCGGTGCGATCGGGCGGGGCCGACGCGCGGGGCCGCTCCTCGCGCTGCGGCCGCTCGTCGCGCCCGCGGTCGGCGTCCTGGTAGCCGCTCTGGCGGTACTTGCGATCGGACATGCCGCCACTCTACCAGCGACCCGGGAGTCTCTCCGCGATGCTGCTCGCCGGCGCCGGACTGGTGGCGTCCTGCGCTCCCCCCGCCGCCGCGCCGCCGCCTCCGCCGCGCCGCCCCGCGCCGTTCGAGCTCTTCCTCGCCGCCCGTTCCACCGAGCTGGTGGACGTCGACGCGGCGGGCGGCGCGCTGGTCAACGAGTCGACGCTGGTCGGCGCGCGCGCCCTGCGCATCGGTCAGGACCTCGTCGTGCGGCCCGTCGCGCCGGCGCTCGAGGCCCCCCACCTCGCCCGCGCGGCGCTCGCCGGGGGGCGCACTCTGATCGAGGTCCCCGCCCCTTCCGGCTCGCGCTGGCTGCTCGCCGAGGCGGCGGGCGACTCGCGCGAGATCCCGTTCGCCGGCGCCGGGGCGCGCTTTCTCGGACGCACCGCCGACCGCTCCCGGGCCGGCTTCGCCTGGCGGAGCGCGGACGGCGCCGAGGCCTGGATCGAGCTCCAGCTGCCGGGGCCGCGGCCGCTGCCGGTCGCCGAGGCGCCCGCCGGCTTCGCCTTCGTCGCGCTCTCGGGAGACGGCCGGCGGGCCGCTCTGCGCCGCCGCCTGCACGACGAGGCGGACGAGGTCCTCTGGCTCGACCGCGCGACGGGCGAGCTGCGCCTCCTGCTGCCGACCGACCGCGAGGGGCGCTTTCTCGCCCTCGGCTTCGACCCCGGCGGCACGCGGCTGCGCGTCGTCGCCGAGGACCCCGCGGGCGGCGGCGCGCTCGAGGAGATCGAGCTCGCTTCCGGCCGGCGTGCGCGTCTTCTCGACGGCGCGTGCGCGGCCCGGGCCCTCCCCGATCCGGCGACCGGGGTCGTCGAAGTCGACTGCGCGGGGCGCCGGGAGCTGCGGCGCCTCGCCGGGCCGCTCCCCTGGGACGGGCACCTGCCGGACGGGCTCGCGGCGGAGCGCGCGCTCGCCGCGCCGGACGGCGCCTGGTGGATCGAGACTGCCGGGCCGCGGGCCCCCGCCGAGATCGGTCGCCTGCCGGCCGGCGGGCTGTTCGAGCCGGCCACCTGGGGCCTGCCGCCCCGCCTCGCGCCGGAGCGCCTGCCGGTGCCGCAGCCGCGCACCGTCACGAGCGGCGGCACCCCCCTTCCCGCCGAGCTCTGGCTCCCCCCGGCCGGTGCCGCCCCGCGAGCCGGCCTGGTCTGGCTGGCCGATGGCGATCGCCTGCCGCCGGCGGGGCGTTACGCGCCGCTGCCCGCCGCCCTGGCCAGCCGCGGCATCGCCGTCCTCGCGCTGCGGCCGCGCGGCGACTCGACGCTCGCCGCCGCGGCGCGGCGGGCGGCCGACGGCGACCCGGTCGGCGCCGCCCGGGCCGACCTGGCCGCCGCCCTGGCGGCGCTGCGCGCGGCCGGCGGCGCTGCGCCGATGCCGGTCCTGCTGCTCGGCGATGGCGCCTGGAGCGGCGCCGTGGTCGCGCTGGCGCTCGCCGAGCCGACGGTCGAGGTGGCGGGCGGCGTCGCCCTCGACCCGGCGGGCGACCCGCTCGCCCTGTTCGATCAGGTCGCCGGGCTTCCCGAGCCGGAGCGATCGCGTGCCCTGGCGCGCTGGGGAGACCCCGCCGACGTCGCGCAGCGCGAGCTTCGCGAACGGCTGCGCACCGCCGCGCTGCGGCCGCGGCGCCCCCTGCTCGTCGTGCTCGACGCGGCCGCGCCCGACGCTCCGGCCCGGCTGGCGGCGCTGGCGCAGGCCGCCGCGGGTGGCGCGCCGGTCAGCGCGCTCGCCCGCGCCCGCAGCGCCGGCCTCGCGCCCGACCGGGCGACGGCGCTCGCCGCCTGGCGCCATCTGCGCGACACCCTCGCGCCGGCGCGCTGACGAGCCCGCGCGCCGCGCGTGGTATTCTCGCGGCGCCCCCCTTCCCCATGGAGAAGCTCGGAAAGTACACGATCGTCGAGAAGATCGGGGTCGGCGGTTTCGGCGTCGTCTACAAGGGGCACGACCCCTTCATCAAGCGTCACGTCGCCATCAAGACCTGCTCGGTGGAGGACACCGAAACGCGCGAGCGCTTCCACCGCGAAGCCGAGATCTCGGGCAATCTTCAGCACCGCAACATCGTCACGGTCTACGAGTTCGGGGTCGACGAGGGGACCCCCTTCCTGGTCCAGGAGTACCTCTCGGGCGAGGACCTCGACCGCAAGATCAAGCGCAACGAGTTCATCCCGCTGCCCGAGAAGATCCTCTGGCTGGTGCAGATCGCCCGCGGCCTGGAGTTCGCGCATCAGCGCGGCATCGTCCACCGCGACATCAAGCCGGCCAACATCCGCATTCTCGACGACGGCACGGCGAAGATCCTCGATTTCGGCATCGCCAAGCTGGCGCACCAGACGAGTCACCTGACCCAGGCCGGCATCGCGCTCGGCACCGCCGCCTATCTGGCGCCGGAACAGATTCGCGGCCAGGCGGTCGACGTGCGCACCGACATCTTCTCGTTCGGCGTGCTCGCCTACGAGCTGCTCGCCACGGAGCGCCCGTTCCGCGCCAGCGAGATCTCGGCGATCTTCTACAAGATCCTCAACGAACAGCCGGAGCCGCTGGCCAGCCGCGTCCGCGATCTGCCGGTGGAGCTCGACCGGGTGGTCCGGCGCTGCCTGGAGAAAGACCCGGCGCGCCGGTTCGTCCCGACGGGGGAGCTGGTCGCGGCGCTCGAGCGCTTCATGCAGCGCCCCGGCCAGGGGCCGGGAGGGACGCTGGTCGGCGCGCGCCGGCCGGCCGTCGCCGCGCCGGGCCCGGCCTCGCAGGCCACGACCGCAGCGACGACCCGCCAGGGGATCGACCATCTCGAGTTCCGCCACGCCGACGCCGGCCCGCGGGTGCAGAGCCGTTCGATGGCGACGACGGCGTTCGGCACCGGCCGGCCGCGCGGTTGGGGGCGCTGGCCGGCGCTGCTGGGCGGGGCGGCGCTGCTGGCCGGCGTGGCGATCTTTTTCGGCCGCGCCTCCGGCCCGCGGGCGGTCGCGCCCGAGCCGGTCGCCGCCTCGGTCGCGCCGGCCGCCGCGCCGGTGACGACGCCGCCTCCGGCCGCACCCCCTCCCGCCGCGGACCCGACGCCGGTCGCCCCCGCGACGGCCGGAACGACCCCGCCGGCGTCGGTCGTCGCCGCGGCTCCCCTGCCGGAACCGGAGCCGGAGCCCGAGCCCGAGCCGCCCCCGCCGCCGCCCGGCCGGGTGATCGTGCCCGCCGCCTGGAATCCGGCGATGCAGGTGCGCGCCGGCGGCCGCCGCTACCGCCTGGACAGCGAGCAGCGCATCACGCTGCCGCCGGGCAGTCACACGCTGCAGTTCAGTATCGAGACGCCCGCGTACCGGTTCGAGAAATCGACGCAGGTGCGGGTGACTTCGGACGGCACCACGCGCATCGAGCTCCCCATCGCCGCGCCCGGTCAGCTCACGGTGCAGCCCCACCTCCAGACCCGCCCCGGCACCGTCCGCATCGACGGC
>CAYYIK010000101.1:0-8742 GCA_964471955.1 uncultured Thermoanaerobaculia bacterium | reverse complement strand
AGCCAGCGGGCGCTCGGCGCCTGCTCGTGGACCAGCCGGTGGTCCTGGGCGAACGGCATCGAGCCGGAGTCGAACCAGGCGTCGAGCACGTCCTCGACCCGGCGGAAGACGCCGCCGTTGCAGGCGTAGCAGGGCCAGGTGATCTCGTCGATGGACGGCCGGTGGGGATCGAACGCGGCACGATCGTGAAGGTCGGCGGGGCGCGGCCGGCCGGACTCGGCGAACAGCTCCTCGAAGGATCCGGCGACGAACGTCTGCGGGCAGCCGTCGCACTTCCAGATCGGCAGCGGGGTGCCCCAGTAGCGGCGGCGAGACAGCGCCCAGTCGACCACTCCTTCGAGCCAGTTGCCGAAGCGTCCGGTGCCGATGGTCTCCGGGTGCCAGCCGATCTCGCGGTTCTTCTCGACCAACCGGTCGCGGATCGCGGTGGTGCGCACGAACCAGCTCTCGGTGGCGTACTGCAGCAGCGGCGTGTCGCAGCGCCAGCAGAAGGGGTAGCTGTGGCGAAAGCGCTCGGTATGGAGCAGCAGGCCGCGCTCCTTGAGGTCGCGCACGACCTCCTTGTCGGCGTCCTTGAACCAGAGCCCGGCCAGGCGCTCGAGGCCGGCGCGCCCGGCGACTCGGCCGGTCGGCTCGATGGTCCGGAACAGCGGCAGGCCGTACTTCAGGCCGGTCTGGTGGTCGTCGGCGCCGAAGGCCGGGGCGGTGTGGACGAGGCCGGTGCCGTCGCTCGCGGTGACGTAGTCGGCGAGCACGACCGGCCAGCCGTGCTCGTCGGAGGCCGGGATCGGGAGGAGCTTCGCCTCGGCCGGCGCGTCGGCCGGATCGGTCCGGTAGGGGCGGTCGTAGCGCAGGCCCTCGAGCGCGGCGCCGCGGAAGCGCTCGAGCGCCGGCTGGTCGCGCAGGTCGAGCCGCACCGGCTTGCCGTCGCGCACCGCGTCGACCGGGATCGGCACCTCGATCGCGTCGGCGAACAGCACGAGCGCGCCCGGGCGCGCCGGGTGCTCGACGACGCGGTAAACCAGGTCGGGGTGGACCGACATGCCGGCGTGCCCGGGCATCGTCCACGGCGTCGTCGTCCAGGCGACCAGGTGGAGCCCGTCGGGGCTCGTCCAGTCGCGGCCGTCGGCGGACACGAGGCGCTGCCCCGGCCGCACCGGGAAAAGGACCCAGATCGACGGGTCCTCGACCTCCTTGTAGTTCTGCGCCACCTCGTGCGAGGAGAGCGTCGTGCCGCAGCGGGCGCAGTAGGGCTGGCTCTTGTGCCCTTCGTAGAGGAGCCCGAGGTCGTGGAGGCGGCGGATCGCGGACCAGACCGACTCGACGTAGCCGTTCGAGTAGGTGAAGTAGGCGTCGCCCAGATCGATCCAGTAGCCGAAGCGCTCGGTCATCGCCCGCCACTGCCGCTCGTAGGTCATCACCGAGTCGAGGCAGGCGGCGTTGAACTTCGCGATCGAGGCGGCGCGGTCGCCCGCGACGAGCTGTTCGATGTCCTTCTTGCCGGAGAGCCCGAGGCGCTTCTCGACCTCGATCTCGACCGCCAGGCCGTGGGTGTCCCAGCCGGCCTTGCGCCGCACGTGGCGGCCGCGCATGGTCTGGAAGCGCGGGAAGAGGTCCTTGACCACCCGCGTCAGGACGTGCCCGACGTGCGGCGTGTTGTTGGCGGTCGGCGGCCCCTCGAAGAAGACGAACGGCTCCCCGTCACGGGTGGCCTCGAGGGTGCGCTCGAAGACGCGACGCTCCCGCCACTGCGCGAGCGTCTCGCGCTCGAGCTGCGGGAACGGAAACCCTCCCGGGACCGGCGGGAAGCCCGGATGCGTCATTCGGCCGGCAGCGCGTCGACGAATTGCCCGACCGCGGCGGTGAACGCCTCGGGTACCTCGGCGTGCGGCAGCAGGCCGGCGCCGGCGAGTACCTCGAGCTCGCCGTCGGGCAGGCCGCGCAACCAGAGATCGGCCGAAGCCACCGGCGGGTGGACGGCCTCGCGCCCCCAGACCAGCAGGGTCGGCTGGCGCAGGCGCGGCAGCGCGGCGGCGATCGGATGGTTCAGGAAGCCGGAGAGGCTCGCCGCCAGCGCCGCGCGGCTGCCCGCCTCGTGGGCGCCGCGCCAGTAGTGGTCGACGAGGGCGTCGCTCACCTGCCCGGGGTCGGCGTAGAGCTCCTCGCGCAGGTGGTGGGCGATCCCCTTGCGACTTGAGTAGAGGTTGAGTGCCGAAGTGCCGACCAGCGGCAGCCGCAGCAGCCGGTGAATGACCGCGTCGCCCAGGTCGGGCTCGTCGCCGGCCAGGTCGATACCGAGCGGCGCCACCAGGACCAGGCCGCGGACGAGCTCGGGCCGGTCGACCGCGACCTGGACGGCGTACGCGGCGGGCAGGCCGGCGGCGACGACGACCGACCGGCGGCGCACGACGTCGACCAGGAAATCGATCAGGAACTCGATGAACAGCTCGGAGTCGTAGTCGACCGCCGGTCGATCCGAGCGTCCCCAGCCGGGCAGGTCGGGTGCGAAGACCTGGAAGCGCTCGGCCAGCATTTCGGCCGCCGGCCGCCATTCGATGGAGTCGTGGCCCGGGCCGAACGAGTGCAGGAGGGTGACCGGCTCCCCCTCGCCGAGGCGCTGGAAGAGGATGTCGCCGAGCTCCCAGGCGTAGCGGTGGCGGCGACCCCAGGAGGCGGGCTCGAGCCGGCGCGCCTTGCGGGCGATGGCGGCGTTGACCAGGGCCGGAACCCCGATCGCCGCGCTGCCGATGAGCAGTCCCTGCAGAATCCGCTTCCGGCGCCGCCGACGCTGTTGTTCCTCCGACGTCCAGGCGGTCATGGGCCGGCGAGAATATCACGCGCTCCGCCCGCGCCCGGGCGGCGATAAGATGCCCGGGAAGGCAACGCCGATGGCCATTCTCCCCATTGTCCGACTCGGTCACCCGGCCCTGCGCCGGCCCGCCGCGCCGCTCGCTCCCGGGCGGCTCGGCGAGCGCCCGGTTCGCCGGTTGATCGACGACATGATCGCCACGATGCGCGACGCCGAAGGCGTCGGTCTGGCGGCGCCCCAGGTGGGCATGGCGCTCCAGCTCTTCGTCTACGAAGCGATCGACGCGGACGAGCCCGGCGACGGAATCCCCCTGCGCGTCGTCGTCAACCCGATGCTCGAGCCGATTCCCGGCGAGATGATCTACGACTGGGAGGGGTGCCTGTCGATCCCCGACCTGCGCGGCCTGGTGCCGCGCCACCCGGCGGTGCGCGTGCGCGGCCTCGATCGCGAGGGAGGGCCGCTCGACTACGTGGCCGAGGGGTTCGAGGCGCGCATCATCCAGCACGAGTTCGACCACCTCAACGGCGTCGTCTTCCTCGACCGCATGCGGGACCTGCAATCGCTCGCGTACTACGACGAGTGGGAGGAGTTCCTGCGCGAGGCCGCGACGCGGCCCTCCAAGGCGCGCCCCGAGTAGACCGGGCGTGGCGCTCGAATTTCATCTCCTGTGGGCCGGCCGCCACGCGCCGGCCGAGTGGGAGAAGCTCTGCGCGGAGTATCGCAAGCGGATCTCCGCCTGGCATCCCGTCGAGGAGCGTCCGGTACGGGTGCGCGCCGCGGCGGCCGACCCGGCTCGCCGCCAGGCAGAGGGGGAGGCGCTGCGGAGGGCGGCTCCGGCGGACGCCTGGTGGGTGGCGCTCGATCGTCGCGGCCGGCAGCTCGACTCCGAGGGGCTGGCGCGCGAGGTGGGGCGCTGGCGCGCGGAGTGGCCCCGGCCGGTCGCCTTCTTCCTCGGTTCGGACCTCGGGCTCGACCCCGGACTGGTGACCGGGTGCCGGATGCGACTGTCGCTCGGAGCGCTGACGCTGCCGCACGCGCTGGCGCGTCTCGTCCTGCTCGAACAGCTCTATCGGGCGCTTTCGATCCTGGAGGGAATTCAGTATCATCGCAGGCCATTTTGACGGGCCCAGCGACCGGACGACCGGGATCCGGCGGACCCGCTGCGAGGGAGGTTCCCTTGGCGAAGAAGTCGGTGAAGAAGGCGGCGCAGAAGAAGCCGGTGTCCCGCAAGCCGGCGGTTGCGAAATCGGCTCCCCGCAAGGCGGCCCGGCCCGCGCCCTCGAAGCAGACCAGGAGCGCGCCGAAAAAGGTCTCCCGGAAGCAGGCGGCGCCGGCGAAGGCCGCGCCGAAGAAGGCAACGGCGAAGAAGGCAGCGCCGAAGAAGGCCACGCCGAAAAAGGCCGCGGCGCGGGCCGCGAAGGGGACGAGCGTCCGGCCGAAGGCGATGCCGACGAAGGCCGCCAAGGTGAAGGCGACGCCGTCAGGAGCCTCGAAGCCGACAGCGGCGACGCCGAAAGTCGCGGCAGCCAGGCGCCTCGCCGCCGGGGCGCCGGTCCGCAAGGTCGGCGCGAAATCGAAGTTGGCCGCGCGGCAGGAGATGACGGCGAAGTCGCTCGCCGGGCGGGGCAAACCCGCTCCGGTCGCCGTTCCGGCACCGGCCGCGGCCGCGGAGAAGCCGGCACCGGCACGACCGGCCGCTCGCCCGGCACCGACGCCGGCGCCCCCGCCGCCTCCGCCGATGGCGCCGATCGATCTCGGTGAGGTGCGTTCGCGCCTGCTGGCCAAGAAGAGCGAGATCCTCGACCGTTACCGCAACGACCTGCGCAAGGGGCAGGAGGCCAACGACAGTCCGACCGAGGACATCGTCGATCGCGCCAACAACGCCTACTCGCGGGAGCTGAACTTCTCGATCTCCGACGCCGACCGGACCCACCTGCTCGAAGTCGACGCCGCGCTGGTGCGCCTCGACCTCGGGACTTACGGCCGTTGTGCCAGCTGCGGGCAGCCGCTGCCGGCCGCGCGCCTCGCCGCGGTGCCGTGGGCCAAGCTCTGCGTCTCCTGTCAGGAGCTGTTCGAGCAGGGTCTCCTGCCCGAACCCTGAGGCGCGGCACTCCGCTCCCCGGTCGACCCGATGCGGCTGCGATCGTTTCTCGGCGTACTCTCCGCGCTCGCGGCCGTCTTCCTCGCCTACTACCTCTCCGAGCACAATCGGGAGCTGCTGCGCTCCCGATTCCATCTCGGTCCCGACGCCACGGTTCCGCTCTCGGGAGCCCTGCTGACCGTCTTCCTGCTCGGCTTTCTGCCGGCGGGGATCACCCTGGTCGTCGAAACGCTGCGGCGTGAGCTCGCAGCGCGGCGGGCCCGGCGCCAGGCGCGTCAGGAGGAGGCGACCGAGGCGACGTTTCGCCGCGGCGTCGACCTGGCCGCCGACGGTCAGGCGGGAAGGGCCGCGGCCGAGCTCGAGGCATTCCTGGCGGCGCGCCCCGACGACTTCCACGGACTCCATCTGTACGGCAGAGTGCTGCGCGAACTCGAACGCTACGACGAGGCGATCGAGGTGCACCGCCGCTCCACGACGATTCATCCGCACTCGGTGGCGGCGCTCTACGAGCTGGCACGCGACTACTCGGCGCGCGGCAACGAGGAGGTGGCGCGCGAGATTCACGGCCGCGTGATGCGGGACTTTCCCGGCTTCGGCCTGGAGGTCTTCAGCCGGCGGCGCAGCGAGGCGATCGCGAAGCGTGACTGGTCCGAGGCCGCCCGCCTGCACGAGCGTGTCACGCAGTTCCGCAGCGAGGGGGGCGACGCGGCGGCGCTCGCCCGCGAGTCGAACCTCGCACAGGGGCTCGACTACCAGCGCGGCGTACTGCTGCTCGAACAGGATCGTGCGGAAGAGGCGGGCGCGCTCTTCCGCCGCCTTCTCGCGCATGAGCCGCGCTTCATCCCGGCGCGCATCATGCTCGGCGAGGCCGAGCTGCTCTCCGGCAGAGAGGAGGCGGCGATCGAGGCCTGGCGCGCCGGCTATCTCGAGACCGGCAGCCCGGTCTTTCTCGCCCGCATCGAGGACTACTTCATCGAGGAGGAGGAGCCGGTCCGCGCGATCGAGACGCTGCGCGGCCTGATCGCCGCCGCCGCGAACGATCTGCTGCCGCGCTTCTATCTCGGCCGGCTCTACTATCGGCTCGAGATGCCCGACGAGGCGGCGCGGACCCTGGCGGCGATCGGCGGTCGCATCAAGTCCTCGCCGACCTTTCACTACCTGCTCGGCAGGATCCACGAACGGCGCGGCGACCTGTCGCGGGCGGTCGACTCGTACGTCGCCTGTCTGCAGCAGCTCGAACTCGGTACGGCGGAGTATGTCTGCCGGGTCTGCCGGGAGCGCTACGCGGACTGGCGAGACTTCTGCTCCCGCTGCGGCTCCTGGAACGCGGTCGAGCTCGACTTCGAGGAAGAGCGCATCTCGGCCGCCGAGCTCGGCGTTGTCGATGTGCCGGTGTGGACCAGCGGCGAGGACTCGGGCGAATACCCGGCCGCTCCGGTCACCGCAGAACCCGAGAGCTGAGCGACGCGGTGGAGAAGCTCCTCGACGCGGCGCGCGCCGGCACCCTGGCGCCGCTCGTCCTCGTGCGTGGCGACCGGATTCTCGCCGAGCCGCTGGCCGGCCGGCTGGCGGCGGCGCTCGGCGAGCTCTGGGAAGTCGAGCCGGTGCTGCTCCACCACCCCGACGAGATCGGAGCGGTCG
Organism: uncultured Thermoanaerobaculia bacterium; assembly: GCA_964471955.1. GTDB lineage: Bacteria > Acidobacteriota > Thermoanaerobaculia > Multivoradales > JAGPDF01 > JACTMI01. Next base: position 2,191 of record CAYYIK010000101.1, on the reverse strand, counting down.
CCGGCGACCTGCGGACGTTCTCTCTGTTCGCTCCCGGCAAGCTGGTGGTCGCCATCGAGACCGGCGTCCTCGCCGACCGCGACGCGGCGGCCGACCTGCTCGCCGGAGCGCGTGAGGTGCTGCCCTGGAACGGCCTCGAGGCGCCTGCCGGCAAGGCACGCGAGGCGGCGCTGCGGCTCTTGCGGGTCCTCAAGCTGTTCGATCTCGATCCGACCGCGGGGGTCGAGTCCGCGCTCGGCGGCCTGCCCGATGCCGTTCTCGCCGGCGGGCGGGGCAAAGGGGGCAAGGGGGTCGCCGCCGAGCTGCGCCAGGGGTTCGTGCCGCTGCTCGAGGCGGCGCTGGCGGCCGGGCTGCGTGGCGCCGGCGAGAGCGAGGTGACGCTCCTCGGCGATCTGTTGCGCGACGGGCTGCCGCCCCGGCACCTGTTGATTCTCGTCGAGAGCGCGGCGGCCGACGCCCATCCGCTGGTCGCTTCGCTGGCGCGGCGCCGAGCGGTGCTCGAGGCCGGCCGGCTGAGCAGCGAGCGCGGGAGCGTCAGCGGCCTCGACGAGGTGTTCGCCGAGCTGGCGCGCGAAACCGGAGTGAAGATCCGCCGCGAGGCCGCCACGGAGCTTGCCCGCCGCACGCTGCGCACCGTCGAGGCGCGCCGCGGGCCGGCGTCGGGCGCCGTCGATGCGGACTCGACCGGCCGTCTCGCCGCCGAGTACCGCAAGCTCGCGAATCTCTCGGGCGGCGGACCGATCGAGCGCGAACTGGTCGAGGCGCAGGTCGAGGACCGCGGCGAGCAGGACGTCTGGGCGATTCTCGACGCCATCGGCGCGGGCAAGCCGGGGGAGGCTCTGGCGGCCCTCGGCCGCCGCCTGGGGGGCGCGGAGGACCCGGTCTCCGAGCGGCTCGCCTTCTTCGCCCTGCTCGGCGGTTTCGTCCGCCACATGATTGCGGTCGAGGGTCTGCTGCGGGCCACCGGCGCTCCGTCCGGCGTGGCGAGCTACCCCCGCTTTCGCGACCAGGTGGCGCCACGGCTGCAGGGCGCCGTCCCCGGCCTCGACAAGAACCCGCTCCAGGGGATGCACGCCTTCCGGCTGCATCGCGCCTACCTGGCGGCGGCGCGCCACTCCCCGGCGGCCCTGGCACGGATGCCCGAACTCCTCCTCGAGACCGAGCTGCGCCTCAAGGGGGACTCGCGCGACCCCGACGCCGCCCTGACCGACCTCGTCGTCCGCCTCGCCGCGCCGCCGCCCGCGCCGGTCAGGCGCGCGTCGGCAACGGGCGGGGGAAGCCGGCGGCGAGGCGCAGGCGGCGGAAAGTCGTGAGCAGGCGATCGCGCGCCGGCTCGTCGAGATAGTCGCGACGGTTGTACAGGCGCCGGTAGAGGCCGGCGAGCTCCGGGTGCTCGCGGTCGAGCCAGGCGAAGAAGTGGGCACGCGCCGCCGGCTTGAGAAACAGCGGCGCCCCGACCACCTGGCGGGCACCGGCCTCGCGCGCCGCGGCGAAGAGCGGAGCCAGAGTCTCTTCGTCGTCGTTGATCCCCGGCATCACCGGCATGCAGTTGATCTGCGTCGCGATCCCCGCCTCGGAGAGCCGGGCGACGGTGCGCAGGCGCGCCTGCGGATCGGGCGCGTTCCCCTCGAGGCGGCGCGCCCGCGCCGGGTCGACCGTCGTCAGCGTGACGTTGACCTCGATCGCATGCCGGCGGTCGAGCTCGACGAGCAGGTCGAGATCGCGCAGCACCAGCGGCGACTTCGTCGTGATCGCGAGCGCCAGCCCCTCGGCGTCGCGGAAGGCCTCGAGCAGCGAACGGGTGATGCCGAACTGCTTTTCGGCCGGCTGATACGGGTCCGTGGCGGTACCGATCGCGATCGTCTGGCCGCGCAGGTCGGTGCGCCGGAGCCGGCGGCGCAGCGCCTCGGCGGCCCGGCGCTTGACGAAGATCCGCGACTCGAACTCCTCGGGCCGGCGCATCTCCAGAAAGCCGTGCGTGTCGCGGGCGTAGCAGTAGGAGCAGCCGAACTCGCAGCCGCGGTAAGGGTTGATCGTCCACTGGAACGGCAGGCGCGGACTGTCGGCGCGATTGAGCACCTCGCGCGGGAGCAGGTCCAGATACTCGACCCCGGCGCGCCGCCGCAGCGCCTCGGCGGCGGGGTCGGGACGGCCGAACAGCGGCAGGTCCGGGAAGAGCGGGAGGGTCGCG
>CAYYIK010000100.1:0-8904 GCA_964471955.1 uncultured Thermoanaerobaculia bacterium | reverse complement strand
TCAGTAGTAGATCGACGGGCGGTACTGCGAGGTGAGCGCGTGCATGCGGTCGGACTGGCCGGCCGAGAACTCGTTCATGCAGGCGTCGTCGGTGTAGTCCATGAAGTTCTTGATCGGGTCGAGGCCGGTGCTCGAGCAGGTGTCGCGGCCGGTCGGGCAGCCGTAGGCCGGGCTCGCCTCGTACGGGGTGTCGGCCACCGAGTCGCCGGGGTTGGTGCAGCCTCCCTGGAACGTGTGGTACAGGCCGAGGTAGTGGCCGACTTCGTGGGTGCCCGTGTCACCGAGGTTGTAGGGCGAAGCGTTGCCGCCCGGCAGCGACTGGTCGAGCAGCACCACGCCGTGCATGTAGCTCGACTCCGGATAGTTGTTCGGGAAGCGGGCGTAGCCGAGGATGCCGCCCGAGGGGCTGCAGGAGTAGATGTTCAGGTTGTTGGCCGGGTCGATCGCCAGCGCCTGCTTCATCTTGCGCTCGGTGCCCGAGCTGTAGCAGCCGGTGTACCAGCGCTTGTTGGTGGTGCGGTCCGTGCCCGCCAGGTAGAACGAGAAACCGGTGCCCGAGTAGGCCTGGTTGAGCACCTGGATCTGGTTGGCGATCATCGCGTCGGAGATGTTCCCCTGGCTCGCCGAGGTGCCGGAGCGGACGACGTGCCAGCGCACCGGGATGCTCACCGCGACCGCCGAGGCGTTCTGCTGGCTGCCGAACATCTTGACGAAATCGGCGACCACCGCGTCGGTCTCGGCGATCTCGGCCCGGCCCGGCGTCGGCGCGGCGCAGCGGACGCCGCGCACGAGTTGACCCTGGTTGCCCAGGAAGTGGATCTCCGCCCGCTCGGCCGCGTTCTCGCTCGCCGCGGTGGCGGCGAGAAGCAGCGACGGGGCGAAGATCAGGCTGCACACGACTCCCATGAGACGCTTCGACATGGACATTCCTCCTGGACTTTGAAAAGCCGGATTGAGGAACTGCAACTGCCTGCAACAGAAATTTGGCGGACCCTAACAGCTTCCCGATCCGCCGGCAAACCCCTGCTCCGGAAATCCGTTCAGGCCGGATTCAACCGGCCGTCGCCGGCGCCGCCGGCCCCGCCGGAGGGCAGGGCGGTGGCCAGCAGCCGCTCGAACTCGTGGCGCGGCAGCGGCCGGCTGAACAGATAGCCCTGCATGCGGTCGCAGTGCAGCATTTCGAGCACCGCCATCTGCCCCTCCTCCTCCACCCCCTCGGCGACCACCTCGAGGCCGAGACCGTGGGCGAGCTGCACGACCGCGCCGACGATGCGCGAATCGCGGGGACGGCGCCCCAGGTCGCGGATGAACGAGGAGTCGAGCTTGACGATCTCGATCGGCAGCTCGCGCAGATAGGAGAGCGACGAGTAGCCGGTGCCGAAGTCGTCGACCGCCACGCGGGTGCCGCGGGCGCGCAACTCGCTCAGTCCGGGCACCGGGTCGTTGACCTGCAGGAGCGCCATCGTCTCGGTGATCTCGAGCTCCAGGGCCGCGGGAGGCAGCGCGAACTCGGCCAGCACCGCGGCGACCTTGGCGGCGAGCTGGCGGTCCTCGAAGGCGCGCGCCGTCAGGTTGACCGCCACCCGCAGGTCGGCGCCGAAGCGCCGCCGCCAGGCGGCCGCCGCGGCGCAGGCCTCGCGCAGCACCCACTGGCCGATGGCGTCGCTCACCTCGGCGCTCTCGGCGGCGAAGAGGAACTCCGGCGGCGAGAGCAGTCCGCGCTCGGGGTGGCGCAGGCGCAGCAGCGCCTCGGCGCCGAAGATCTCGCCGCTGCCCGAGCGCACGATGGGCTGGAAGTGGAGCTCGAGATCCTCGCCCAGCCGGCCGTCGCGCAGCGCCCGCTCGAGGGCGAACGGCTCGCGCGCCGCGTCGAGCCGCGCCGCGTCCCAGATCTCCGCCCGCCCGCCGCCGGCCGCCTTGGCGCGGCGCATCGCCGCGTCGGCCTTGCGCAGCAGCACGGCGGCCTCGACGCCGTGCGCCGGGCAGAGGGCCGCGCCGAGGCTGGCGTCGACCCGCAGCTCGTGGCCGCCGACCTGCAGCGGTTCGCGCAGCAGCCCGAGGATCGCTTCGGCCCGCCGCGCCACGCCCGCCGCGTCGCCGCCGCCGGGCAGCAGCAGCGCGAACTCGTCGGCGCCGAGGCGCGCCACCGTCTCCCCCTCCGCGGCGCTGCGCAGGAGACGGTCGGAGACCGCCGCGAGCACCTGGTCGCCCGCCTCGTGCCCCCCGCGGTCGTTGACCGCCTTGAAGCGGTCGAGGTCGAGCGACAGCAGGGCGCCCGCACCGTCGCCGCCGCTCTGCCGGGCCAGCCAGCCGCGCAGCCGTTCGACGAACAGCTGCCGATTGGGCAGGCCGGTCACCGGATCGTAGAAGGCCAGACGCTCGATCTGACGCGACGCCTCGCGCAGCCGGTGCTGCTCCTCCTCGAGCAGCCAGACCACGATGCCGAGGCCGAGCAGGCCGGTGAGCAGGCCTTCGAGCGGCACTTCGAGGGCGGCCGGAATGGACGGCAGCCAGCCGATCAGCGAGCCGCACAGCACCAGCTGCTGAGCCCCCTTGGCGATGAAAGCGAAGCGGACGAAGCCGGGACCGGCCCCGGTACCCGCCGCCCGCCGGGCGACCCGGGCGAGGACGAGTCCGGCGCCGAGCAGGGCCGCGCCGATCACCAGCGCCCGCACGCCGTCGCCGAGCAGCCGACGCCCGGCCGCTGCCGCCGGGGCGAGGGCCCCGATCAGGGTGGCGCCGATCCCGAGAGCCGCCAGGGCGGCCAGGATGGCGCTCCGGCCGCGCCGCGACACCGAGTGGCCGGTGGCGATGGCGGTCGCTCCGAAGAGCAGCCAGGCGGCGTGCCAGTAACCGCCGACGACCCAGACGGCTCCCGCGAGCAGGCGCGCCGGCGCCGCGGCCGGCAGCGCCGCGAGGCTCCAGGCCGACCACGCCCCGGCCGCCGCGGCGAGGGCGATCGATACCCAGGCGAAGGCCCAGGCGCGCAGGTAGCCGCGCCCGAGCCGGCGATGAAAGCGCAGCAGCAGGGTCGCCAGCGCCGTCGCGAACAGCGCGTGGCTGACGAATCCCGCGACTGCGATCCACGCGTCCGGCCGCTCGGTCCCGTTCATGAAAATCGCCCGATTCTAAGCCCGCGGCGGCCCGGATCCGCGCCCGGTCGCGGCTGGGCGGCGCGCGCCGGCTGTGATCGAATGGCCGCATGCCGCGTCGCCCCGCGAAGATCTTCGTTCTCGACACTTCGGTCATCCTCTACGACGCCAACGCGATCTTCAGCTTCAAGGAGCACGACGTGGCGGTGCCGATCACCGTCCTCGAGGAGCTCGACCAGTTCAAGAAGGGGGACACGGTCGTCAACCTCCAGGCGCGCGAGTTCATCCGCCACCTCGACAAGCTGTCGAGCCACGACCTGCTCCAGGAGTGGATCCCGCTCGACGGCCCCGACCTCGGCCGCATGCGGGTGGTGCGCGAGGACGCCGCCTCGGTCGACGCGCGGAAGCTCTTCGGCTCCGACAAGAACGACCACCGGATCCTCAATGCGACCCTGGCGCTGACCGAGCGCGAGGCGTCGCGTGACGTCATCCTGGTCTCCAAGGACATCAACCTGCGCATCAAGGCGCGGGCGCTCAACCTGCGCGCCGAGGACTACGAGACGGTGCGCGTCAAGGACGTCGACCACCTCTACCGCGGCAAGACCGATCTCGAGCTCGACGATCCGGGTCCGGTGCAGAAGCTCTACGCCGAGGGGGCGATCCCGCCCGCCGAAGTCGGCGTCGAGGCGCCGCTCGCCAACCACTACTACATCCTCAGGAGCCCGCAGAATTCGGCCCTGGTCTGGTTCAACCCCGCCAGCGGCAACCTCGAGCGGGTGCACAAGACCGCCGCCTACGGCATCTCGCCGCGCAACGCCGAGCAGACCTTCGCGCTGCACGCCATCCTCAACCACCACGTGCCGCTGGTGTCGATCTCCGGCAAGGCCGGCACCGGCAAGACGCTGCTCGCCCTGGCCGGCGCGCTCGAGCGGCGGCGCGACTTCCGGCAGATCTACCTGGCGCGGCCGCTGGTGCCGCTGTCGAACAAGGACATCGGCTATCTGCCCGGCGACATCAAGTCGAAGATCAACCCGTACATGGCCCCGCTGTGCGACAACCTGTCGGTGATCAAGCACCAGTTCGAGGAGAAAGAGCGCGACTTCAAGCGGCTCGACGAAATGGTCGAGGCCGAGAAGCTGCACATCACGCCGCTCGCCTACATCCGCGGCCGCAGCTTCTCCAACATCATGTTCATCGTCGACGAGGCGCAGAATCTGACGCCGCACGAGGTGCGGACGATCATCACGCGCGCCGGCGAGGGGACGAAGATGATCTTCACCGGCGACATCTTCCAGATCGACACGCCCTACCTCGACGCGCAGTCCAACGGCCTCTCCTACCTGATCGACCGGGTCAAGGGGAACCGGCTGTACGCCCACGTCAACCTCGACAAGGGCGAGCGCAGCGAACTGGCCAACCTCGCCAGCATGATGCTCTAGAGCCTCAGAGCTTCCAGGTCAGCTCGAGCGCCAGCCAGCCGCCGTCCTCGTCGGCGGCGAGGATCTCGGCCGCCGCGTCGCCGCCGGCGAGCCAGCCCGCCTCGAGCTTCGCTTCGAGGCCGCGCCCGAGAGCGCGGGTCGCGGTCAGGTCGAGCTCGCGGCCGAGGTCGCGCGAAGCGAAGCGCCCGGAGGCGGGCCGGCGCGCCACGTAGCCGAACTCGCGGTCGCTGAACGCCCCGGAGCCGGCGTACCAGGCGTCGCCGCGGTCGACCAGTCGCAGGTCGTGCAGCACGAGCGCCAGGGTCCAGCCGGGGGCCGGCACCCAGCGCCCCTCGAGGTAGAGGTCGGTGAGGTTGGAGAAGGCGCTGCTGTCGAGCGCGCCGTAGAACTTGTGATTGGTCGGCAGCAGGTTGAAGAACGCCTCGTGGTCGCCGCCGGCGCCGCCGCCCGAGGCGCGCTCGAAGCCGAGGTGGAAGCTCGGAGCGCCCGGCAGACCGGCGAAGCGGCGCCCGACCTCGACGAGCGTCGCCCAGGCCCGGTGGTCGTCGGGCCCGAAGTCGCCGCGCTGCAGCGCCAGCCAGGCGAGCAGATCCCAGTCGGCGGTGCCGGCGAGCGCCGAGCCGCCGACCGTGGCCACCTCGACGTCCGCGCCGAGACTCTGGCGGGTCAGGCGCCGGTCGTCCCGATAGGCGATGGCGAAGGCGCGCAGCTGCGTGCGCGGCACCCACCCGCCGAGCGGCGAGGCCACGGCGACGCCGGCCAGCTCGACGTCGAGCGGCTCGAAGGCGTCGTCGTAGTGGAAGCCGCCGGCGAGCAGCCGCAGGGCGAAAGCCTCGAGCCGCGCGGCGTCGCCGAGGTCGACGCCCAGGCGCGCGCCGTCGTAGCGCCGGCCGACGTTCGGGAAGTCGAAGCTGCCGACCAGGCGTTCGCCGAGCTTGCGGCGGGCCACGCCGTCGAGCAGCGGCACCCCGGGCAGCGCCTCGAGGCCGTCGGCGTACCCCTGGCGGCCGACCGTCACCGCCAGGTCGTCGCGCTTCCAGCTCAGCGCCAGCTCGGCGAGGTCGAGGTGCGCCGGGTCGCGGTCGCCGCCGTTGGTCGACAGGTAGGTCGGGCCGCTGCCGAAGGCGGCGTCGTCCGGCAGCGTCGACATCGCCGCCGCCTGCACGACCCCCTTGAGGCGCCAGCCGCCCTTCCAGGCCAGCTCGCCGCCCAGGCGGGCGCGCAGCAGGCCAAAGTCGTACGTCGCGTCGCGATCGGCGCGCGGCAGCGGGGTGTCGAACGCCTCCCAGCGCAGGCGGACCTCGGCGAGCGGGCGAAAGCTCACCTGCCGCTCCTGGGCAGCGAGGGGAGAGAGGCAGAGCGGGGCGGCGAGGAGCAGGCGGGCGAGCGCGCGGGCGCGCAGTGGCGGGAGCATGGCCGGAACCTCCATCGGCAAGCTACCCGATCGCGCGCCCGGCGTCCTTGCCGGGGCTCAATCCCCGGCTGTTTACACCTTGGTTGACAATTTCTACCTCTATACCTATCCTCTGCGGCAGATTCCGTCGCTTGCGGGGGAGGTCGGCATGGCGCTGAACATCAAGAATGCCCAGGTCGAGAGTCTCGCCACCGAGATCGCCGAGCTGACCGGCGAGTCGAAGACCGAGGCGATCCGCCGCGCGCTCGAGGAGCGCCGCCAGCGCCTCGCCTTCCAGGTGGTGCACGAGAACCGGGCCGAGGAGCTGCGCTCCTTTCTCGAGCGCGAAGTCTGGTCGGTGATCCGTGCCCGCTCCTCGGCCGGGCGGCGGCTCGCCACCCGCTGAGGCCCCCGGGCCCGCGCCCCGCGCCGGAGCTGCCGCCGTTCCGGCTCCGCCCCGCACTCCCGCCTCCCGCGCCATGATCGTCGACACCTCCGCCGTCACCGCCATCTTCCTGCGCCGCCCGGGACACGAGGGGCTGATCGCCTCGCTGGCCGGCACCTCGCGCGCCGGCATCGGCGCCCCGACGCTGGTCGAAGCCGGCTTCGAGCTGTCCGCCGCAACCGGCCGGGACGTCGGCGGCCTGCTCGCCCGCTTCGTCCAGGAGTTCGACCTCGAGGTCGTGCCGTTCAGCGAGGCGCACGCGCGCGCCGCCGCCGAGGCCTGGCGCCGCCACGGCCCCGGCAGCGGCCGCGCCGGACTCGACTTCGGCGACTGCCTGGCGTACGCCGTCGCCCGCCTGGCGCGACAGCCGCTGCTCGCCGCCGACCCCCGCTTCGCCCGCACCGATCTCGAACTGGCGCCGGTCGCCTCCTGAGCCGCCGGCCGCACGCTTCGTCCTCCCGGCCGCCTCCGGCATACTGGGGCGCACCGTGAGATCCGTGAACCGCCCCGGCAGCGCCGTTCGACGCGCTCTGGCCCTCGCCGCTCTGCTGGCGCCGCTCCCGGCCCCGCCGGCCGGCGGCGAAACCCTCTCCTACCTGCGCGTCGAGGCCGCCGAAGCCGAGCCGGCCCGGCGCTACCGGGTCACCGTCGACGCGCCGGCCGGGATCACCGCGGTCCGCCTCGAAGTCGAGGGGCGCCCCGCCGAGCAGCTCACCCGCCGGCCGTTCACCACCACGGTCCGCCTCGCCGACGGGTGGCGGCCGCGCTGGATCGTCGCGGTCGGACTCGACCGCGCGGGGAGCGAGACGGTCTGGCTCGGCCGCCGGCCGCGCACCCCGGACGACCAGGTGGCCGCCCGCCTCTACCCCCTCCCGGACGGCGGCCTCGCGGTGCTGGTCGAACCGGCCCGGGGGCGGCGCATCGTCGGCGTCGACCTGATCGCCCCCGGCGCCGGCGGCGCCGGCCGGAGCCGCCCCCCCTACCTCTTCTCCCGCGACGAGGTCGCGGCGCTGGCGCCCGACCCGGCGGCGCCGCTCGGCGCGCGCATCCGCTTCGACGCCGGCGCCGACCTCGAGGTCTGGCGCGCCGCGACGCTCGAAGGCGACGTCGTCGACGTGCGCCTCGGCCAGGCGCGCCTGCTGCTGCCCGCCGACGCCCCGCCCCCGGAGGTGGCGAGCGTGCGGGCGCGCTGGCGCGGCCGCGACCAGCGGATCCTGCGGGTGGTCGGCGGCGGCGAGGAGACCCTCGAGCTCGGGCTGCTGGTCGACATCTCGGGGAGCACGGCGCCCGACTTCGCCGCCTTCCGCCGCGCCGCCGCGGCGAGCGCGCTGACCGTCTCCGGCCGGGGCGACCGGCTCTTCGTCGCCGAGTTCGGCGACCGCCCCCGCCTGCTCGCCTCGGGTCGGGCGCGCGCCGAGGAGGTCCTCGCCCACCTGCCGGCCGCGCCGCGGCCGGAGAAGACGGCGCTCTCGCCGGCGGTCAGCTGGGCGCTCGGCCAGTTCCACGCCGAGGACGCGCGCGCCGCGCTGCTGGTCGTCTCCGACGGCTGCGACACCACCGAACCGACCAGCGTCGGCCGCTTCGCGCCGATCGCCCGCGAGCGCGGCATCCCCGTCTTCCTGCTGCGGCGCGATCGCGACTGCCAGGCGGGAACGGGCGTCCACGCCCAGCCCGGCAGCCCGGCGAGCATCGCCGCCGCCCGGATCCGCGCCGACGTCGAGCGGGCGGTGCGCGCGACCGGTGGCGAGGTGCTCGTCTTCGCCACCGACGAGGAGCTCGCGCGCCGCCTCGACGAGCTGCACCGGGCGCTCGGCCGCCAGTGGCTGGTGGTCTTCGAGCCGGAGTCCGACGCCGTCGACAGCCGCGACGTCAAGGTCGACCTGCTGCCGCGCTGAGCCGCTACCAGTCGACCGGCACGCGGATCCGGCCGCCGCGCGTCGCCACGACGACGTGCCCTTCCCGGCGGCCGAACAGGTAGACGTCGCGCAGGATCTCGACGTCGCGCCGGCAGTAGTCGGCCACCCGCTCGAACTCCCCCGCCCGGACCCACTCGAGGCTCTGCAGGCCGTCGGCCGACTTGGTCGTGCCGAGGGTCTCCTGGGCCACGTGGCCGAGGCCGACGCGGAAGCCGAGCCGAGCGTGCAGCGTCTCGAGCAGGTCGAGGGTCGGCAGGGTGCGCGCGTAGTCCTCGCCGGTGTAGCCGGCGAGGACGGCGTAGTCGAAGCGGCGGGAGTTGAAGCCGACCACCAGGCGGGCCGCCTTGAGCGCGGTGACGAGCCGTGGCACTTCCTCCTCGCGGAAGGTCTCGAAGCGTCCCTCCTCGAGGAAGAGGGCGACCGCCACCGCCACCCCCATCCGGTGCGCCTTGCCCCAGCCCCCCACCTCCGCCGCCGAGCGCAGCGTCTCGACGTCGAACAGCACGGTGCCGCCGCCGGCCGCGCCGGCGCCGCGCGCGCCGGCCGCCGGCGCGGCCGGCCCGGGAGGCGCCGGGGCGCCCTCCACGACGCGGCGCGTTCGCGGCACCCGGGGCGGCGC
>CAYYIK010000099.1:2637-9106 GCA_964471955.1 uncultured Thermoanaerobaculia bacterium | reverse complement strand
TAGCGGTTGTCGCCACCACGCGTTGAAGCAAGCCGACCCCTTCGTCCGACGCGTGGTCGACGCCCGAGCGAGGGTCGCGACTCCAGTGTTGGCAGGTCTGGTCGGGAGACAGCCATGAGTTCCACGATTCGGAGAATCGGCTTCGCGGGAGTTGCCCTCGTCAGCCTCGCGCTGTACGTCGTCGGTGTCCGGTCGGCCGTCACGCCGGGTGGCTCGTTCACCGCACGCCAGGCGGCTCCGGTCGCCCCGCCGGCTCCTGCTCCGGCTCCAGTCGCACCGCCGGCTCCCGCTCCGGCTCCGGTCGCACCGCCGGCTCCCGCTCCGGCTCCGGTCGCGCCGCCGGCTCCGCAACCGGCCCCGGCCGCACCTCCCGCTCCCGCTCCGGCCGCGGCCCCGGTGGCCGTGCCGCAGCCCGCCGCCGAGGAAGCGGCCGAACCGGCGCCGGTCGCCGCACCCCGGCGGCCGGCTCCCTCCCCCCGCGTGGCGCGGGGCGAAGGGGTGGCTGGCGCCGCGGCGCGGGTCGAGGTGAGGCTCGAGGGCGGAGGTGCGGGCTGCCCGAGCGACCTCGCGGCCCGGCTCTCGCTCGTGCCGCTCCCCTCGCTCGACCGGCTCGCCGAGACGCTGCCGCCCGGTTGCGTTCTGCTCCGGCTCGACCTGCCGGCCGGCGCGCGCCCGGGGACGATCTCGTACGCGGCGCTCGCCGACGGCGGAGCGCCGGTGGACTGTCAGCCCGGCGTGGCCTGCGCGGCGGAGGACTGCTCGTTCCCCTGGCCGGCGGTGTTGCGGCGAACGGCGGCGTCGACGGTGGTGCTGGCGGCCTTCGAATCGCGCTCGGCGGCGCCGCGCTCGGCGGCGCTCAGCGTCGAGCCCGCTCCCTGAGCGCGGCGTTCAGCGGAGGAGTTCGACCTCGACGCGGGCGTCGTTGAAGCAGGCGCCACCGCCGAGGTCGGTCAGCGTCGCCGGAGCGAGAGCGCAGGCGGTCGAGCCGTTCTCCGTGTGGCGCCGCCAGAGCCCTTTGGGCAGCTCGACGACGCCGGGGCGCAGCGACTCGGACAGGCGGGCGCGGCAGATCACCTCGCCGAGCGGATTGAACATGCGGATGCGCGCCCCGTCGGCGATGCCTCGCGCCGCCGCGTCGGTCGGGTGGAGGCGCGCCGCGACCTCGCCCGTGCGCAGCTGACCGAAGGTCGACGAGGTCGTCCGGTCGCTCGCCGGCGAGATGAGGGCGAGCGGATAGCGCTCCTCCTGCGGCAGCGCACGGAAGGCGTAGAGCCCCTCCGGGGCCTCACGGTCGAGCTCGTCGGGCAGCAGGTCGACGCGCCGGTCGGCGGTGCGCGGGAAGACGTCGGCGAACTGCACCGGAGCCTCGCCGTCCGGCGGCGTGCCGAACCCGCGCCGGGTCAGCTCGGCGCGCAGGGCGTCCCCCCTGCCGGTCGACTCGAGCAGCGTCGCGATCCAGGCCTCCTCGGAGGGGATCTCCTCGGGTCGGGCCACGCCGCAGCGCACGGCCAGGTCGGCGAAGACGCGATAGTTGCCGCGCGCCTCGCCGACCGCCGGCAGCGCCGGCTGGCCGATCTGCAGCGCGTAGGCGCCGTAGCCGCGCGACAGCTCGCGGTGCTCGACGAAGGTGGTGGCGGGCAGCAGCAGGTCGGCCCAGGTCGCGGTGTCGGTGGCGACCGCGTCGAAGACGATGGTGAAGAGGTCCTCGCGGGCGAGGCCGCGGCGCACCGCGTTCTGATCGGGAGAGGTGGCGAGCGCGTTGGAGTTGTAGACGAACAGCAGGCGGACCGGCGGTTCGGCCTCCGGGCGCAGCGCCTCGCCGAGGAGATTCATGTTGACCGTGCGCGGCGGCGGGGGAGCGTCGCCGACCGGGAAGACGGCGAACCTCCAGGCGCCCGAGTTGGACATCGTGTAGCCGCCGCCGCGCACGCCGAACTTCCCGGCGACCGCCGGCAGAGCGAGGATCGCCGCCACCGCCGAGCCGCCGTTGCGGTTGCGCTCGACCCCCCAGCCGCAGCGCACGACCGCCGGCGAGCTCGCCGCGTAGAGGTCGGCGAAGCGGGCGATCTCGCCGGCCTCGATGCCGCAGACGCGCGCCGCCTCCGCCAGGCTCCAGCGGTCGGCGCGGCGCTCGAGCTCCTCGTGGCCGCGGGCGTGGCGGCGCAGGAACTCGCGATCGGCGCGGCCGGAGGCGAACAGCTCGCGGATCACCGCCAGGGCGAGCACGACGTCGGTGCCGGGCCGCGGCGCGAGGTGGAGATCGGCCTCGGCCGCCAGCGAGGTCACGCGCGGGTCGACGACCACCAACCGCGCGCCGCGCCGGCGGGCGGCGTGGATCCAGGGGACGAGATGGACGCCGGAGGTGCGGGGGTTGGCGCCCCAGATGACGATCAGCCGCGCCTCGGGGTAGTCCGTGTAGGCGACGCCCGGCATCTTGCCGTAGAGGCCGGTGGCGGCTCTCCCGGACGGGGCCGCGCAGACGGTGCGCGCCAGGTCCGACGCGCCGAGCCGCCGGAAGAGGAGCCGGTCCGTGGTGTCCTGGGTGAGGAGGCCGTTCGAGCCGCCGTAGGAGTAGGGGAGGATCGCGGCGCCCCCGAACCGGTCGCGGGTCTCGACCAGGCGCGCCGCGGCGAGATCGAGGGCGGCCTCCCAGGAGATCGGCTCGAAGCGGCCGGCGCCCTTCTCACCGGTCCGCCGCAGCGGCTGGCGCAGGCGCGCCTCGCCGTGCACGTGCTCGGGGAGCCGGCGCACCTTGCCGCAGATGAAGCCGTCGGTCACCGGATTGCCGCCGCGCGCGCCGGCGACGCGGGTCAGACGGTCGCCTTCGACCGTCACTTCGAGCGTGCAGGCGTCGGGACAGTCGAGCGGACAGGCGGTGGTGCGCAGGACGGCTTGCGGCATGGGCCGATTCTAGTCTCGGCAGGCCGGCCGGGGCGCGGAGCGGGCGGCGCCGCGCCGCGGCCGCCGGGTGGCTCAGACGAAGAAGTCGCCGACCAGTTCGGCGGCCGGGTCGACGGCGTAGCCGGAGAGGTCGGTGACGCCGGCCGCGGCCAGCACCTCGTCGTCGAGGAAGAAGTTGCCGGTGCATTCGCGCGCCGGCCGGACGAGGATGGCGTGCGCGGCGTCGGCGAGGATTTCGGGTTTGCGGCTGTGGCGCAGCATCGCCTCGCCGCCGATCATGGCGATCGCCGCCGTGGCGATCGCGGTGCGCGGCCAGAGGGCGTTGACGGCGACCCCGCGGTCGCGGAACTCCTCGGCCATGCCGAGGACGCACATCGACATGCCGTACTTCGACATCGTGTAGGCGACGTGCCCGGCGAACCACTTCGGGTCGAGGTTGAGCGGCGGCGCCAGGTTGAGCACGTGCGGGTTGTCCGCCTCGAGCAGGTGGGGCAGACAGGTGCGCGAACAGAGATAGGTGCCGCGCACGTTGACGCCGTGCATCAGGTCGAAGCGTTTCATCGGCGTCTCGAGGGTGCCGGTCAGCGAGATCGCGGAGGCGTTGTTGACCAGAATGTCGAGGCCGCCGAAGGCCGCGACGGCACGCGCCACGGCGGCCTCGACCTGCTCCTCGAAGCGGATGTCGCATTCGAGCGCGAGCGCCTCGCCGCCCGCCGCCTCGATCTCGGCCGCCGCGGTATGGATCGTCCCCGGCAACTTCGGGTGCGGCTCGGCGGTCTTGGCGGCGATCGCCACGCGGGCGCCGTCGAGCGCCGCGCGCCGCGCGATGGCCAGCCCGATGCCGCGGCTCGCGCCGGTGATGAAGAGTCGCTTTCCCGCCAGCGTCGCCTGGGCCATGGTCCGGTCTCCGATCTCCCGCGGCGGCTTGCCGCGGCACGCCGATCCTAGCGTCGCTGGCGATCCGGCGGGGGCGCCCGCGCTTGGAGGCGACGTCCGTTTGTGGAAGTCTTGCCGCGAGCCGGTTCGCCGCTGACGGAACCGGGGAGGACGATCGATGCGCTGGCAGGGGCGACGGCAGAGCACGCAGGTGGAGGATCGCCGGGCGGGCGGCATGGGCGGGGGGCGCGGCCTGCTGGCCGGCGGCTGCGGCACGGTGGTTCTCGTTCTGCTCTTCGCCTGGCTGACCGGTTCGGATCCGCTGGCGCTGCTGCAGCAGGTGCAGGAGACGGGGGGCGTGCCGGTCGGCGTCGACGCGCCGGCGGACGCTCCGGGACCGCGGGCGACCGGCGATGCCGAGGACGATCTGCGGGCGCAGTTCGCCGCCACGGTCCTCGCCGACACGGAGGAGACCTGGAGCGCGATCTTCCGCCAGCGGGGCTACGAGTACCGGCTGCCGACGCTGGTGCTCTTCCGCCAGGCGGTGCAGTCGGCCTGCGGCTTCAACAGCGCCGCGGTCGGTCCGTTCTACTGCCCGGCCGACGGCAAGCTCTACATCGACCTCGCTTTCTTCGACGACCTCCACTCCCGCTTCGGCGCGCCGGGGGATTTCGCGCAGGCCTACGTCCTCGCCCACGAAGTCGGCCACCACGTGCAGAATCTGCTCGGGATCGCCGATCGCGTCACCGCGGCGCAGCAGCGGGCGCGTTCGCAGGCCGATGCGAACGAGCTCTCGGTGCGCATGGAGCTGCAGGCCGACTGTCTCGCCGGGGTCTGGGGGCATTTCGCCCATCAGCGCGGCCTGCTCGAACCGGGCGACGCGGAGGAGGGGCTGCGCGCGGCCGCGGCGATCGGCGACGACCGGATGCAGAGGCGGGCGCAGGGGTACGTGACGCCGGAGAGCTGGACCCACGGATCGTCGGAGATGCGCGTCCAGTGGCTGCGCCGCGGCCTCGAGTCGGGCGACGTCGACGCCTGCGACAGCTTCGGCAGCGGCATGCTGTGAGCGGCGCATCGAGCCCGGAGTGCCGGAGCGGCGCCGCATCCGGGCGCGCATCTTGCTGAGGCTGTTGGTATCCTGAGGCCGCGCTGGCGACGCCGCATTCCGCGACGCGCCGCGCACCGTGAAGATCGGGAAAGAAAGTGAGGAAGCGATTCATGTCGAGATTCCTTCGAACCGCCTCCCTGGCGCTCCTGACGGTGACACTCGCGGCGGTTCCGGCGCTCGCCGGCGAGCACCGGATCGGCATCGGGTACCACTACTTCGAGACACTCGACGACATCGAGATCGACGACCTGGGCGCCATCGAGGACAGCGGCAACTCGATCGTCGCCTCCTACCAGTACCTGCCGGGCGGCCTGCTGCGCTTCGAGGTCGACCTCGAGTACTGGGAGGACGGTTTCGGCGGCGTGACCGGCGAGGCGGCGTACGCTCCTCAGATCTACCTTCTCGCCGGGCGCGGCTTCTACGGTGGCGTCGGAGTCGGCATGACCCAGAGCGACGGCTTCTTCTCGGGCGACGACTGGTCCGACCCCTGGTACGCGGCGCGGGTCGGCGTCGACCTGCTGCTGCTGCCGAAGATCCACCTCGACATCAACGCCAACTACCGCGCCGACGCCTTCAACGATCTCGATCAGGCGGAGTCGGACGCCATCACCCTCGGCGCCTCCGTGCGCTTCGGGTTCTGAGCCGGAAGCAGGAGGAGACATGGCCACGCGCAACGGATCCGCCGTCTGGAACGGCGGCCTCAAGGACGGCAACGGAACGGTTCGCCTCGGCAGCGGCGCCTTCGAAGGCGCCTATTCGTTCAGCAGTCGCTTCGAGGAGGGGACGGGAACCAACCCGGAAGAGCTGATCGGGGCGGCGCATGCCGGCTGCTTCTCGATGGCGCTCTCCGGGGCTCTGCAGCGGGCCGGGTTCGCGCCGCGGCGGATCGCCACGACGGCGAAGGTCCACCTGCGCATGGGCGAGGGGGGCGCCTCGATCGCGCTGATCGAGCTCGACTGCGAGGCCGAGGTGCCGGGCATCGACGCCGCCGCCTTCGCCGAGCAGGCCGAAGGGGCGAAGAAGAACTGCCCGGTCTCGAAGGCGCTCGCCGCCGTCGAGATCCGCCTCGCTGCCCGCCTGGCCGGAGCCTGAGGGGGGGCGCGGGAGCCGCCGTGTCCGGGCACGCGCGAGGCCGGAGGCGGAGGCCGCCGGGGTGAAGCGACTCGTTGCCGCCCTGCTCGTGCTGGCGCTGGCGCTGGCCGCCTGGGCGTGGTGGACCAGCGACCGGCGTCGACTGGCCGCGCGTCTCGCCACGATCCAGGAGTGGTTCGAGAAGAGCGGGCCCGAGGACCAGCTCACCTCCTTCGGCAGGACGCGACGCATCGTCGAAGCCTTCGCACCCGGCTTCGTCGTGCTCGCCCGGCCCTACGAGGCGACGATCACCGACCGCCAGCAGCTGGCGGCGATCGTCCAGCGCTACCGTGACGGCGCGGCGGCGATCCGGGTCGACGCGGCGGAGCGCGAGTTCCGGATCGATCGGGCCCTCGACAGCGCCGAGACCGCGGCGCGCTTCGCGGTGGCCGAGGGGGCGCTCGGACGCGGTGAGCGCTTCCGGGCCCGCATCGTCTGGGTGCGCGACCAGGG
>CAYYIK010000099.1:0-2537 GCA_964471955.1 uncultured Thermoanaerobaculia bacterium | reverse complement strand
CCGGCCAGCAGCCCCGGCAGGCCGAAGGCGAAGCCGAGCAGCAGCCCGGCGAGCGCTCCGGCGAGCGCCCAGCGGCTGGCGCCGGCACGTTGCAGGCCGAAGGCGGCGCCGGCGAGGTCGACCAGCAGCGAGACGCCGACCAGCAGGGCGAGCAGCGCCAGCGTCCAGCCGCCGACCCGCGCGAAGCCGTTGCTCCAGGCGGCGAGCAGCAGGCCGAAGAAGACCAGCGGCACGCCGGGCAGCGCCGGCAGCACCGTGCCGGCGAGGCCGGCGAGGACGACGAGCAGGGCGACGGCGAGCAGCGGCTCCATGGACGGGCAGTCTAGCCCGCGCCCCCGGAGCGCCTGATGCGCATCCACGCCCACGCTACGCAGCGGGCGGCGGCCGTTTCGGTACTCGTCGGCGCCGGGGTGCTGCTGCTCAAGCTTCTCGCCGCCTGGCGCACCGACTCGCTCACCCTGCTGTCGGACGCGGTCGAGTCGGTGGTCAACGTCGTCGCGGCGGCGGCGGCTCTGATGGCGGTGCGCATCGCGGCACGGCCGGCCGACGAAAATCACCCCTTCGGCCACGCCAAGGTCGAGTACTTCTCGGCCGGCCTCGAGGGCTCGCTCGTCGTGCTGGCGGCGGTGACCATCGCCTGGCAGGCGGGGATGAACTTCGGTCGCGAGCCTCAAATCCCGGAACTGGGCGCCGGCCTGCTGCTGTCCGGAGTCGCGACGGCGGCCAACTGGGCGCTCGGCGGCTACCTGGAGCGCGCGGCCCGCCGCCAGCACTCACCGGCGCTGCTCGCCGACGCCCTGCACGTGCGCAGTGACGTCTGGACCTCGCTCGGCGCCTACGTCGGTTTCGCCATCGCCTGGGCGACGAAGCTCTGGATGCTCGACGCGCTGGTGGCTTTCGCCATCGCCGGCCACATTCTCGGCGCCGGGCTGCGGGCGGTGCGCGGCTCGATCGGCGGTCTGATGGACGAGGGGTTGCCCAACGGCGAGCGGGCGGCGCTCGCGGCGCTGATCGCGGCCGAGGGGCCACCGGTGATCGAACATCACGACCTGCGCGCCCGCCGCGCCGGGGCGCAGGTCTTCGTCGAGTTCCATCTGGTGGTTGCCGGGAGGACCTCGGTCGCCGCGGCGCACCGGATCTGCGACCGCCTGGAGTCGGCGATTCACGCCCGCTACCCGCGTTCGCGGGTGACCATCCACGTCGAACCCGAGGACGAGGCCACCGGCGAAGCCCGGGTCGAACCGGGCTCAGAGACGCGCTAGCGAAATCAGCTGACCGGGGCGCGCCGGCTGCGCCACGGTGGTCGCCGCGACGAGGCGGAGCCGGCCGCCGGCCGGCAGGCGCAGCCGGCGCACCCCGGCGGCCGGCAGACGGATCTGGGCGAGCAGCGCCCGCTCGCCGGGAAGTTCGCGTCCGTGGCGATCGCGCAGGAAGTCGGTGATCCAGGCGGTCGCCGCCGCGGTGAACGCCTCCTCGATCACGCCCTCCCCGAGCAGCCGCGGCCGGAAACGGCTCTCGCGGAAGAGCGGCGTCCGCCAGCCCGGCACCGTCCGCCGGAGCGTCCGGTCGTCGAGGCCGAACTCGAAGGTGCGAGGCCGGCCGGCCGCGGCTCCGAGCAGCCAGAGTTCGGCGCACTCCTCCGGCAGCGCGAGGATCTGGCCGCGGCAGTCGAGCGTGTCGGCGCCGCCGGCCGACAGGTGGCCGAGGTCGAAGGGGACCGAGACCGACTCGAGACGGGCCGGCAGCAGCTCGGCGGGGAGAAAGCAGCGACCGTCGAAACCTCCGGCGAGGCGACCGCGGCCGCGCGGCCGGAACGAACGCCGGTCGAACGGCAGAGGCAGCGGTCGGGCCGGAGCCGGCTCGGCCCGCGCGGCCGCGGGCGCCAGGTCGAGACCGACGGTGACGAGGGCGTGAGGCGGCAGCTCGAACCGCAGCGCGCCACCCTCTTCCACGGCGAGCGGCGCGAGCGCCCGCTCGCGGCCGTCCAGCCGCGTGGCGGCGCGCAGGCCGGGATCGGCGACCGTCACGGTCACCGCCCGGGGCGTCGGATTGACGAGGCGCAGGATCGACTCGTCCGCATCGTCGGCCGGCTTGAACGCCGTCAGGCGTGCGGCGTCGCAGGCGAGCCCGAGGCCGAGCTCGGCGGGGCCGGAGAGCGCCGTGCCCGGTTCACCGCGCCAGGCGAGCGGCGGTTCGGCGAAGCGGTCGGCGAGCGCCGCCAGCGTGCCGTCGTCGGCCCGCCCCGCCACTCCGGCGAGGGCGAAGCGCACCCGGTGCCGGCCGCGGTCCTGGGTGCGCTGGTGGCGCCACTTGAAACTGGCGCGCGGAGCATGGAGGCAGGTCAGCCGCAGCGTGGACGGGTCGGGGTGGTCCCAGCCCGCGAGCACGTCGGCGAGCACCGCCGCGCCGCCGCCCGCGCCGTCTTCGAGCGCCGCGAAGCGCTGCGCCGGCACCTCGTAGAGCGCCTCGCTCGCCAGCGGGCGGCGGACGAGTCCGAGGCCGAGGTCGCAGGCGATCTGCGGCGCGTCGACGGCGAA
>CAYYIK010000098.1:0-9243 GCA_964471955.1 uncultured Thermoanaerobaculia bacterium | reverse complement strand
AGACCCTCGGCCTCGACGCCGACGGCCTCTACTTCCGCTTCCGCACCTTCTTCGCCCGCGGCCTCGCCGCCACCCCCAAGGTCCAACCGGCCGTCGCGCCCAAAGCCGCCCCCGGCGGCATCGCCTGACGTCCGCGCCGCCCGGCGCCGGGCGGCGACGTGGGCCGGAGGAACCGCATGAGCACCCTCGACACCCGCTACCCGATCGGCCGCTTTCTGCCCCCGACCTCCCACGACCCGGAGCTGCGCGCCGGGCACCTGGCGCAGCTCGCGCGCCAGCCCGGCGATCTGCGCATCGCGGTCGCCGGGCTCTCCGCCAGCCAGCTCGACACGCCCTACCGGGACGGCGGCTGGACGGTGCGCCAGGTGGTCCACCATGTGCCCGACAGCCACGTGAACGCGTACATCCGTCATCGCCTGACCGTGACGGAGGAGCGGCCGACGATTCGCGGCTACGACGAGGTGGCCTGGGCGGCGACGTCGGACGTCGTCGCCGGCGACGTCGCGGTACCGCTCGCGCTGCTCGAGGCGCTGCACCGGCGCTGGCTCGACTTCCTCCAGGCCCTGCCCGAGTCCGCCTGGCAGCGCACCTTCCTGCACGGCGACACCGGCAAGGTCTGGACGCTCGCCGAGAGTCTCGCCCTCTACGCCTGGCACGGTCGCCACCACGTGGCGCAGATCACCGCTCTGCGCCAGCGCAGCGGCTGGTAACCCTGCCCGCCCGCACCTCGCGCGCGGGGCGGGCGCCGCGGCCCATCGGCTAGACTGCCGGCATGGCGACCGGCGCCGGGCAGCGGCTCGATCAGGCACTGGTGGAACGGGGGCTGTTCGACTCCCGGGAGAGGGCGCGGCGGGCGGTGATGGCGGGGCTGGTCGACGTCGGCGGGCGGCGGGTGGACAAGCCCGGCACGCCGGTCGGAGTCGATGCCGAGCTGACCGTGCGCGGCCCGGCCGAGCCCTTCGTCTCGCGGGCCGGCCGCAAACTTGCCGGCGCCCTCGACCATTTCGGGATCGACCCGGCGGGCCTCCGCTGCCTCGACGTCGGCGCCTCGACCGGCGGCTTCACCGACTGCCTGCTCCAGCGCGGTGCGCGCGAAGTGACGGCCCTCGACGTCGGCTACGGCCTGCTCGACGGCCGTCTGCGCGCCGATCCGCGGGTCACCGTGGTGGAGCGGGTCAACGCGCGGCACCTCGAGCCGGACTCCCTCGGCCCCCCGTTCGATCTCGTGGTCGCCGATCTCTCCTTCATCTCGATCGTCAAGGTCGCGCCCGCGCTGCTGCCTCATCTCGCGCCGGGCGGGCGGCTGCTCACCCTGATCAAGCCGCAGTTCGAGGTCGGTCGCGGCGCGGTCGGCAAGGGGGGGATCGTGCGGGACGAAGCGTTGCGCCGGCGGGTGGTGGAGGAGCGCGCCGCCGCTCTGGCGGCGCTCGGCCTCGAACTGGTCGGCACCGTCGACTCGGCGGTGGCGGGCGCCGAAGGGAACGTCGAGGCCTTCGCCCTGCTGCTCCGGCCGGAGGGTGAATGAGCGCGCCGATCCGCGCGGTCGGCCTGGTCGCCAAGCACGCTCCGGCGGCGGTCGCCGTGGCGCAGGAGCTGACCGAGTGGCTCGTTCGGCGCGGCCACGAGGTCCTGCTCGATCCGGTCACCCGCGCCGACCTGCGACGCGGCGACGTCGGTGAGCTGGGAGCGGGAAACGGCCAGGGGCAGGGGGGCGGCTGCGGCCTGATCGTCGTGCTCGGCGGCGACGGCACGCTGCTCTCGGTGGCGCGCCGGCACGCCGGCGGCGCGCCGATTCTCGGCGTCAACCTCGGCCGCCTGGGTTTCCTCACCGAAGTGGCGCGCGACGACCTCTATCCGGCGCTGGTCGACATCCTGGCCGGTGACTTCGCCATCGAGGAGCGCTCGCTCTTCGAGGTGCTGCTCGAGCGTGGCGACGGGCGGCGCCGACGATTCCTGGCGCTCAACGACGCGGTGATCGCCAAGACCGCGCTGTCGCGCATCATCGAGCTCAATCTCGCCCTGGACGGCAGGCCGGTGTCGCGCTACCGCGCCGACGGCCTGGTGATTTCCACGCCGACCGGATCGACGGCCTACAACCTGTCGGCCGGCGGACCGATCCTCCACCCGCTGCTGCCGGTTGCCGTCCTCACGCCGATCTGTCCTCACACGCTCACGCTGCGGCCGCTCGTCGTACCCGACGACAGCCTGATCGAAGTCACCCTCGAGACACCGCACGAGAGCGTCTTCCTGACGATCGACGGCCAGGAGGGGGACGAGTTCGGAGACGGCGACAGGGTGCGCGTGCATCGCCATCCGGACACCGCGCGGCTGGTGCGTACCGGCGCGCCGCGGTCGATCTTCGAAGGCCTGCGCAGCAAGCTGCACTGGGGAGAGTAGGTGGGGAGGCCGGGGCGGTGGCGCCGCTTCGTGCTGCGGCCCCTGGTCTGGTCGCTGGCCCTCGTCGCGCTCGCCATCGTCGGACTGCGACTGCTCGCGGATTCGCGCTTCGCCCGCGAGCGGGCCCGGGTGCTGATCGAGACTCGCCTGGGCGAGGCGCTCGGCCGGGGCGTGACGCTCGGCGACCTCGAGTTCGAACTGCTGCCGCTCACCGTGGTCGTGCGCGACCTCGTCATCCCCGGCGACCGGCCCGAGGCGGCCGACTTCCTGCGCGTCCGCCGGCTGGCGGCCGAGGGGAACCTCGAAGCGCTGCGTGACTCGGTGCTCGACCTGTCGAGCGTCGAGGTCGAAGGGCTCGAAATGGTCCTCGAGCTGCGGCCCGACGGCGACAACCTGCCCCGCCTCGTCCGTCGGCGGGGCGGCGAGCGCCGACTTTCGGTCGAGATCGACCGGCTCAAGGTCGACGACTCGCGGGTGGTGGTCGACGAGCGCCAGGTCGACGTCCGGGTCGACGCCGCGGCGGTGCTGGCGCACATGACCGGTATCGGCGGCACCGACCTCGAAGGCTCGGTGGCGGCGCAGGAGGTGACGCTCGGCCTGCCGCGAGCCGCACCGGCGCGCTTCTCGGTGGCCGGCAAGGCGCGCCTGTTCAGCGATCGCGTCGAGTTCTCCGACGTCCGCGCGACCTCCCCGGAGGCCGTGGCGCGCGTCTCGGGCCGGGTGGGCTGGCGCGGCGAGCGCAGCGTCGACCTGACCGCCTTCGTCGACGCCGACGCCGCTTTCATCGATCGCCTGGGCTATCTCGACGGCGAGATCGCCGGCCGCGTGCACGCCGAAGGGACCTTCGGCTGGCGGCGCGAGCGCTGGGGCTGGCGGGCCGACGTGCGATCCGAGCGCCTCGACCTCTTCGGCTTCCGGCTCGAGGAGATCGCGGGGGTCGCCGCCGGAGACGGTGAGCAGGTGCGCTTCGACCTCGAGCACGGGCGATTCGCCCGCGGCGTGGCGAGCGGCCGCTTCGAGGTCGGCATCCGGGGCGGGGAGTACCCGGCCCGGCTCGACGTGGCGCTCGCCGGCGGCGACCTCGACGCCCTGCTGGCGCGCTTTTCGGTGCCGGTCGCCGGGCTCGCTGGCGAGGTCGACGGGGAATTCGGGTTCGGCTTCCCCCTGCGCGACGTCGCCCGTGGGGAGGCTGGCGGCACGTTCGTCGTGCGGCCGGGCGTCGCCGGCGGGCTGTCAGCGGTCGGCGGCGGGCGCCTCGCCATCTCCGGCGGTCGGGTGGTCCTGGACGAACTGGAGCTGTGGGCCGGCGGCCAGCAGGTGGTCGGCTCGCTCGACGTGGCGCTCGCCGACGCCACGGGGTCGGTCGGACTCGCCGTGCGCAGCGAAGACCTCGGCGAGCTCGCCCGCCTGCCCACCTTCGTCGAGCCGGGCGCGCTCTGGATGCCGACCTCGGGCGGCGGCGAACTCGACCTGCGCATCGATCTCGCCCGCGCCGGGCCGCGGGTCGAGGTCGGGCTGCTGCTGGCCGATGTGGTGGCGCCCGGAGCGCGCGCCGACACGGTGCGAGGCCGCTTCGTGGCGACCTCCGGGGCTCTCGACGAGATCGACCTCACGCTCGAGCGCGCGGCGGCGCGCCTCAACCTCGCCGGCCGGCTGCCGCTGGCCGAGCGCGAGGAGCTCGCGCTCGAGTTGATCGCCGAAGGGTGGCCGGCCGAGGAGGCCGCTCCCTGGCTCCCCTTCGAGCTGCCGGTGGCTGGCCCGCTCCACGGCCGCCTGCAGCTGGCCGGCACGCTGGCAGCGCTCTCCGGCCAGCTGGTGGCCGACCTCGAGCCGGCCTCGGTCGCGGGTCTGGCGGCGAGTCGCCTCGAAGTCGCGCTGGTGTTCGATCCGCGGGAGGTTGCCATCGATCGGCTGCTGTGGACCGCCGAGGCCGGCGAGATCCGTGGCGAGGGGCGCTACCGGGTGGCCGACGAGGGACTGGACTTTCGCTTCGAGACCGCCGGCCTCGATCTGACACGGCCGCCTCTCGAAGTCGTCGGCGCGGCGGGCCTGAGCGGACACCTGGTGGCACGCGGCACGCTCGGCGGGCGGCTGGAGCGCCCGGAGGTCGATCTGACCGGGCAGATCGCCGAGTTCTCCCTCGACGGCAAGCCGCTCGCCGCGGAGCCGACGGCGCTGGCAGTCCGCCTGTCGGACGAGCAGTTGCACGCCGACGTCGATCTCGGCGCGCTCGGGCGTCTGCGCGGTGGCGGAGCGTGGCTTCCCGAAGGCCTCTCGCGGCTCGACTTCCGGCTGGTCAGCGAAAGCCTCGATCGCTGGGCGGCTCTGGCCGGGCTGGGTGCGCTGGCCGGTCCCGGGGGCTTCGCCGGCGCGCTCGACGCGGAGATCGCGGTCGAATTGCCGGCCGGCGGGAGCCCGCAGGTCGCCTTCCGCATTCCGCAGCTCGAGTTTCGCCACGACGAGCAGACGATCCGCAGCCTGGAGCCGGTCGCCGGCAGCTTCGCAGACGGGGAGCTGCGTCTCGCCAGCGTCTACCTCGGCGGCCCGGAGGGCGCCGACGAACTGTTCGTCTCCGGGCGGATCGTTCCCGGCGATCCCGGCGAGCTGGATCTCAACGTCCAGGCCTCGCTTGCCGCCGAGTGGCTCGCACCCCTGATCGGTGAGCCCGACCTCGCCGGCCGGATCGATGCCCTCGCCCGCATCCGTGGCAGCCTGGCTCGACCGGCGGTCAACGGGCAGGCGGACTGGAGCGACGGGCGATACCTGCCCGTCGGGTTGCCGCATGCAATCGACCGTATCCGCGCGCTCGCCCTCTTCTATCCCGACGCCGTGGTGCTCGACCGGCTCGCCGCCGACTTCGCCGGTGGCACGCTGCAGGGCACCGGCCGCGTCGATCTGCCGGCCGGAACGAAGCCGCTCGAGTACCGCTTCGAGCTGGCCGCTCGCGAGGTGGCGCCGCGCTGGCCGGCCGGCTGGCAGCTGCGCGGCGACGCCGATCTGGTGCTGGCCAGCAGCGAGGAGGGGCGGCAGCTGCGCGGCGACATCCGCTTCGACCGCATCTGGTACCTGCAGGATCTCCAGCTCACCCCGGCCCAGCTGGTCCAGCGCCTCCTCTCGCGCGGGCGACTGGAGGTCGCCGAGACCGACGAACTGCTCTCGACGACCTCGCTCGCCCTGGTCGTGGAGGGACCCGGCGCCGTGCGGGTGCGCAACAACGTGGCGCGGCTCTCGGGTTCGGCCGACCTGGCGGTGCGCGGCACGCTCGCCCGTCCGGTGCTCTTCGGCGACGTGACCCTCGAGGGCGGCGGCACGGTGGAGTACGGGGGAAATCGCTACGTCGTCGAGCGAGGCGAGATCGCCTTCCTCAACCCGTCGCGCATCGAGCCGCTGCTCGACGTCGTCGCCCATTCGCGCATCGACCAGTACGACGTGACGCTCAACCTCAACGGCTCGCTCGAGCGGCTCAACACGACCTTCTCCTCCGACCCGCCGCTGGCCGATCTCGACATCCTGGGCCTGATCGCCACCGGCGCGCCGGTCGAGCGCGCGGCCTTCTCCGAGGTCGCCCCGGCGGCCGACACGACCGCGGACAGCGGCGCCGCCGAGGCGCTGCTCTACGGTCAGGCGGCCTCGCTGCTGACGGCCCGGGTCGGCAAGCTCTTCGGCTTCGATCGCCTGCAGGTCAAGCCGCTGACTTCGGGAGACTCGGTATCGACGGCCGCCATCACGGTCGGCAAGCGGCTGTCGAGCCGGCTCTACGTCACCTATTCGCTCGACCCTTCCTCGACCGCGCAACAGGTTCTGCAGGCGGAGTGGCGGCTGAGCGACAACCTCGTCCTCGTACTCACGCAGAACGGCAACGAGTCGTACGCCGTCGACGCGCGATGGGAGTCGCGCTTCTGATGCGCCGGCGGACGGTGGCGTGGTGGGCCGCGCTGCTGCTGGCGGCCGTGGCGGGGCGGGCGCAGGAGCCGCTGGCGCGGGTCTCGGTGCGCAGCGAGGTGCCGCTCGAGGCCGCCGAGATCGAGCCGCTGCTGGCGCTGCGCCCCGGCGAACCGGCCGACGAGGAACGGATTCGTCGCACCGTGCGCAACCTCCGCCTCGCCGGGCTCGCCGCGGAGGTCGAGGTCTTCCTCGAGGCGAGCGAAACGGGGGACCTGGCCATCGTCGTCCTGCGCCCCGACGTGCGGGTCGACGAGGTCACCGTCTCGGGCGAGACCGGAATCGATGCCGGCAAACTCGCCGCGGAGCTGGAGCAGCGCTCCGGCCATCCGCTGCGCGAGGATCGGGTGCTGCGCGGTCTCTACGCGCTGCAGGACCGACTCGCCGACGAGGGGTTCCGCGGCGCGCGGGTACAGCTGGCGGTCGACGTCGACGAGGCGACCCGGCGGGCGCGCGTCGACTACCGGGTCACCGCCGGACCGCGCTCGCGGGTGGGCGAGGTCCAGCTCGAGGGACTGCCGCAGGAGGTTTCCGAGGCGGAGGCGCTGGCAGCCCTGCGTGCCCGTCCGGGGCAGCCGCTGCGCCGGCTCGACGTGCGCGACGACGCCGAGCGACTGGTCCGCTTCCTGATCGGCCGCTCGTTCCGCCTCGCCCAGGTCGAGGCGGCGGTCGAGAGTCCGGGCGCCGCCGCGGAGACGGTCGACCTCGCCTGGCGGATCCGGGCCGGCCCCCGCGTCGATCTCGAAGTGGTCGGCGCCGAGCGCCGAACGCTCGAGAAGCGCGGCCTGCTCCCCTTCCTCGGCGATGCCGGATACGACGAAGCGCTGCTCGTCCAGTCGGTCGGGCTGATTCGCGCCCACTACCAGGCCCGGGGCCATCACGGCGTGGAAGTGCGCAGCTCCGAGGAGCGCTCGCCGGAGCGGTTGAGCCTGCGCCTCGAGATCGAACCGGGACCGCGCGCCACCCTGGTCGAGCTCGCCTTCGAGGGCAATGAAGCCTTCAGCGACGAGCGTCTGGCGCGGCTCATGCTCACCTCGCCCCGCCGGCTGCTGTCGCCGGGCAGCGGCCGGCTGGTCGATGACGTCCTGAGCGAGGATCTCTCGAACCTGCGCTCTTTCTACGCCCTTTCCGGCTTCGATCACGTGCGCGTCGGACCACCCCGGGTCGAGGCCCGCGGCGAGGAGGAGCTCGGCCTGGTGGTGCCGATCGTCGAAGGGCCGCGGCGCATGGTGGCCGACGTCGTGCTCGCCGGCGTGACCGCGCTCGATGCCGCGAAGCTGCGCGAGGAGCTGCCGCTGCGCGCCGGCGGCCCCTACCACCGGTTGCTCGTCGAGTCGAGCGTCGAGCGAATCCGTTCGCGGCTCGAGGAGGCGGGCTACCGGGCGGCGATCGTCGTGCCGGAGGTCGTCTGGAGCGCCGGATCGACGGTCGCCACGGTCTCGTTCCGGGTGCTCGAGGGGGAGCGTTCGACCGCCGAGGCGATCCTGGTGCGCGGCAATCGCCGCACGCCGACGCCGACCGTTCGCCGCTTCCTCGGCCTGGCGCCCGGCGATCCGATCTCCAACGCCCGGGTGCTCGATGTGCAGCGTCGGCTCTACCGGCTGGGCGTCTTCTCGCGCGTCCAGGTCGACCTGCCGGTCACCGGGTCGGGCGCCGTGGCGCGCGAGGTACTGATCGAGCTCGAAGAGGGGCGCACGCGGGCGATCTCCTACGGCGCCGGCTACGACTCCGAGAGCGGTCTGCGCGGCCTGCTGCGGATCACCGAGGCGAACCTCGGCGGACGGCTGATCAACGTGCAGTTCGACGCCCTGGTCTCGGAGAGTGACGAGGTCTACCGCCTGCTGGCGCGCCAGCCCTACCTCGGACCCTGGCAGGTGGAGGTGCGGGCGCTCGCCTACCAGGAGGCCGAGGACCGGCCGCAGTTCCAGGTCGACCGCCGCGGCCTGCAACTCGGGCTCGAGCGGGGCTTCGGCGATCTGCGGGCGGGGCTGTTCTGGGACTACCGGATCGTCGAGGTCGGCTACGGCGTCGACGGGGAGGGGGGCGAGATCCCCGACGAGGTCGTCCCGCTCGAGAGCCGCGAGGCGCGCGTGGCGAGCCTGACGCCGACGCTCTTCTGGGACCATCGCGACGACCCGATCGCGCCGACCCGCGGCTGGAGCCTGGCGGCGCAGTTCGAGCGCGCCTTCCCGGCGTTCGCCGCCGACGCCGAGTTCGACCGCCTCTTCGCCCAGGGGACCTGGATCCTGCCGCTGCGGCGCGCCGGGCAGGTGGCGCTGTCGCTGCGCGGCGGCGCGATCGATCCGCGCGCCGCGCCGCGCGACGCGACGCGCGACACCTTCGACGCGGTGCCGGCGGCCGAGCGCTTCTACGCCGGCGGCCGCACCAGCCATCGCGCCTTCCCGCGAGACGAGCTCGGCATCGCCGGCGAGACGCTGCAGGTGGAGGAGGGCAAGGACCCGGTGCCGCTCGGCGGCGGCCTGCTGGCGCTCGCCAACCTCGAGTGGCGCTTCCCGCTCGCCGGCGCCTTCGGCGGCGTCGTCTTCGTCGACGGCGGCAATCTCTGGCGCGAAGTTGCCGACTTCGATCCCGGCGAGGCGCGCTGGGGGGCCGGCACGGGCCTGCGCTACCTGTCTCCGATCGGTCCGCTGCGCCTCGAGATCGGCTGGAACCTCGACCCGGAGCCGTGGGAAGAGGACTACGTCTGGTTTTTCAGCCTCGGCAACGCTTTCTGATTCCGGGACCCGGTGGGGAAGGCGACGCCGGCCGAGCCCCTGCCGGAGTGGCGCCCAGGGCATTGGCGACATGTCGTGGCGATGGGTGACTCCGGCCGAGCCCCTGCCGGGGTGGCGCCCCGGCTCCCCTCGGGTGGCCCGCCTCGGGGCTCTCCGTCAGGAAGGCTCG
>CAYYIK010000097.1:0-9302 GCA_964471955.1 uncultured Thermoanaerobaculia bacterium | reverse complement strand
CGGGCTCTCGTCGGCGCCGCGATCGAACCGTCCGATCTCGTCCACGTGCATCGGCGAATCGAAGCCGCGCGCGTCGAGGTCGAAGTCGATGTCGACCGGCGAGTAGACGCCTGCATCGCAGGAGTCGATGGCCGGCGAGTCCGGCCGCAAGTGGAGGTCTCCGCCGGTCGGATTGCGGAAGCGCGGGTCGACGCCGACCATCGTGGCGGTGAACTCGGTCATCCCCTCCGTGGTCTCGACCATGAGGCAATCGCCGTAGATCGTGACGCCACCCACCGAGGCGAACGGCCCGTGGTCGGCGAGGATGCTGGTGTAGACGTTGAGCGCGCCGCCGTCGGAGAGGTCGGCAGCATTGCTGTTGACGAACTCCTCGATCGTCTCGTCCCAGTACCGATTGCGGGCCGCCGTGACGAAGCCGGCGAGGAGGTTGCCGCCGGCCACGGAGTGGAAGATCGACTCCGTGTCGTTGCCCGCGATCTGCACGCCTTCGAGGAAGATCGATCCGCTCGCGGAGGCCGTCAGCACCTGGCTCGAGGCCCCGTCGCCGCCGTTGTCCTCGATGTAGCCCTGCATCATCCGGAACTGAGCGCCGTCACCGACCAGCGCCGCGCTACCCCAACCCGCTGCCGAGGTTGTCCGATTGCCGCTCAGGGTCGTGCAGCGCACCGGGTCCGCGCACTGCTCGAAGTTGAAGCGTTCGAGCTGAAACACGACGTCGCCTTCGAGGAAGACGCCGCCGCCGCCCGCGGCGCGGTTCGACTCGATCCTCACGTTGCCGAGCAGCGACCGGGGGGCGGGGCCGGCGAAGTAGATCCCGCCGCCCATCGCGGTGGCAATGTTGTCCGAGATGCGCGCCGGCACAGCGCCTGCTCCGCCACCGGTGAGGCGTGCGCCGTCAGTGATCGAAATGCCGCCGCCGGAACCGGCTCCGTTCTCCACGATCGTCGCACCCGCTCGCAGCACCACCTCGCAATCTTCCGTGGCGAAGATGCCTCCGCCCTGGGTGAAGGCCGAGTTGTTCCGGACGGTGCCGGCGACCACGAGCCGTCCGGACACCAGGGCGCAAGCGAGCCCGCCCCCGAGCGTGCTGCCCAGGTTCTGCGCGACCAGCGTCGCTGCGCCGATCTCGAGCTCGGCGCCGGCCCCCACGATCCCGCCTCTCAGGTTGTGGTGAATCCAGGAGTCCTCGACCAGGAGACGCGTCCGCAGGAGAGCGGCTACGCCGTCGCTGCCCCCACGGATCTCGAGAGCACGCAGCGTCACCTCGACCGGGGCCGCCGCGCCGGAGGCGCCTGCGACGCCGACCACGCGGGACGACCCGTCGCCGATCAGCGTGGTGCGGCCGCTGGGCGACGCATCCAGACAATCGTCCCACCCGCCCGACAGCACCAGGTCGCCGGTGACATCCGGGTCGAATCCGTTGATCTGCAGGGCCAGGTCATCGTACGTCAACGTGCGGGTCAGCCGGATCTCGTCGTCGGCAGCCGTGGCCGCGGCGAGGGCTACCGCCGCCTCGATCGTCGTCGCGTCGCACTGTGCCGCCGAGGCGCCGACATAGTAGAGGGCGGCCCGGGCGGACCCAGTCAGCAACGTGGATCCGGCGAGCACGAGCACGCCCACGAGGTGTGGCGGCGCGAAGGTCCGGGTCGAAGGCGGGTCGAGCGACATGATGCGGCTCCTTCCGAGAGATGGGTGGAGGTCGGGATAACGCTGCCGATCGGGTCAAGGGCGAAGCGTCGATCAGGGAACGGTGGCCGACCAGGCGCTGGTGTTGCCCGATTCGAAACCGTCGGCGAACAGTGGCCGGAGCTCGTCGAAGCCGCGGTCGAAGGGGCCCACGAAGTCGGGCTGCGAGGTGAAGTCGTAGCCGCGCGCGTCGAGATCGGCGTCGGAGTCGACGGGTGTGTAGGCCGCCGCGTCGCAGGCGTCGATGGCCGGCGAGTCGCGTCGCAGGTGCAGGTCGCCGGTCGCGACGTCGACGAAGCGCGGGTCGAGCCCGACTTGCGACGCGAACTGGCTGGTCAGCCCCGAGATCGTGTCGAGCAGCAGGCAGTCGCCGTGGATCGCCCCGCCCGTGCTGGTGACGAACGGCCGCTGGTCGACCAGGATGCTCGAGTAGAGCTCGATCGTGGCGCCGCCGATCGCCTGGCCGCCGCGGCTGTCGAGGATCGTCGGCCCGCCGGAGACCTCGTAGTTGTTTCCGGCCGCCGACACGAAGGCGGCGGTGATCTTCGCACCGGCCTCCGCCTGGAAGAGCGCCACGGTGGAGTTGTGCGCGATCTGGACCCCTTCGAAGAGCATCGTGGTGTCCGTGCCGGTGGCGAAGATGGCGAAGCCGGCGAACTCGGAGTCGTTGTTGGACTCGACGTACCCCTGGAACATCCGGAACTCCGAGCCGCCGTCGGCGTAGACCGCGCTGCCGACCCCGCCGGTGATCACCAGGTTCTCGTTGATCTTCACACAGCGGGGTGGCGTCAGGCACTGCTCGAAGTTGAACCGCTCGAGCTGGAGACGGGCACCGCCGACCAGGGCGACGCCGCCGCCGCGCTGGCCCGCCTCGTTCGAGACGATGCGCGCGTTGCCGAGCAGAGTCTGCGGGCCGGTGCCGGCCATGTAGATGCCGCCCCCCTCGGAGAAGGCCGTGTTCGAGTAGATGTCGACCCCGGCCGAGCCGGTGCCGAGGTTCTCGGCGCGCGCTCCGCCGGCGATGTAGAGCCCGCCGCCGAGGTTCGCCTGGTTGCCCTCGATGAGGGCGCCGGCGCGGAAGGCCACCACGCAGCCGGTGTTGGCGTGAATGCCGCCGCCGGATGCGCCTGCCGTGTTGTTCCAGATCGCACCGGCGACCACCAGCAGCGAACCGGCTCCCGTGCACAGGACGCCACCGCCGAACGAGGTGCCGCTGTTTTCCATGACGTCGGTCGCGGCGTTGAGCTCGACGTCGGCGCCACCGGCCACCTCGATCCCGCCGTCGTTGAGACGGATCATCGACCCCTGGATCACCACGTCCGCGCCCCCTTCGGCCAGCACTCCGACGCTGCCGCCCTTCAGCTCGAGCGCACGCAAGGTGACGTCGGAGACCGGGCGGGAAGCCGTGTCGACCTCGATGACCGGCGACGACGCGTTGCCGTTGAAGGTCGTCACGCCGTTGATCGTCGTGTCGGCGCAGCTGTCGTAGCCGCCGACGATGGTGAGCGCGCCCGCGGTCGCCGGATCCCAGTCGGTGAGGTGGAGCGAGACGTTGCTGTAGGTCGTGTCCCTGGGCACCCGGATTTCGTCGGCGGCATCGCCGTTGAGCGCCGCCCGCAGCAGCGCGAGTGGCAGGGTGTCCTCGTCGCAGGCCGCCGCCGTGCCGACGCGGATGGTCTCCGCGCCGGCCGCCGTCGCCGCCAGCCCGAGCAGAGCCATCGACAGCGCGCAGATTCTCTTCGTATGCGAAGCGACGTCGCGAAGCGAAGTCCGGAGTTTCATCGTCCATCCCCCTGAAGCGTGGCCCCTGCGGGGCCGATCGAGTGCTTTCAGGAGCCTTCGTCTCGTCGCCGCCGGTTTCGTTACATCCCCGGGGGAAGCTGCCGCCGGGCGACCGGGCGAGCGGCGCGCTACGATCCGTCGATGCCCTCCTCCGCGCCGCTCGATGTCCGCGCCCTCGCGTTCGCTCTCGGCCTCGTGGCGGCGGCCGCGCCCCTGCCGGCAGCCGCGGCCGTCCTCGTCGAGTCCGCGCAGGCACCGCCGGGGGTCTTGTCACCGCTCGCCCCGGGCGACGTGCTCCTGGGCTGGCGGCGGCCGGGGGGGACTCCGGTCCGCGCGGGGACGCTCGACCACTGGGGCGAGCTCGACCTGCTGGCGCTCCTCGAGAGCCCCCGCGGCACGCTCGAGATCGATCTCGTGCGGGGGGGCGAGCCGCGCCGGGTGACGCTGCTGCCGGCGGCCTGGACGTTCCGGGGCCGCCCGGCGGACGCCGACGAGGAGCTCGTCGCCCTGGTCGCTTCGTTCGCCGCGCCGGAGGCGCCCGTGACCGAGGCCGAGGTGGGGCACCGCCTCGCCGGCGAACCCGCCGAGGTCCGCAGCTGGGCCTGGAAGCGCTTCGCCGAGGCGCGCGGCCGCGCCGCGGACTGGCTCGGCGCTCACCGGGCCTTCACCGCCGCCCTCGCCGCGGCGCCCCCGGCGGCGACCACGGCCGACCTCGAGCGGCTTGCCGGCGACGCCCTGCGACGCCTCGGAAGGAACGAGGAGGCCGAAGCCGCCTACCGTCGATCTCTCGCTGCCTGGAACGGGATCGAGCCCGCGGGCCTCGGCGCATCGCTGGCCCTCGGCGCGCTGGGCAACCTCGACGGCGCGCGGTACGACCTGGCGGCGGCGAATCGACGACTGCTCGAGGCCGCCCGCATCCGCGAGCGGCTGGCACCCGGTAGCTGGCTGCACGCCAACGCCCTCAACAACCTCGGCATGACCGCCGGGCGGCGCAACGACCTGGCGGCCGCCGAGGCCCACCTCCTCGCGGCGCTGGCGATCGCCGAGCGCGGCCAGGGCGACGTCTCTCCCCTGCTCGCCAACCTCGGCGTCGTGGCCCGCCTGCGCGGCGACACCGACCGCTCGGAGATGTACACCCGGCGCGCCATCGAGCACTTCCGCGCCGCCGGCAATCGACGCGAGGTCGCCGGCAAGCTGGTCAATCTCGGCAACGTGCTGGGCGACGCCGGGCGGACCGACGAAGCCCTCGCCGCGTTCGCTGAGGCCTTGGATCTCCTCGCAGGGAGTGCCCCTGATCGCGAAATGCTGGGGACGGCACGCGCCAATCGCGCCCGCCTCCATCAGCTCCGGGGGGACCATGCCGCGGCCGGAGCCGACCTCGACGCGGCGCGCGCGCTGCTCGACTTCGACACGCCGCAGACCGCCACCGACGCGCTGGTGACCTCGCTCCAGGTCGAACAGGAACTCCTGCGCGGCGACCTCGCCGCGGCCTCGCGCTTCGCCGAGATCACCCTGGCGGCGCGCGAGCGGACCCAGCCCGACTCCAGCTTCGAGGCGCTGGCGGCATCCGAACTGGCGAAGATCCGTGACCGCCAGGGGCGCACGGCCGAAGCCGAGGCGCTGTTCCGGCGCTCCATCGACAAGCTCGAGCTGCAGCAGGAGAGGCTCGGCGGCGGCGACCGGGGACTCGTCGCGTTCCGCAGTCGCTTCGCCGGCGTCTTCCGCGCTTATGAGGCGTTTCTCCTTCGCCACCGGCGACTCGATGCCGCCTTCGAGCTCTACGAGCGGTCGCGCGCCCGGGCGCTTCTCGCGCTGCTGCGCCAGCGCGATCTCGACTTCGCCGACGCCGAACTGGCTCCGGAGCTGCGCGACCGCCGGCGCGCGATCCTCCTCGCCATCGACCACGCCTACCTGGCGCTGGCGCGGATCCCGGAGGCCGACGCCGCCGATCGCGAGGCGCAGCGCCTCGCGATCGAAGCTCTGCACGCCGACCGCGAGCTGGTGACGCGCGAGATTCACGCTGCCTCGCCGCGCCTCGCGGCCATCGAAGCGCCACCGGCCCTCGGACTCGCCGAAATCCGCCGCGCCGTCCCCCCGGGGACGCTGCTGCTCGCCTACAGCGTCGGAGACGAGGCGTCCACGCTCTACGCGCTGCCCGCCGGTGGCGAGTTGGAGGCCCACGCGATCCCCGCCGGCGAGGCGGAGCTCGCCGCCGGCGTACGCCGCTGGGTCGAGCTGACGACGGCGACCGCGCTGCGGCGCGGTGAGCTCGCGGCGCTCGAACGCCGGCTCGCCGGGTGGCTCCTGCAGCCGGTCGCCGGGAGGATCGCGGCCGCGCAGCGACTACTGGTCGTGCCGGACGGTCCCCTGCACGGTCTCGCCTTCGCCGCCCTTCCCGATCCACGCCAGCCAGCACGCCGCCTGGTCGAGGCGCTTCCCGTCGCCCACCAGGTCTCGGCTTCGGTGCACGCGCGTCTGGCGGGAAGGCGAGTCCGGGCCCTCGATGGCATCGCCGTCTTCGCCGACCCGGCGACCGGCGACAGCGCGCCGGCCCGCTTCCGCCGGAAGTTCGGCCGCCTGCCCGCGGCGCGGCGCGAGGCGGTCCGGGTGAGCGAGATCTTCGGCGAGCGGGCGCGGGTCTATCTTGATGCGGCAGCGACCGAGACCGTGGCACGCCGCGAGCTCGCGGCGCTGCCACTCGCTCACTTCGCCACGCACGCTGTCATCGACGAGGCGCTGCCGCTCGACTCCGCGCTGCTGCTCTCGGGCGCGGCCGGCGACGAGGGCCTCCTGCAGGCCTGGGAGATCGCCGAGCAGCTCGCACTCGAGTCCGACCTCGTCGTGCTCTCGGGCTGCGAGACGGCGCGCGGTGGCGACCGCGGTGGCGAGGGCGTGCTCGGTCTCGTGCGCGCCCTGCAAGTGGCGGGCGCGCGCAGCGTGATCGCCAGCCTCTGGCGGGTCGACGACGAGTCCGCCGCCGAGCTGATGGCCCGCTTCTACGCCCGGATGAACGAAGGCCTGCCGCGCGACGAGGCCCTGCGCCAGGCGCAGCTCGAGTTGCTGCGCGGCCCGGTCGAAGTCGAGCGCGACGGGGGGCCGGTCGAGCTGCGCTTCTCGGCGCCGCGCCACTGGGCGCCGTTCGTGCTCATCGGCCCGGCGGATTGACCGCGCTCGCGGTCAGGGCCGCACGTCGAGCCGGTAGGTGGCGATCACGCTCGCGACTCCGGCGAGTGTGCCGCGCAGCTCGAGCCGGACCTCGCCGGCGGGCAGCGCACCAGCCGGCAGGTGGAGGACGAAGCCGCCGACGGCGGCCGGCGCCAGGCCGTCGACCTCCCACAGCGTCGCACCGGCAGCATCGCTCGCCCGCGCCCGCACCCGATCGAAGGACTCGGCCCGGTCGACGGCGAGCAGGAGAGTCGCCGCTGCCGAACGCGAGAGCGACGCCCGGACCTCGCCCCC
The DNA here is from genome assembly GCA_964471955.1 of uncultured Thermoanaerobaculia bacterium. Lineage (GTDB taxonomy): Bacteria > Acidobacteriota > Thermoanaerobaculia > Multivoradales > JAGPDF01 > JACTMI01. Next base: position 2,375 of record CAYYIK010000097.1, on the reverse strand, counting down.
GCGATCGCGCGCGGCCTCCGGCGACAGTTCGAGGAGCACCGCGGCGGGGTCCGGCAGCGGGCTCGGCGCGCGCCCCTCTCCGAGCCAGAGAGAGAGCGCCACCGCCGCGGTCACGGAGGCGGCCAGCGCCAGAGCCCGCCAGCCGGCCGCCGAGGTTCGGCGGGAAAACGGGAGCAGCGCGGACGCGGGTGCGCCAGAGTCCGCCGGTGTCCCCTCCCCTCCGCTGTCGGCCCGCACGAGGTCGAGCTCCGCGCGGCACTCGGCGCAGTGCGCGAGGTGCGCCTCGATGCGCTCGCGCGGCAGCGCTTCGACCGGCAGCCCGAGTCCGTAGTCCACGAGCAGCCCGGCCGGCAGGTGGGCGGCGAAGATTTCGCTGGCGCGCCGGGTCGCCTCGAGGGCCGCCCGGCAGGGCTCGCAGTTCTCCAGGTGCCGCGCGACCCGCGCCGCTTCGGCCGCCGGGAGGCTGCCCGCCAGGTACCAGGGGAGAAGCTGGTCGGTCTCGGTGCAGTCCGCGTTCATGGCTGCTCACTCCGTCTCCCCACCGCGGCCGGCGTTACACCGCCGGCGGACGACAGGCGCTCGCGCTCGGCCAGCGCCCGGTCGCGGCAGCGCATCACCCGCACCCGCAGCGTGCCGGGCGCCACGCCCAGCTGCTCGCCCATCTCCGCATATCCGAGGCCGCGCCGGATCATCGACCAGAGCTCGACGCACGCTTCGGGCATCGCCGCGAGCACGCGCAGCGCGAGATCGACCTCCTCGCGACGTCGCGAGCGCTCGAAGGGCGACGGCTCCCCGTCGACCAGCTCGACGTCGGCCACGTCGAGCCACTGCCGCCCGCGCTGGCTCCGCAGGCGATTGAGGCACTTGTAGTGCACCATCCGCCGGACGTAGGTCGAAAGCCGGCTGCGCCCCTCGAAGCGCTGCTCGCCGAGCGCCTCGAGCAGCTCGACGACCACCTGCTGCTCGACGTCCTCGCAATCGGCGGAGAGCCGGCGGCGATACGGCGTCAGGGCGCCACGGATCCAGCGCCGCACCTCCGCCAGGGCCGCCTCGTCGCCCAGCTGCAGGCCGGCGACGAGCCGTCCATCCTCCGGTGTCGCCGCGGTTTCCGAATGTCCGAGCACGCCGGAGCAGTTTAGCCCGGGCTAGTCGTCGACGGTCGCGCGCCGGCCGGCCGCCAGCGCCGTGGCGAGGGTGAGCAGGGCGAGGGCCGGGAAGTAGAGCAGCAGCGCCTGCAGGGCGAACGGCGGGCGCGCGCCGGCGAGCACCTGGCCGAGCAGCGGCTGCTGCATGCCGTTGTAGAACACCGAGAGCGCCAGCAGCGCCGCCACCGCCGCGGCGTGGCGGGAGTCGAGCGCCGGCAGGGCGAGGAAGAGAAGGATGTACGTGTGGTCCCAGACCTGCGGCACCGCGAGCAGCAGGAAGGCGAAGGCGAAGGCGACCGCCGCCTCCGGGGCCCGGCGCAGCCGCCAGAGGCCGGCGGCGCCCAGCGGCAGCGCCAGCCAGAAGAGGGCGCGCACGGCGGGCGTCGCCACCGGAGCGCGCGGCCGCACCCAGTCGCGCGGCGCGGACTGGAAGCGGGCGACGGTCGCCTGCAGGGAGAGCTTGTTGTAGTAGGGGGTCACCCCGGCGGCCGGTGCCCTGCCGAAGAAGCCGGCGAGCCGCTGCCAGCTCGCCACTCCGGTCAGCGGCAGGGCGAGCGCCGCCAGCAGCACACCGAGCCCGGCGGCGCGCACGACGATCCGCCGGCGACCGCTGATCCAGACGGCGGCGAGGGCCAGCGCGACGAACGGCTTGAGGTGGATCGCCGCCGCCCACGCGAGCGCCGCGAGACCGTCGCGATCGCGCTCGCCCGCCAGCTGCGCGCTGGCGAGCAGGGCGAAAAGCAGAAAGGTCCAGTTGCCCATCGGCAGCTGGATCCAGCTCGGGTGCGCCAGCGCGAAGGCTGCAGCCACCGCCGCCTGCAGTGCCGGCGACCGGATACGGGCGAGGACGAACGCGAGGGCGAGGGCGAGCGACGCCGCACCGAGCAGCCGGTTGGCGCGCTCGGCCGTCTCGAACGGCAGGGTCGCCAGCAGGGCCGCCGGCGCCAGCCAGACCGGGGAGTAGAGCCAGGGTCCGACGCCGAGAGCGCCGGCGTGCGCCTGCTTGTGGGCACTGCGCAGCTGGCCCGCCTCGAACGCCGCCGCCGGCGTGCCGGCGAGCGCCAGTCGCCCGGCCGTGAAGTACGAACAGAAGTCGCGGCAGGGCAGGCGCGGCGAACGGACCCAGAGGACGCCCACCGCGACGAGCGCCAGCAGCGCCACCCGCCCCCACCCCACCCGACCCGCTCCGGAGCTCACACCCCCGAGGCTAGCTCAATCCCCCCACCCCCC
>CAYYIK010000096.1:0-9512 GCA_964471955.1 uncultured Thermoanaerobaculia bacterium | reverse complement strand
CGATCGCCTCCCCCTTGAGCTCGTCCGGCACGCCGATCGCAGCGGCCTCGACGATCTTGCCGGTCGCCAGCACGGCGCCCTCGACTTCGGCCGGCCCGAGCCGCTTGCCGGCGACTTTGAGCGTGTCGTCGGCGCGGCCGCGCAGGAACCAGTAGCCGTCGGCGTCGACCAGCGCCCAGTCGCCGTGATTCCAGATCCCCGGCCAGCGCGACCAGTAGCTCTCGAGGTAGCGCTCGGGGTCGTTCCACAGGCCGCGGGTCATCGAGGGCGCCGGGCGGGTGGCGACCAGGTAGCCGACCTCGCCGCGTACCGGGTGGCCGGCCTCGTCGAAGACGTCGATCGACATGCCGAGGCCGGGGCCACCGAGGCTGGCCGGTTTGAGCGGCGTGAGCGGCGTCGGCGAGAGCCAGCAACCCATCAGGTCGGTGCCGCCCGAGATGTTGACGATCGGGCAGCGCTCGCGGCCGACCTCGCGGAAGGTCCAGAGCCACGACTCCTCGTCCCACGGCTCGCCGGTCGAGCCGAGGATGCGCAGTGCCGACAGGTCGTGGCGGCGCGGGTCGGCGCCGGCCCGGCGCAGCATCCGGATGGCGGTCGGCGAGACGCCGAGGATCGTCACGCCGCGCCGCGCCGTGGTCTCCCAGAGCCGGTCGGCGTCGGGCCAGTCGATGGCACCGTCGAACAGCACCGCCGTGGCGCCGTGGAAGAGGGCGCCGATGAGCAGCCACGGCCCCATCATCCAGCCGATGTCGGTGACCCAGAAGAAGACGTCGCCGGGACGGACGTCGAAGGCGTAGGCGTGCTCCTTGGCGACGTTGACCAGCGTGCCGGCGTGCGCGTGCACGGTCCCCTTCGGCCGCCCGGAGGTGCCCGAGGTGTAGAGCAGCAGGGCCGGGTGGGAGGAGGGAACCGGCAGCGGCTCGGGCGCGGCGGCCCCGTCGCCGCGCGCCAGGAAGTCGAGCCACGCCAGCTCGCCGGCCGCCAGCCCGGCGGGCGGCGGGTCGACGACGATCAGCGTCTCGACCGTCGGCGCCGCGGCGCGCGCGGCGCGCGCGGTGGCGAGCAGCTCGACCGGCTTGCCGCGGCGGTGGGCGGCGCCGGCGGTGACCAGCAGCCGGGCGCCGGAGTCGCGCAGCCGCTCGGCCAGGGCCTCGGCGCCGAAGCCCGAGAAGACCGGCAGGAAGAGCGCGCCTCGGGCGATCGCGGCGAACATCAGGATCGCCACCTCGGCGCCGGTCGGAAGGCAGGCGGCCACCCGGTCGCCGGGGCCGATCCCGGCGCGCGCCAGCGCGGCGGCGCAGCGGTCAACCTCGCGCGCCAGTCCGGCGAAGTTCAGTTCGCGGGCCGTGCCGTCCTCGTGCTCGGCGATGAGCGCCGCGCGGCCGGCGGCGGCGCCGCGCGCGTGGCGGTGCACGCAGGCGGCGGTGAGGTTGAGCTCGCCGCCGGGAAACCAGTCGGCCCACTCCGGACCGCGCGCCAGGTCGACGACGCGGTCGAAAGGGCGCGCGAACGGGATCTCGAGGTCGTCGATCACCCGCGGCCAGAACCACCCGGGATCGCTCGCCGCGCGCCCGGTCAGCGCCGCGAGGTCGGCCATGCCGGCGGCGTCGAGCAGGCGGCCGACGCGAAAGCGGCGCCGCGCATCGGCGGGCGGAGTCCAGACGACGCTCGAAGTCACCCGCCCCTTCTACCGGATCGCACCCGATCGGGCAAGGCGCGACGGCTCAGACGACGCGGTCGCTGCCGCCGTCGACGGGGATCTGCGCGCCGGTGGTCACGCGAAACAGATCGCCGGCGAGCACCGCCGCGAGGCGACCGACGTCGGCGGCGCTCACCTCGCGGCCGAGCAGGTTGCGCCGCCTGTACTGCTCGACCGTGAGGCCGTAGCGCGCGGCGCGCGCGGCCAGCAGCTCCCCGGTCCACAGGCCGGTGTCGAAGACGTTGTCCGGGTGGAGGACGTTGACCCGCACTCCCTTCGGCGCCAGCTCGAGCGCGGCGACCCGGGCGAGCTGAGTGAGCGCCGCCTTCGAGGCCGAGTAGGCGGCGGCGCCCGGGCCGGGAGCGAGGACGTTGCGCGAGCCGACGACGACCACGGCGCCGCCACCGGGCGCCAGCTCGAGCAGCGGCGCCGCCAGACCGAGCAGCGCGAAGTGCGACTCGACGTTCACCGCGAGGGCGCGCCGCAGATCCTCGGGAGAGATCTCCGCCAGCGGCGCGCTGGCCGGGAAGACGCCGACGTTCGACACCAGCACGTCGAGGCCGCCGAAGCGGCGCGCGGCGGTCTCGACGGAGCGTTCGAGAGCCCGGCGGTCGGTGACGTCACCGGTCACGGCGGCGAAGGCCGGGCTCTCGCGGCCGATCGGCTCGCGGTCGAGCCCGACCACGGCCGCCCCGTCGGCGAGGAGGGCGTCGACGGTGGCGCGGCCGATGCCCCGCGCCGCGCCGCTGACCAGCGCCACCCGGCCGGCGAGCGGGCGCGGCGCGGCGCTGCGGCGCAGCTTGGCCTGCTCGAGCTCCCAGTACTCGACTTCGAACAGCTGCGAGGGGGGCAGCGGCCGGTAGCCGCCCAGCCTCTCGGCCCGCGCCGCGACCGGCCAGGTGTGCGCCGCCAGGTCGAGCGCGGCGCGCGCCGCGGCGGCGCTCACGCCCAGGCCGACGACGCCGCCGCCGGCGAGCCAGGCGACGCGCGGGGCCGGGTCGAGCATCTCGAGGCTGCGGCCGCGCCGATGGCGCTCGAAGTAGCGGCGGTAGCCCGCCGCGAAGGCCGCGAGTGCGGTTTCCAGATGGGCCGGGGAGGCGACGAGGAGCGGCCAGGGCTTGGTGCGCAGCGCGTGGTCGGGGGTCAGCGGCCCGCGCGCCACGGCGCGCATCAGCGCCCGGTCGAGCGCGGCGCGGCGCGCCGCGGCGGAGTCGTCGAGCACCGCGACGAGCGGCCGGCCGGCGAGCGCCGAGGCGCCGGCGCGCAATGCCGCGAGGTCGCGCGCTCGCCATGCGGCCACCGGTCGGCGCCGCTCCGGGCGGGTCACGGCGAGGCGCGGCGCCCGCGCCCGGCGCGCTCGCGCCACCGCCGCGAGCATCCGTTCGCAGCTCTCGCGCGCGTCGTCGGCGAAGGATAAGACGCCGTGCCGCAGCAGGATCAGGCCGATCGGCCGCCGCCCGGCGGCGACGGCCTGCGTCCACGAATCGACCACCCGGCGGGCGAGGTCGAAGCCGGGCATGACCCAGGGGACGAGCAGGTGGTCCTCCCCCCAGAGGTCTTCGGCGCGGCGGGTCGCGTCGCGCGCCGTGAGGATCGCCAGCGCGTCGTCGGCGTGGGTGTGGTCGACGAAGCGGAAGGGCAGGTAGGCGTGCAGCAGGGTCTCGACCGACGGCGTCGGCGCTTCGGCGTCGAGGCGCAGACGGCGCAGCTCGGCGAGCATCGCCGCGTCGCCCATCCGCTCGAGCGCCAGCAGGCGGCGCGCCGCCTCGAGGTCGACCGGCGCGAAGCCGCGCACGTCGATCGTCGCGAGGTCGGCGCCGCTCCCCTTGACCCAGAGTACCGGGCGGGTGGCGCCCAGCGGGTCGGCCCAGATCGACTTGACCGAGGTGTTGCCGCCGCCGTGCAGCACCAGCCGGGGATCGGCGCCGAGCCGGCGCGAGCTGTAGATGCGCAGGCCGACCAGCGGGTCGGCGTGCGCGGCGGCGAAGCGGCGGGCCTCGGCGGCGGACCAGGCGGAGTCGGGCATCGCCCCCATCCTACGTGCGTGGCGCCGCGCGCGCGCCGGGGCGCGGCCGGGCGCTGCGCTAGGATCGCCGGCGATGAAAGACGGCGGCGCCTACAAGTCGGCGGGAGTGGACATCGACGCCCAGGAACGCGGGCTGGCCGGCGTTCGCAAACTGGCGAAATCGACCTTTACCCCCGGTGTGCTCTCCGAAATCGGCCTGTTCGGCGGCCTCTTCCGCCCCGACCTCGCCGGCCTCGCCGAGCCGGTGCTGGTCGCCTCGGCCGACGGCGTCGGCACCAAGCTGGCGGTGGCGAAGATGGCCGGCGACTACTCCACGGTCGGCCGCGACCTGGTCAACCACTGCGTCAACGACATCCTCGTCCAGGGGGCGCGGCCGCTCTTCTTCCTCGACTATGTCGGCGCCGGGGTGCTGGCGCCGGAGAAGCTGGTCGAGCTGGTGCGCGGCGTGGCCGACGGCTGCCGCGACAACGGCTGCGCGCTGCTCGGCGGCGAGACGGCCGAGATGCCCGGCTTCTACCAGCCCGGCGACTACGAGCTGGTCGGCTTCATCGTCGGCATGGTCGACCGGCCGCGCCTGCTCGACGGCTCGCGGGTGAGCGCCGGTGATGTGCTGCTCGGCCTGCCCTCGGCGGGGCTGCACACGAACGGCTACTCGCTGGCGCGCCGCATCTTCTTCGACACCCTGAAGCTGAAGCTCGGGGACCGCATCCCCGGCGACCCCGAGAAGCGGCGGGTGGGCGAGTGGCTGCTGGCGCCGCATCTGTCGTACCTGGCCCCGCTCACTGCGCTGCTCGGCCACGCGGGTCTGCACGCCCTGGCCCACATCACCGGCGGCGGGCTGACCGACAACGTGCCGCGCGTCCTGCCCGCCGGGCTCGCGGCCGAGATCCGCTTCGGCAGCTGGGAGGTGCCGGCGCCCTACCGCGCCCTTCAGGAGGGCGGCGACGTCGAGCTCGAGGAGATGCTGCGCGTCTTCAACATGGGCATCGGCATGGTGCTCGTCGTCGACCGCGAGCAGCTGCCGGAGATCTCGAAGACCCTCGCCGCCGCCGGCCAGCGCGCCCTCCCCATCGGCCGCATCGTCGAAGGCAGCGGCGGCGTCGTCTACGACCTCGGCCTCACCGGCCCCGACGAACCCGCGGTCTGAGGCGGAGAGAACAGCTGCCGCGGCCTGGCAGCATGCGGCGTCCATCGGATCGGGGCGATTGACGGCGTTCGGCAGCGGGCGCTAATCTGCGGCAGAGTTCGACAGGAGGGCTCCGCGATGGGGGATTCCCGCCGCCGGCCGCTGGCCGCGCATCCCGGACTGCCGCTCCGGCTCGCCCTCGCGCTGGTGTGCGCGATCCCGGTCGCGACCGCCGCGCATTCCGGGGATTCGGGAGTGGTGACGGTTCTCGTCCAGTCGGGGGACGCGGCGATACCTCCGGAGAGTCTGCGCATCGTCGCGTCGCCGGCTTCGGCAGCCGGTGAGCCGCTGCCGGAGGCGGTCGAAGCGACGCCCGACCCGGCGACCGGGGCGGCGACTCTGCGTCTGTCAGGCGGGCTCGTCTGGCAGCTGGCCGCATCGGCGCCCGGGATCTGGAGCGAGCGGGAGCTGCTGCTGGTCGACTCGCAGCGGGCCGAGGTGCGGCTGGCGGTCTACCCACGGACCCGCGCGCGTCTCCGGCTCGGCCCTGGCGCGGCAACTCCGCTGCCCGCGTCGCTGCGAGCCCGCGTGGAGTCGCCGCCCGGATCGCCGCGGGTGGCACTCGTCTCGATCTCCTGCCCGGTCACCGAGCGGGTGGTCACCTGCGAGTTGCCAGCGACTACGGTCGATCTCGTCGTCGAGGTGCCCGGTCACGCCAATCTCTACTTCCACGGCATCGTCGCGCCGACTCCCGACGGGCTCGATCTGGGAGTGCGCGAGCTCCACCCCGGCGGCTCGGTCGTCGGCCGGATCGTCGACGCGGGCGGGCGCCCGATCAATCAGGCGAGCGTACGACTCAGCCCGGAACGCAGCGGCTCGGCGCTCACCCGGGAGTTCGTTGCGGCTCTCCGGGCGGTGCCGGAGGTCCGGTCCGGACCGCGCGGTTTCTTCCAGTTCGTGCGCATCGCGCCCGGCGACTATCGCCTCGACGCGGCCAGCGAGCGGAAGGGTTCGGCGACGCGAAGCGGGATCGGAGTGCTCGATGACGCGGAGCGGGCGCTGCCGAGTCCGCTCGCACTCCTGCCGCCGCAGAAGGTGGAGCTGCACGTGACGCCGGCGCTCGCACCCGGCGGGGCCCGCTGGGGAGTCGAGCTGATGCGCTTCGACGCCGCGGGGAGCCTGCAGCCGTTTCGGCAGATCGAGGCCGACGACGGGGGCGTGGCGCGGATGGGCGAGTTGCCGGCCGGCAGTTACTTGGCGGCCGTCCTCGACCACGAAGGGCAGGCGCTGGGGGGCCTCATGCTTGAGGTTCCCGGACCGCCGCTCGTCGATGTCGTGCTCGACCTGGTCGAGCTCGTCGGCAGCATCCGTCTGGGCGGCGAGCCGATCGCGGCCGAGCTCGCTTTCGGCGGCTGGACGGGGCTGCCGATCGCGCGCTTCAGCGCCGATGAAGCGGGAGAGTTCGCGGGCGTCGTGCCGCATCCGGGAGTCTGGCGGGTCGACGTGCGCGCGCCGGAAGTCGGAGTCGAACGGCGACTCGAAGGAGTTCTCGTCGATCGCCAGGAGGGTTCGGAGCCGAGCCGGGTGGAGATCGAGCTCCCGGGAACGCTGGTCGCGGGAAGGGTGATCGACGAGCAGGGGCGACCCGCTCTCGGCACGATGCTCGCGGCGGTGCTGTTTCCCGAGGCCGCCTTCTTTCCGGCCGAGGTCGACGACGAAGGCCGCTTCCGGATCCGCGGGGTCGGGCCGGGCACTCTCAGAATCGAGGCCTCCGGCCTCCTGCGGGATGGCCGGCCCGCGGATGCCGATCCGCTCCGACTCGAGCTCGCAGAGGACTCGCGCTACGAGGATCTCGAGCTGGTTCTGCGGGGCAAGCGGACGGTGCGGGGCCGGGTCGTGGACAGCGCCGGCGGCGCAGTCGTCCGGGCTTCGGTCGAGATGATGACTTTTCGCTCGGACGGGTTCCCGCTGAGCGCCTTTTCGGAAGAAACCCTGACGGGTCCGGAGGGCGAGTTCGAGCTTTCGCTCTCCGCCGATGCAGCTCAAGCGATCATGACGACAAGGGGTGGAGTCACGACCCTGCGGAGCCGCCGGGTTGCCCTGGGCGGCGATGCAACCCTCCTGCTGTCGGCAGAACGCGCCGGCGGGGAGCTGCGACTGGCGCTCGCGGCTCCGCTCGACCTGCGAGATCGGTCGGCGCCTCTCCCGGTGGTCTTTCAGGATGGGGTGCTCCTTTTCACCGGCCTTCTGGTCTCGTGGGCGAGCGAGCGCGGAGCGCCTCCCGGTCAGGAGGCGATCCTGATCGTGCCCGATCTCGCGCCCGGCGAGATCGCGGCCTGCCACCTCACCTCGCCGGCAGAGCGGGCGGTACTCGAGTTCGCCCCGCTCTCGTTCGCCCCCGGTCCCGATTGCGAGCGCGGCTATCTGGCGAGCGGCGGGGTGCTCGAGCTCGATCTGCGCTGAAGGGTGGTCGCGCCGGCGGGCCGGTGAGAGGATGCCGGGACGATGAGTGCGCGGGTGGCGGTACTGCTGTCGGGGCGGGGGAGCAACTTCCTCAATCTGCACGCGGCGATGGAGCGTGGCGAGGTGCCGGCGGCGATCGCGCTGGTGATCAGCAACGTCGCCGAGGCGCCCGGCCTGGCACGGGCCCGGCAGCTCGGACTTCCGGCGCTCGCGCTGCCGCACGGCGAGTCGCCGAGCCGCGAGGCGCACGACGAACGCATGCGCGCCGCCATCGAGCAGGCGGGTGCCGAGTGGGTCTGCCTGGCCGGCTACATGCGCCTGCTCACGCCGGGCTTCGTCGCGGCCTTCGATCGGCGCGTTCTCAACATCCACCCCAGCCTGCTGCCGGCCTTTCCCGGGCTTCACGCCCAGCGCCAGGCACTGGCAGCCGGTGTGCGCGTTTCTGGCTGCACCGTGCACTTCGTCGACGCCGGACTCGACAGCGGTCCGATCGTCGAGCAGCGCGCGGTGCCGGTGCTTGACAGCGATGACGAAGCTGCACTCTCGGCGCGCATCCTCGAGGCCGAGCACGCCGCCTACCCGGCCGCCCTGGCGCGGCTGCTGGCCGGCGGCTGGCGGATCGCCGGCCGCCGCGTCCGCTTTCCCGGTCCCGGCGCCTGACCGGCGGGCCCGTCGACGGGTCGAACCCAGCAAAATCAGGGGTTTCGGAGGTGTTGACACGGTTCTGGGGGTCGACTAATATTCACCTCCCGCCGCGATGGAAGCTGCTTCGTGGCCAGCAGTAGCCCGGTGATCCCGGGCAGGAATCACGGAAGTCCCTGCGGTCGTCCCGTCCGGGTCCTCACGGGCCCCCCCGGAACAGCAGCGGCTGGTGAGTCGAGCGGCGAGCGAAGATTTTCGCTCGCAGGTCTTGACGAGTCGGTGGTGACTTCCGTAGTATCAAAAATCCGCGCCCGTCAGAGGACGCGCCGGTTCTTTGAAAACTGAATCGAGGAAGTGTCAACGCCAATTCCGCTTGTCGAAAGACGAGCGACCGAGATGTAAAAAGCGCTTCCGCGAGTCGTTAGCCGGCTCACGGAGGCTTTGCCAGACTCAAACTGGAGAGTTTGATCCTGGCTCAGAATGAACGCTGGCGGCGTGCCTAACACATGCAAGTCGCGCGCGAACGGGGCTTCGGCTCCTAGTAGAGCGGCGAACGGGTGAGTAACACGTGGATAACCTGCCTGAAAGTGGGGGATAACCTGGGGAAACTCGGGCTAATACCGCATACGTTTCCGGGGTTTCGGCCCCGGAAGGAAAGCCGGCCTCTGCTTGCAAGCTGGCGCTTTCAGAGGGGTCCGCGTCCGATTAGCTAGTTGGCGGGGTAATGGCCCACCAAGGCGACGATCGGTAGCCGGCCTGAGAGGGTGATCGGCCACACTGGAACTGAGACACGGTCCAGACTCCTACGGGAGGCAGCAGTGGGGAATATTGGACAATGGGGGAAACCCTGATCCAGCAACGCCGCGTGGGGGATGAAGGTCTTCGGATTGTAAACCCCTGTTGGGAGGAACGAAGGCTTTCGGGCGAACAGTCCGGAAGCTTGACGGTACCTTCAAAGAAAGCCCCGGCTAACTCTGTGCCAGCAGCCGCGGTAATACAGAGGGGGCAAGCGTTATTCGGAATTATTGGGCGTAAAGGGCGCGTAGGCGGCTGCGCAAGTTCAAGGTGAAATCCCTCGGCCTAACCGAGGAACTGCCTTGAAAACTGCGCGGCTTGAGGCCGGGAGAGGGTGGTGGAATTCCCAGTGTAGCGGTGAAATGCGTAGATATTGGGAGGAACACCAGTGGCGAAGGCGACCACCTGGACCGGTTCTGACGCTGATGCGCGAAAGCGTGGGGAGCAAACAGGATTAGATACCCTGGTAGTCCACGCCCTAAACGATGGGTACTCGGTGCTGCGGGTATCGACCCCTGCGGTGCCTTAGCTAACGCGTTAAGTACCCCGCCTGGGGAGTACGGTCGCAAGGCTGAAACTCAAAGGAATTGACGGGGGCCCGCACAAGCGGTGGAGCATGTGGTTTAATTCGATGCAACGCGCAGAACCTTACCTGGGCTCGAACGGTGGTGGACAGCCGTAGAAATACGGTCTCTCCTTCGGGAGTCGCCATCGAGGTGCTGCATGGCTGTCGTCAGCTCGTGTCGTGAGATGTTGGGTTA
>CAYYIK010000095.1:0-10005 GCA_964471955.1 uncultured Thermoanaerobaculia bacterium | reverse complement strand
CCTGCGAGGCCAGGTCGCGGAAGGCGCGGTTGTCGAAGGTCAGGATGTAGCGCTCCGAGCGAAAAGCGTCGTAGGTCGCTCCCGCGGGCGAGCGGCGGTGGAGGCCGAGCGAGGGGCGCGAGACCCCCGACTCCGCCGCGGCCGGGCAGAGCCCCCAGACGTTGAAGTCGCCGCGCCGCCTGCGGAACGGCTCGACCTCGAACAGGATCCCCATCAGCCGGCGCGCGTCCCCTTCGCACTTGCCGCGCTCGGCCGCCGTGTAGCCGTCGCCGAGGATCAGGAAGTCGAGCTTGTCGGCCGGCTCGCCCGAGCGCTCGAGGGCGATCAGCTCGCCGGCCGGGGGCGGCGGCGAGGAGTCGACCAGCATGTCGTCGGGATCGATCACCGTCGACCAGACCTCCCGGAAATCGTTCTCCCGGTCGCGCTTCTGTATCACCACCTGCACCGGCGCCTCGGGGCGCGGGAAGCGGAGCGACTCCGAGAACGTCCGGTCCATCTCGTTCGCCTCGCCGGTGGTCTCCCACTCGCCGTAGATCGACGCGAAGCCGCGCGAGTAGAGCACCCGCCGCGTCGCGCGGTCGATCACCTCGAAGCGGTACTTGCCGAGGTTGGTGTCGTCGATCGTCTTGCCGAGGTCCCCCGGCCACGGCAGCGGTTCGACCACCACCCGCTCGAGCGAGAACCTCTCCTCGCCCGCGTTGCCGGTGTGGAAGTAGTCGACGCGCAGGGTGCCCGGGACGGCGCCGAGACTACCGTCGACGGCCCCGACGGGCGGGGCGGTGGCGAGGAGCAGAGCGGAGACGAGGGTGAGACTCTCGAGACGTCGGGTCATGCGGTCCTCCGGTGCCGATTCGACGTGCGTCACGCGATCAGGTCGAGTCCGGCGGCGGCCGCGAAGGCGCGGAAGTCACGATCGCGAGTGATCAGACGGACTTCGTGATCGAGGCAGAGCTGGGCGATCAGGGCATCCGCGAGTCGAGCCTTGCGGCGCTCGGCCACGAGGCGCGACCGCAGCCGGCCGGCCCGGTACCAGAATCCGGGAGTGGGCTCGAGCAGCGGCAATCCGGCGAGCTCGGAGATCACCTCCGGATCGAGGCGTGGATTCGACAACAGCTCGGCCAGGACGGGTGCGGGCAGGTGAAGCTGGCTCTGGCCGAGAGCGCTGTCCACCAGGTCGACGTCCTCGCCCGGCTCGCCCTGCAGGAAGGCGACGACGCTGCTGGTGTCGGCCGCGATCATCGAGGGTCAGCCGCGGTCGGCGCGCAGCGCTGCGAGCCCGGGCCAGGAACGGACCTTGCCGCGCCGCGCGCGCAGTCCTCGGAAGGCCTCCCCGGCGGCGACCAGCCGGAGCCCCGCGCGCACGGTGGCGGTGACGTTCTCGCCGGTCGCTGCTCGCGCCCGCGCGAGCAGCTCGGCCGGAACCTCCACGGTGATCTTCTGCATGACGTGGGTCTCGCCCATGCCGGGAGGTTACCATACTCGAGACCAGTATCTGGACTGGTGATCTCGGCGTGGAGTCGAAGGACCCGAGGTCCCGATCTCGGCGTGGCCTGGATCCGCCCGAAATCAGCCAGGTCGTCTCTGGAAAAGAGCGTCGGCGTCGGCGGCGAGCCGGACGGGAGGAGATCCGAGGGCCCGGACCCAAAGGTCTTGCGCTTCCCAGCGTTCCGTGTATAGTGTGCATGTTGATATGCACACTGAGCTGACCATCTCCCAGGCCGACCCGCGGCCGATGTACCTCCAGATCCTGGAGCAGATCCGGCGTCGGATCGCGGTGGGGGACTGGCGGCCGGGGCAGGAGATTCCGTCGATCCGGGCGCTCGCCGCGGCGACGCGGGTGAGCGTCATCACCGTCAAGCGCGCCTTCCTCGAGCTCGAGCACGAAGGGCTGATCGTCACCCGGCAAGGGCGCGGCACCTTCGTCGCCGAAGACGTCGAGATCGCGACCGATCTTCGCGAGCGGGAGCTCGACGGGCACCTGGCGAAGGCGGTCGACGTCGGCCGCGAGCTCGGCTGGTCGGTGCGCCAGCTCGAGACGCGGCTGCGCGAGGTCGCGCGCTCGCAGGGTCTGGAAGGCCGGGGCCCGGAAGGCAAGGTGGAGAGGTCATGAGCACCGAAGGGGGCGCGGCGTTCGAGCTGCGCGGCGTTACGAAGCGTTACCGGTTCTTCTCACTCGAGGACCTTTCGCTCCGGCTCGAGCCGGGGCAGATCCTCGGTCTGGTCGGGCCGAACGGCGCCGGCAAGTCGACCACGATCCGGATCCTGATGGGGTTGGTCGCGCCCGACGCCGGCGAGGTCGAGCTGCTCGGTTGCCGGATTCCGGACCAGCAGGTGCGCGCCAAGCGCGACGTCGCCTTCGTCAGCGAGGAGATGCGCCTGTTCGGCGGCGCCCGACTCGGCTGGCACCTCGATTTCGTCCGCTCGGTCGACCCGGGGTGGGACGAGGCCTATGCGCGGACGCTGCTCGCCCGCTTCGATCTCCACCCGGAGCAGAAGGCCCGCGCGCTGTCGCGCGGCGAGCAGGTCAAGGCGCTGATGCTGCTCGCGCTCGCCCGGCGCCCGAAGTTGCTGGTGCTCGACGAGCCGACGACGGGGCTCGACCCGGTGGCGCGCCACGAGTTGCTCTCCGAGCTCGCCGACGTGCTGCGCGACGAGCGGCGCTCGATCCTCTTTTCGTCCCACAACACCCTCGACGTCGAGCAGATCGCCGACCGGATCGCCTTCCTCGACCGCGGCCGCCTCGTCGCCGACGCCGACAAGGAGACCTACCTGGAACGTTGGCGGCGGCTCGACCTCGAGCTCGCGGAGGGGAACGACGTGCCGATGCTCCCGGGCGTTGTCGAGGTCGCGCGCAGCGGCCGCCTTGCCACCGTCACGGTCGACACCTTCGCGCCCGAGCTCCCGGCCGCCTTCGAGCGGGCCGGAACTGCCGTGCGCGAGGTCCAGCGCATGACGCTCGAGGAGATCTTCGTCGCCAACGTGATGCACCGCAGGAAGGAGCGCGAGCGATGACGCCGGCCCCGCGTTCGGTCCTCGTCCGGCTGATCGCCAAGGACCTCTACCTCCAGCGCTGGCTGATCGCCGGCACGCTGGCCGCCGGCGTCGCGACGCTCGCCCTGACCGGCCGGAGCGGCGCGGGCTCGGCGGGGGGACTCGACCTAGGCTTCCTGCTCTACCTGACGACGCTCATCACCTTCGGAATCCTGGTGCCGATGCTCGGCATCCTGAAGGAGCGCCAGGACAGCTCGCGCCTGTTCGTGCTGAGCCTGCCCGTCTCTCCGGCCGGGTACGCGGTCGCGAAGGTGGCGTCCGCGTTCGCCATCTTTCTGGTGCCGTGGCTGACGCTCACCGGCGGCGTCGTCGCCCTGACCCTGGCGACCGATCGCCCCGACGGCTCCCTGCCGTTCTTCGTGGCGCTGATGGGTTTCCTGTTCGGCAACTTCGCGACGCTGACCGCGCTGGTCGCGACGGCGAAGTCCGAGCTCTGGGCGGTCGCCGGGATCCTGGTCACCAACGTCTCGGTCACGCCGTTCCTGATCCACCTCGGCAAGCTGCCCGGGGTGGCCGGTCGCACCCGCGACGCGGTCGCCACCTGGAGCCCCGAGATCCTGTCGCTGCTCGCGATCGAGGGCGCCTGGATCCTCGCCGCGTTCGCCCTCGCGTTCTGGCTCCCGAGCCGCCGGCGCGACTTCGTCTGAAAGGCCTCCCGATGAGCACCTCCGAGCGTTTCCACGCCCTCGACGCCGCGCGCGCGTTCGCGCTGCTCGCTGGCGTCGTCCTCCACGCGACGATGTCGTTCTTCCTGCCGATCCCGGCCGCGGACGTTTCGCCGAGCACCGTGCTGGCGGTCGTCTTCTACGCCATCCATCCGTGGCGGATGACGCTCTTCTTCCTGATCGCCGGGTTCTTCGCCCACCTCGCCTTTCACCGCCGGGGCGCACGCGCCTTCGCCCGGGATCGGGCGAAGCGGATCGGCGTGCCGCTGGTCGCCGGCTGGCTGCTGCTGGCGCCGGCGACGATCGCGATCGTGATCTGGGGCCTCGTGCGGACCTTCCCCGAAGCGGCCGCGGGCGGCACCGGAGCGGCAGAGAAGGGCTTTCCGCTGACCCATCTCTGGTTTCTCTACTACCTCCTGATGCTCTACGCGATCGTCGGGGTCGGCCGGGCCGCCTTCGTCTCGCTCGTCGACCCCGGCGGCGTCGTGCGTGCCCGGCTCGACGCGCTCTTCGGCGCCGTCGTCCGCAGCCGCCTTGCGCCGCTCGCGCTGGCGGCGCCGACCGCCGCGATGCTCTTCCTCGACGCCGAATGGCCGGTCTGGTTCGGCATCCCGACTCCGGAGACCGGCCTCGCGCCGCAGGCGACGGCACTGGTCGCATTCGGCACCGCGTTCGCGTTCGGCTGGCTGCTCCACCGGCAGCCGGGACTTCTCGGCCGGCTCGGGCGGCAGTGGGGGGCGAACCTCGCCGCCGCGGTCGCGCTGACGGCGACCGGCCTCGCGATCGTCGGCCCGACCCCGGATCTCGCCGCGCCGACCGCGCTCGCCGGCGGCGCCGTGATGCGGCTCGTCTACGCCGGGGTGTATGCGCTGTCGATCGGATGCTGGACCTTCGGCCTGCTCGGCGCCGCGGTGCGCTTCGCCTCGCGCGAGAGCGCCACGCGCCGCTACGTCGCGGACGCCTCGTACTGGATCTACCTCGTCCACCTGCCGCTGGTCTTCGGGATGCAGGTGCTGCTGATGGCGGTCCCGCTCCACTGGACGATCAAGTTCGTGCTGATCGTCGGGGTCGCGCTCGCGGTCCTGCTCGCGAGCTACCACTGGCTGGTGCGCCCGACCTTCCTCGGGGAGCTGTTGAACGGGCGCAAGGTCCCACGCCGGCGCGGCGGGGTCGAATCGGGCCCGGCCTCGCCGGCGCGCGTCGCCGCGCCGCCGGCCGTTGCCGAGGCAGGGCCGCCCGTCGCCGCGCTCACCGGCGTGGTCAAGCGTTACGGGACCAGCGTCGCGCTCGACGGCGTCGACCTCGAAGTGCGCCCGGGGGAGCTGCTCGCCGTGCTTGGCCCGAACGGCGCCGGAAAGTCGACGGCGATCGGCCTCTGGCTCGGCACGCTCCAGCCCGACTCCGGGAGCGTGACGCTCCTCGGCGGCTCGCCGCTCGAAGCCGTGAGCCGCCTCGGCGTCGGCGTGATGATGCAGGAAGTGGCGCTGTCGCCGACCTTGACCGGGAAGGAGCTCGTCGCGCTGGCCGCGAGCTGCTACCGCGACCCCCTGCCGGTCGTCGAGGTGCTCACGCTCACCGGCACCACCGAGATCGCGCGGCGCCGCTACGGCAAGCTCTCCGCCGGCCAGAAGCGGCAGGTCCAGCTGGCGACCGCGATCTGCGGCCGGCCGCGCCTGCTCTTCCTCGACGAGCCGTCGGTCGGTCTTGACGTCGCCGCCCGCGAGTCGATGTGGCGGGCGATCCGGCGCCTGCGCGAGGACGGCGCCGCGATCGTGCTGACCACCCACTACCTCGAGGAGGCCGAGGTGCTCGCCGACCGGGTCGCGGTGCTGGCGAAGGGGCGGGTGATCGCCGAGGGCAGCGTCGACGAGATGCGCGCGCTGGTCGCCCGCCGGCAGATCCGCTGCGCCTCGACGCTCGCCGTCGACGACGTCCGGCGCTGGCCGGGCGTGGTCGACGTGGTGCGCGAGGAGCGGCTGCTCCACGTCACCGCCTCGGATGCCGAGGCGGTGGTGCGGCGGCTGCTCGCGGCCGACGGCTCTCTCGCCCAGCTCGAGGTCCGCCAGGCGAGCCTCGCCGAAGCCTTTACCGAACTGACCAAGGAGGCCGCATGAGCCTTTTCCATCCGCAGTCGGCGATTCCGGCCGGCGTCGCTCCGATCGCGCCGTTCGCCCGCGAGCGCGCGCCGCTGCCGCTCGGCCGCCTCCTCGGCGCCTACTGGACCGAGGCGAAGTACGAGACGATCGCCGCGCTGCGCAACCCCGGCTTCGCACTCCCGTTCCTGCTGGTGCCGGTCGCGATCTACCTGCTGTTCGGGGTCGTCATCGCCGGCAACGCCGGCGCGACGAGCGAATTCGGACCGGAGCTGGCCGATTACCTGTTCAGCGGGTTCTCGGTGCTCGCGGCCGTGATGCCGGCAATCTTCTCGAGCTCGATCCTCGCCACCGAGCGCGATGGCAACCTGCTGAAATTGAAGCGCGCGCTGCCGCTGCCGCCGGGCGCCACGATCGTCGCCAAGGTCGCGATGTCGATGGCGATCGCGGGAGCGGCGGTGACGCTGGTCGCGGTGGCGGCGCTCGCCGCCGGCAAGATCACGCTGTCGCCCGGCCAGGTGGTCGCGATGGTGGTGACGCTCGTCGTCGGCACCATCCCGTTCGCGGCGATCGGCCTGCTGCTCGGCACGCTCGTCTCCGGCTCGGCGGCGCCGGCGTGGGGGAACCTGGTCTTTCTGCCGCAGATCTGGCTCTCGGGCCTGTTCATCCCGCTGCCGGACTCGCTCGAGCGCTGGGTGATCCTCTGGCCGACCTTCCACCTGAACCAGGTGACGCTCGCGGCCGGCGGGGTGGAGAAGTTCCAGTTCCTGCCGCCGGCGATCGCTGCGGCGGTGCTCGCCGGCGTCACGGTGCTGTGCGGAGGGTTGGCGATCCGCCGGCTGGCGCGGATCGGGTAGGACCGCGCGGGCCCCCCGCGCGGCGGTCGGTTAGCATCCGCGCCCGTGGCGAAGACATCCAACGCCGGGCGCGGGCGGGGGCTCGCGACGCTCCTCGGAGTCCTCGGATTCGGCGCCGCGGGGGCGCTCGGGGTCGTGGCGCTCTCGCTCGCCGAGTACCGCTTCCTGGTCGTCGAGCACTCGGTCGAGATCTACGTCGCGCTGGTCGCGGCGCTCTTCGCCGCGGTCGGGATCTGGCTCGGGCGCTCGCTCGGGCGGCGCGGCCCGGCGGCCGACGCGACCCCGGCGCCGCCCGCGGCCGCGGGGGCACCCTTCGTCCGGGACGGGGCTCGCGTCGCGGCGCTCGAGATCACCCCGCGCGAGCTCGAAATCCTCGGGCTGATCGCCGAGGGTCTCTCCAACCGGGAGATCGGCGAGCGGCTCTTCGTCAGCGAGAACACGGTCAAAACCCACTGCAGCCGCCTGTTCGACAAGCTCGGGGCGAAGCGGCGCACCCAGGCGATCCAGATCGGGCGGGAGCGGCGGCTCATCCCCTGAGCCCGTCGCCGGAAAGCAGGATTTCGCCGCCTCAGGAGCGAATTCCCACGAAAGTGTGACGACGCGGAGGGCCCGAATCCGTAGCTTGCCGGCGAACCCGCGGCTCCGCGCCGCGACAACCGGGAGGATCCGATCGCCATGAAGAAGACCGTCCTGCTGTTCGGCCTCGTCTCCGCCGCCGTCGCCGTCGCCGGCATGGCCGCGACCACGCCGCTCATCCTCGCCGGCGACCACGCCCGGTCCGACCTGCTCGGCTACAGCGCCATGGTGCTCTCGGCGCTGCTGGTCTTCTTCGGCATCCGCTGGTACCGGGACCGGGAGGCGAATCCGGTCGGCTTCGGCCGGGCGTTCGCCGTCGGCCTGCTGATCACGCTGGTCTCGGCACTGGTCCAGGTCGCGGCGTTCCAGATCCTCTACTTCAAGCTCGTCCCCGGCTTCGGCGACGCTTTCGTCGCCTGCATGATCGACCGCGCCGAGGATGCGGGGGAGCCGCCGGCGAAGGTCGAGGAGGCCGCGAAGACCGCCGCGACGCTCAAGCGTCTCTACGACGCCCCGCTGACCAACGCCGCCCTCACCTTCGTCTCGCCGTTGCCGATCGGCATCGTCGCCTCGGCCCTCTCCGCCGCCTTCCTGCGCCGCCGCGCCGGGCAGGCGCGGAAATCGTAAACGTCGCCGCGCGGTGTCCGACGCATCGTCAGATCGAAGAGCAAAGGGAGGAAGCGCATGAAGGTGAAAGAAGTCCTCGCGAAGCTGAAGTCCCTCGGCGACGAGAAAGTGCTCGCGCGCAATCGGAGGAACGGGGCCGGCGAGAACCAGTTCGGCGTTCCCCTCGGCGAACTGCGCAAGGTCGCTGCGAAGATCAAGTCCGACCACGCCCTGGCCCTGGAGCTCTGGAAGACCGGCAACCTCGACGCCCGGCTGCTCGCGATCCTCGTTCTGAAGCCGAAGCAGCTCTCCCGCGACGAGCTCGACCGGATGGTCCGGGAGGCCGCCTTCCCGCTGCTGGCGGACTGGTTGAGTTCGTACGTCGTCAAGGAGCATCCGGAGAAGGAAGCGATGCGCCAGGTCTGGATGCAGGACGACGACCCCTGGGCCGCGCGCGCCGGCTGGAGCCTCACTGCGGGGCGGGTGGCGCGCAGCCCCGAGGGGCTCGACCTGCCGGCGCTCCTCGACCGCATCGAGGCCGAGATGGCGACCGCCGCGGCGCCGGAGCAGTGGACGATGAACAGCTGTCTGGCGACGATCGGCATCCACTTCCCCGAGCACCGGCAGCGCGCCCTGGCGATCGGCGAGAAACTGGGGATCTACCGCGACTACCCGGTGTCGAAAGGTTGCACCTCGCCGTTCGCGCCGATCTGGATCGCCGAGATGGTGCGCCGGCAGGGGTGAAGCGCCGAGCGGAGCCGCCCGCTGCTGGCAGCTGCTGTCTCATCCCTTCTCTGAGCTCCTGTCTTGTCCCGCTGCATCACCGCAGAGAGCGAGTCACGCGATCGCGGAGGTGAGTCGTGGTGGTCCGGCGGTGAGAGACAAAGACGAAGGGCTTCCATAGAAGGGGAGAGACCGCCGGCTCCGGACCGTCTTCGCGGGGCCGAGGCGCCGGGCGGGACTCGCCCGGAGCTCGCCGGTTGCTTCCAGCTGCTGCCTTGCCCCTTTCATGAGTCTTTATCCAATTTCTGGGCATCGCCGCATCCAGCGGGACACGAGATGGCGGCAGGAAGCGGTCGTCGTTCGCGGCGGACGCCAAAGACGAGAAGCTCCCATAGAGGGGAAATGACCGACCTGAATCGGACGCGGCGACCAGGCGCCATTGACCTGGCTACGTCATTGGCGTAGAATTCAGCCGTGCTCTTCGTCGAGACGCGGCAATTCACGGCGCGCGTGCTGACGCTGCTCACGGACGAAGAGTACCGGGAGCTTCAGGAAGAGTTGTCGAAGCGGCCGGATCTCGGAGTGATCGTTCCGGGGACCGGAAGCCTCAGAAAGCTCCGGTTCGGCGCCGCGGGCCGTGGCAAGCGAGGTGGCGTGCGGACGATCTATTACTGGGCGCGAAGCCGGTCGACCGTCCTGCTGCTGTTTCTCTTCGCGAAGAACGAGCGGGACGATCTCACGATGGACCAGCGGGCGGCCCTGAGGAAGCTCGTGGAGGCGGAGTATCCATGAAGAAGGCACTGTTCGACGAGTTGCTCGAGAGCGTCCGCGAGGGCGCCGAAGTCCTCCGCGAGGAGCGGCGTCCGTCGCGATCGTTCACGGTTGGCGAACCGGACGTCCGTCGCGTTCGGGACGAGTTCGGTCTCAGTCAGTCGAAATTCGCCGCGCTGATGGGCATCAGCGTCGGGACACTCCGCAACTGGGAGCAGGGGCGCCGCCAACCGGAGGGAAGCGCTCGGGTCCTGCTGCGAGTCGTCGCGCGGCATCCGGAGGCCGTGCTCGACGCGGTGGCCGGCGCTCCGGAACGCTCGCTGCGGCCGGCGGTCCCGGCAGGCCGGTCGGCGCCTCGGGCACCGAGGCGTCGAGCTGCGCGGCGCTGAGATCGTCCGCAGCGAGCGACGAAGACAGAGAGGCTTCCACAGAAGAAAAGGGTCGCCGGATCCGGTCCGACCTCGCGAGTCCCGAGGACACCGGGGGAGGCGTCGTTTGGAGCCGCCCGGACCTCGACTCCAACTTCCGGCTGCTGCCTTGTTCCCTCTATGGGCCTTTGTTTTGTCTTTGAGCGTTGCCGCATCCAGCGGGCCGCGAGATGGCGGGAGGAGACGGTCGCCGCCCGCGGCGAAAGGCAAAGACGAAAAGCTTCCATAGAAGGGA
>CAYYIK010000094.1:0-10835 GCA_964471955.1 uncultured Thermoanaerobaculia bacterium | reverse complement strand
GCCCGCCAGGGCGCCCTCGAGGCGCACGAGCAGCGGATCGCCGACCTGACGGCGAAGATCGCCAAGGAGCGCGAGCTCATGGCCGGCGTGCGCGCCGATCTCGAGGCGCTCGGGCGCGCCCGCGCCGCCGAGGTGAACCGCTTCGAGCAGCACCGCGAAGCGGCGCGCGTCCTCGCGCTGCCCGTCAGCGGTTCGACGCCGGAGGAGGTCGATGCGCTCGAGCTCGCCGTCGAGCAGGCCAAGGCGACCTTCCGGGCCGCCCGCCTCTCCGACGACGTCCGCGCCGCCCGGGAGGCGGCCGAGGCGGCCGAGGCCGAGCACCGGGCCTGCCAGGCGCGCGCGGAGGACCTGCGGATCGCCGCGACCACGATCTCCGAGCGCGTCGGCGAGCTGCTCGCCGAGCTCGGCCTCGAGGGCTTCACGGTGTCGCCCGAGGGTCGCCTCGCGGTCCTCGACGAGGAAGGCGAAGCCCACGACTTCGCCACCCGCCGTTCCGAGGGGCAGCGCATCGCGGCCGCGCTCCGGCTCGCCGCGGTCGCCTACCCGCACCAGGTCGTCACGCTCGACTCCCGCTACTGGACGGCGCTCGACGCCGAGCACCGCGCCGAGTTCGCGCGCATCGCTGCCGAGAAGGACCTCTACATCCTGACCGAGGAGCCCGCCGAGGGCGAGCTGCGCGTCGAGAACGAGCAGGTGGCGGCATGAACGGCTCCGGTCCGATCACCTTCGCCTCGCCCGAGGAGCTCCAGGCGGCGGTGACCCGCGCGATCCAGGCGGCGACGCCCGCGCCGGCGCCCGTGGCGGCAGCGCCGGCGATGGTCCTGCCGGCCGCGGCTCACCCGTCCGGCGGCTGGCCGGCGAACGTCCAGCCGGGGCCCTGGGGAGCACCCCCGGTGCCGATGATGCCGGCCGGCGCGATGCCTGGCGCCGCGCCGCAGCCCGCCGGGCTCGCGGTCAAGTTGACCGTGCCGCTGCCCGACGGCAACGAGATGCCGATCGATCTCCACTTCGGCGCGGAATACGCCACGCCGCAGGGCATCGTCGCTCTGGCCGGCGCGCTGATCGCCGCCGGCTTCCCGATCAAGACCTACCGCCCGCGCAACAACGGCTGGGGCGATCGCAGCGGGGGCTTCTCCCGCGGCGGTGGCTACGGGGGCGGCAACAACTACGGCGGTGGCGGTGGCGGCAACTACGGCGGCGGCTATCGCCGCGGCGGATGGGGGAGGTAACGATGGAACTCGGACCGACGATCTTCGCCGACCCGGCGGCCACGCTGCCGACCTACACCTATCTCGTCCTCGACCTCGAGACGACCGACGCGACGCCCGACGACGTCGAGCGGCACTTCCGCAGCCGCTGGCTGCCGTCGAAGTCGATCTCGAAGCCGGAGACCGTCGGCCGCAACTACTTCGAGGCTCTCGCCGAGAAGAAGGAGCGCGCCGCGCTGCTCAACGACGCGCCGATCGTCTGCGTGTCGCTGAAGTCCGAGAACGAGCTGAGGTGCCTCCACGCTCTGGGCGCAGCGGAGCCCTGCGAGCTCGCCGGGGGGCTCGTCGAAGGCTTCGCCACGGCCCGCGAGATGTTGCTGGCCCTGCGCAACCTGCTCGACACCCGGTGCGCTCCGGACACCGTGCTGGTCGGGCACAACGTGCTCGGCTTCGACCTCCGGAAGCTGCGGTGGGCCTACGTCCGGCACGGCCTCCGGATGCCCTACGTCCTGCAGGGCACCGACCAGCCGGTCTTCGACACGATGCTCAAGTACGCCGGCCTGTTCTCGATCGGCGACAACAAGGGCCTCTTCGTCGCGCTCGACAACCTGCTCGAGGAGTTCGGCATCGCCTCGCACAAGGGCGAGATCGACGGCAGCATGGTCCCCGGGCTCGTCGCCGCGGGCCGAGTCGACGATCTCATCCGGTACGCCCTGCTCGACGTCCTGGCGGAGGCCGAGCTCTTCCTGCGCATGACCGGTCAGACCGACGACCTGCCGGCCAAGAGCGAGGCTGCGGCATGAGCGGCGCCAGCGAGATTCCGGGCGTGACCGAGTTCTCGGATCTGGTGAAGGGGCTCGCCGACGCCACGGCCAGGCTCGAGAAGGCGCGCGAGCGGTCGGCTCAGGCGAGCCGTGACGAGACCTCCGCCCGGAACGCAGTGAACGAAGCGCAGCGCGCTCTCGATCGACACGTGGACGTTCTGCGCCGCGCCGCCAATCGCGACACCGACTGGGGCCAGGGGCGGTTCCTGAGTCGGTCCGTCGTGACGAAGGAGACCTGATCGTGCGCGTGCTCGTGTTCGTCATCAAGGGCCGCGCGGCGGAGGTGTTCGCTGCGATCCGTCGCCTGGCCGAGCAGGATCGGAGGCCGTCGTGAGTCGGGTCCACACGGTCGAGCAGCTCGTCGCGCGAGCGAAGGCCTACGGGTGGGTGCCGGCGGAGCCCTTCATCTTGGACTGGCACTCCTGGTGGGTGCACCCCGACCTCGCGGGTGACGAGGTGCCGGTCCCTTTCACCTTGTCGCCGAGCGAGACGCTGTCGGTGCTCGTGTCCCTGTCGATGGAGCTGCGTGCCAGGAAGCAGGGCCGACGCTTCCTCCGAAAGTCGTGGGCGAAGCCTGTCGCGATGGGGTTGGTGGAGGAGATCTTCGGGGCCGAGGGGGCCCGCGCGGCATGACGGCCCAGATCGACGACCTCGCCCCGCTCGTCGCCCGGGCGATGGCGCCCATCGTGGAGCTGCCGACGGCGGTTCTCTGCCTCGACTGCGAGGCGATCTACGGCGCCGCGGCCACGACCTGCCCCCGGTGTCAGAGCGTGCACCGTTTCCCGGTCGCCAGGGTCATCGCCCCCTTGAACCCGCAGTTCGCAGAGCCGGCGGGAGGTGACGCTTGAGCGAAGACCAGCAGGCGCTCTTCGAGCCGAAGCGGCACGCGGGGGTCCTGCTCGGGTACGAGCCGCCACTCGCGCCCGCGGCGCGGCTCACCGACCCGGAGACCTCGCACGAGGCCGCCGAGAAGGTCACCCGCGACGGCACTCGCCGGCGCGACATGGCCGACATCCTGGCCGTCGTCCGGCGGGCTCCCGGGCTCACCTACCGCGAGATCCACGCCCGGCTGCCGCACATTCCGGAGCCGGCCACCGTCGCAAAGCGCCTCTCCGACCTCGAGCGGGTCGGCGAGATCGAGAAGTCCGAGAAGCGGGACTGCCGCCTGAGCGGCAACCCCTGCACCACCTGGCAGCCGAGGGACTGAGGATGTCGACGCACGACCTGAAGGCGGAGCGCATGGCGCGGATCGTCCGCGAGATCGAGGATGTGAAGCGGGCGAAGAAGGCGGCCAACGAAGAGTTCAGCGACCAGCTCACCACGCTGTGGCGGGCTCTTGAAGCCCTGGCACTCGACGTCGAGAGCGGCCAGCGCTCGGTGCTCGACGAACCCATCGACCTCGGCCGTGACGGAGTGACCGCGACCCTGCAGGACGCCGATGGAAACGAGATCGGGACCCTCGGCGAGCTCGCGGAGGCGGTCGGGATCAAGAAGCGGGGGCGCCGGTGAGGCTGGTCTACATCTGCGGGCCCTACGCGGCCACGACGCCGGAAGGCGTGGAGGCGAACATCGGGCGGGCGCGGGAGCGGGCCCGCGAGGTCTGGCGCGCCGGGCACCTGCCGGTGTGCCCCCACCTACTCACCGCCGGGATCGATGAGCGCATCGAGGACAACCCGCAGGCGCGTCGCCGCCTGCTCAGGCACCTCCTCCGGCTCCTGGGGAAGTGCGACGAGGTCTGGCTCGTCGAGGGGTGGTCGGCCTCGGAGGGGTCTCGCATGGAGGTCGACTTCGCGCGCTTCGCGTCGATCCCGATCTACTCACCGGACGGCATGCCGCTCGACGACGCCGAGGCGGTCGCGTGACGGTCCGCGCCGGCATGAGCGTCCTGCACCTCAACTACGTCTGCACCGTGCTGCGCACCTGGGCCGACGACGGTGGCCCTCTGGCGGAGGTGCGGTACACGACAGGGACCGTGGCGGGGCTGCGGGCCACGGTGAAGGTGGATCAGCTGCAGCCGATCGCGCTCGGTGGTGGGCGCGGTGACGAGAGGAGCGCTCGATGAGCGGCCCCCGGTTCTACCCCGGCCAGAAGGTCTACCACGGCGCGACGGGCTGCGTCGTCTGCGGTGTGCGCTACCTCCGGATCGGTGACCGGACGCTGATCGACATCCGCTACACGGAGGGTTGCTTCCTCGGCTGCATTTCCACGGTCCCCGCCGAGTCGCTGCGGCTGCCGGACGAGCCGCTCCCCGACCACAGCCGGCGTCCGGGTGGGAGGGCTGCGTAATGGCGCGGTCGCTCGCTGCCCTGGCGCGGCTCGCCGTGCTCGCGCTGCTGGTCTGGCTCGCCGCCGGCCAGGCCCTCGCCGCCGGCTGGTCGCGGAGGTTCACCCTTGGCGTCCTGGGCGGTCTCGTGCTCTTCGGCGCCGGTGTCGCGCTACTCATCGTCGTCGACTGGAGGCAGCTCGGCTACTCCACCGCCGCCGGCGAGCGGCGCGCGGACCGCGCCCTGGCTGCCGCCTGGCCCGACGACAAGGATCTCGATCCGGAGGACTGCCGGTGACAACCCACCGCCGTCGACCTTGGACGCCCGCGGAGGATCGGCGCCTGCGGAAGCTCTATCCGAACCGTCCGACGAAGGAGCTCGCCACGCTTCTTCGCCGCAGCGTCGCCGCTGTCTACAACCGCGCCAATGGTCTCGGTCTGAGGAAGACCGCCGCGTACCTGGCGAGTCCCGCGGCCTGCCGGCTTCGTCGCGGCGACAACGTCGGCGCCGCGCATCGGTTTCGACCCGGACACGTCCCCGCCAACAAGGGGCTCCGCCGGCCGGGATGGTCGCGCGGCCGCATGCGCGAGACGCAGTTCAAGCCGGGCCGCCCAGCGAACGAGGCCCGCAACTACCGTCCGATCGGTTCGACGCGGGTGCTCAACGGCGTGCTCGAGCGCAAGGTGACCGACGACCCGAATCTCTACCCGGCGCGCCGCTGGGTGCCCGTCGCGCGTCTGGTCTGGGAGTCGGAGCGCGGGCCGATCCCGCCCGGGATGGCCGTCGCCTTCCGTCCCGGCCTCCAAACCATCATCGAGTCGGAGATCACGATCGACCGGCTCGAGCTCGCTACCAGGGCGGACCTGATGCGGCGCAACACCGTCCACAACCTGCCGAAGCCGCTCGCCCAGGTCGTGCAGCTGCGAGGGGCTCTCATCCGCCAGATCAACCGTAGGAGCCGCGCATGAAGAACAAGATCCAGGACCTCCGCGACCACCTGTTCGAGACGCTCGAGGCACTGAAGGACCGCGACCAGCCGATAGAGCTCGAGCGCGCGAAGGCAATCTCCGACGTCGCGCAGACCATCATTAACAGCGCCAAGGTCGAGGTCGAGTTCTTCAAGGTGACCGGTCAGGTTGGCGGCTCTGGCTTCCTTCCGGAAACGAAGGAGGACGGCGGCCCCCGGCGACTCGGCGTGGGCCGCCGATGAAATCGGACCTCGGTCGCCAGGTGCTGCGCGCGGTGGAGAGCGCTGGGGAGATCGACTCGGTCGAGCTCGGGCGGAGGGTGGGTGTCGGCGCGGAGGAGCTCCGCGAGATGTTGGGGCAGCTCCGGCGGCAGGGCCGGATCACGATCGATTCCGACGCGGCGCTGGCCCGCGTCCTCGTCCGCCTGGCGCCACCCCAGGCGACGCTGTTCATGGTGGCGTAGGAGGGCCGCTTGGCGAAGAGCCCGGCGTTCAGCTACTACCCCCGCGACATCCTCGCGGACACCCTGCACCTCACGACCGAGCAGTTCGGGGCCTACTCGAAGCTGCTCGCCGTCGCCTGGCTCGGCGTCGAAGGTTCGCCCCAGGGCTACCTCCCGGCCGACGAAGACCACCTACCGAAGCTCGCCGGCCTGACCGCGGCGCGATGGAGGAAGATCGGAGCCCCGGTCCTGGCCCTCTTCAAGCGCGACGACTCCGGTCGCCTCTTCCACAAGCGGCTCCTGGCTGAGATCGACCGCCAGCAGCAGCGGTCCGAGAGTGCCCGAGGTTCCGCCCGCCGACGGTGGGAAAAGGGGGCCGATTCGCATACCGATCGCACAGCGTCCGCAATGCGTTCGCATTGCGTTGGCAATGCTGCGCGGGAAGCCGCAGATGCAAACGCAGACGCAAAGCTGGGAAAGAGGGAGCGCGAGGGGGAAAGGGTTTCGGCCGAGGACTCCGGCCGGTGGGCGCCCTACCGGCGGCTCCTGGCGGGGCTCTACCCCGCCGCCCGACTGCCTGACAGCGAGGCCGGCGCGGCATGGGAGGCCATCGACGCGGCCCTGCTCGAGGTCGCGGACCGCGGCGAGCTGCCGGCGGCGCTGGAGTTCGGGCTCGTGCTCTGGCAGTGGGCACACAGCGACGACTGGGCCCAGGAGGAGGGGCGGTTCGTCCCCGCCCCGGAGGTCTGGATCCGGCGCGACTGCCGTCGCACGCCGCGGCGATTCTCGGCGCTCCTCGACCCCGGTGGGTGGCGGCGCCAGGCCGAGGTCGTCGAGCTGCTCGGAGCGGCGGCGTGAAGCGCAAGGCGGCCGCGGCCTACGCGACGGAGTCGCATCTCTGCGACGTCTTCGTCGAGCAGCTGCGCAAGCGGGCGCCAGAGGTCGCCGTGCACCCCGAGGTCGACTGTTGGGACCTGCTGCTGGTGGTGCCGGCCGCCACGGCGGCGCGCTGGTGGCGCTGCGCGGTCGAGGGTGCCGATGTGCGAGTGGCGATCGAGGCGAAGCTCCGTCCGGGGATCCCCCTCCTGGCGCAGGCGCTGCACCGCCTGCGGAGGTACGCGCGGCGGCCGGATGGCGCCGCTCTGCTGGTGCCGCTGCGGACCCTGCCGCTGGAGGAGGTCGCCTTCGCGCTCGGTTTCGCGGTCTGGAGCCCGGGGAGGGACTACCTGTTCGCTCCGCCCTGGCTCGAGGGCGATGCGCGGCCGCGCATCGAGCCGCCGGAGTTCGAGGTGCCGCACCTGCGCGCCGGCGCACCGGCACCGCGGCCGCTGACGCAGTGGCGCGAGCGCGCCATCCGGCTCTGCCTCCGGCTGCGCGAGCGCGGCTTCGTGACCTCGGCCGACTTCCGCGAGCTCGGGATCTCGCCGCGCTGGTGGACGGGGCCCGGCGGCGTCTTGGTGCGCGATGGCGAGGACGAAAAGCGGCGGCGGCGCTTCGTCGCCCGCGCTGGGGCCGAACTGCCCGACGCCGGCTGGGAGGCGGTTGCCGAGCAGATCCGCGACCGCGATCGGAGCGCCGCGTGATCGATCCTGCGGAGCGGGGCCTCGTGATCCGGCACACCCAGGACTGCGCCGAGCACGCCTGCGACGAGGCGCCGATCGTTTTCGACGACCACGCGCCGTGGCCGGGCCCGGCGAACCGACTCACGATCGTCTGCTGCGCCGCCGCCGCGAGGCGAATCGAGGAGCACCGGTCGGAAAGGGGAGAAACGCGATGAGGGAAGAAGAAGAAACCGGATGGCTGATCGAGCACCCGAACGACCCACGCTACGGCCGCGAGAGCTGGTACGCCGGCAAGGAGGGATTCACGATCGACTCGCTGCAAGCGGTGCGCTACGCCCGCAAGGAGGACGCCGCGCGGGAGATCGATCGGTTTCCGATCTCGCTCGCGAAGAACTTGCGGGCGGAGGAGCACGCCTGGATTCCGGCGCCGCCGGACGAGGAGGCCGTCAAGACCGACGGCTCCATGAAGAACATCTTGCACCAGTGGGTCACGCCGTGGGGACACGTCCGCCTGGTGGACGGCCCGCGCCCGGCCGGCATGGGCATGGAATTGCTGAACGCTGAGCGCGGAGAGTGGGGGCCCTGCGCGCCGATGGAGTTGATGTTCACCAAAGAGATTCTGCGCCTGCTCTGCGAGGCGCGCCGACTCGCGGCGCTCTACGACGGCGAGCGGAAGCTGAGAGAACGTGACCGCGACCAACTGAAGATCGAAGCCGAGAGCTGGCGCCAGCAGTACGAGCACCTCCTTGCGTTGTGGCGCGTGATTGGAGACAGCCTCGTCTCGCACTGCTATGCGCGGAAGGACGAGAGCAGCGACGTGTGGCCTGCGCGGGTGGAGGGGCTGTTGAAGGAGGCAGAGGCCCTGCGCCAGCGCGAGAATCAGTTCGCTCAAGTGCTTAAGGATCGCGAAAGTAGCTTCCACGACCTGCTCAAAGAGCGCGCCGACCAGACGAACCACGCGATCAGGGTTAACCGCGAGGAGGCCGGACAGGCCGGATACGACCGCGCACTACAGGACATCGGCTACACCGTGTCGGTCGGGATGATCGCCGCCGAGCGGCGCCGCCAAGTCGAGGGCGAGAGCTGGACGAGCGCTCACGACGACGGACACGACGCGGGACAAATCGCCCTCGCCGCTGCCTGCTACGCAATCGAGTCGGCCGGACGTGGGTCCGTCGAATACCGGCTCGGGCACAGCGGAGGGATCGAGATCAACGTGGACGCGGTCGGTCTCTACTGGCCGTTCGAGCGCGACTGGTGGAAGCCCGGCAACCCGATTCGCAACCTCGTCAAGGCCGGCGCGCTGATTGCGGCAGAGATCGACCGCCGGCTCAGAGCGGGCGAGGAGCCGTAATGGAGCGGGATGTCTTCTGGCGCCACGCTCAGCGGTTCGCCATCCGCAACATGCACCGCTGCATCGCGGCGCACCCCGAGGGCAAGGGCCGCTGCTGGATGTACAAGGGGCACCGGGGCCGGCGAGAGCTGCGGCAGCTGCAAGCACGCGCGGCGGGTGCAGGGTGGTGCCCGCTACTTCTGGAAGTGCGCCCTCACGGCGATCACCGCGGGGCCTGGCAGCGACATCCGCAAGAGCGCGCCGGCCTGCGAACTCTGGCGGCCGTGGACAAGGTGATGCGCAAGCGCCCCAAGCAGCCCCGGTTGCCGGGGATGTACTTCGACGCCGAGGCCCTTCGCCTCGCCGAAGTGGTCAGCAAGCACGACTTTCGCTCCGACTTCGACGATGTTGCGCTCCGGATCTCGAACACCGTGGCTGACGTCTCGCGGCGCTTCGGTCTCGACGCGGCCACGTCAGCTGCGGTCTTCCACCTCTCGGTTCATCACTACCTTCTTGGACTGATTGCAGCGGTCGCCGGTAAGCCGTTCAACGAGCTCCGCCCGGAAGACGTGATCGCGGTGGCCGTCCACAGCCACCTGCCGGTGCCGAGTCGGGGCGAAACCGGCCCGTGATCCCGATCTCCCGCCTCCGCGAGATCCTCGGCGAGGAAGCCGAGGGGGTGCCCGACGACGAGCTCGAGGTCTTCCGGGGGCTCTTGTATCTCCTCGCGGAGGAGGCGGTAGAGTTGGTCGAGCTCGACCAGCACCTGAACGCCGCATGAGCCTCGCCGCCCTCTACATCCGCGTCTCTTCCGCCGAGCAGGTGCACGGCTACTCGCTCGACGTCCAGGAGCGCGCCTGCCGTGAGTACGCCGAACGCCAGGGGTGGAGCGTCGCCGAGGTCTACCGCGAGGAAGGAGAGAGCGCCAAGACCGCGGACCGGCCCGGGCTGCAGCGGATGCTCGTCGAGGTCTGCGCGAAGGGCTCCGGGGTCGACTTCGTCGTCGTCTACGACCTCTCGCGCCTCGCCCGGGACACCTTCGACCACTTGGCGATCCAGCGCCAGCTCGAGACCCACGGCATCCGGCTGCGCGCCGCGACGCAGAACCTCGAGGATTCAGCCGAGGGGAAGTTCGTCCAGACGGTGCTCTCGGCGACCAACGAGCTCGAGAACGCCCTCCGGCGCCGGAAGGTGCTCGCCGGGATGCAGGAGGCCGTGCGGCGCGGCCGGTGGGTATGGGCGGCGCCGCTGGGCTACCGGTGGCGCGGTGGCGAGGAGCGGAAGCGGACGCTCGAACTCGACCCCGACGTCGCCCCGCACCTTCGATGGGCCTTCGAGGCCGCCGCGCGCGGTCTGCACTCGACGCCGGAGATCCTGTCGGCGCTCGCCAGTCGTGGCCTGCGAGTCCCCCGCGCGACGCTCTACAGGGCCTTCCGGAACCCGCTCTACGCCGGACGGATCGTGGTGCCGGAGTGGGGCATCGACACGGCCGGGACTCACGAGCCGCTCGTCGACCTCGCGACCTTCCGGGCCGCCTCGAGGGGAACGTCGGCGCGCCGCTCCTACTCGACCGGCGAGAGCGCGGCGTTCCCGTTCCGGCAGATCACGCGGTGCGGCGGCTGCGGCCGCGGGATCGCAGGGTACTTCGCGAAGGGTAAAGGGACCGGGCGGTGGCCGTACTACCGCTGCCAGGCCTGCCGGGTCAGCGTCGCCGCGCGCCGCCTCGAGGACGGGTTCACTTCCCTGCTGGATGGACTGTCGGCCACGCCGCGGCAGCTCGACGCTCTGGCCGAGGTGCTGCGAGACGTCCAGGGCCGGCGCGAGGCCACCCGGCGCGAGCGCGCGGCGGTGGCGGCGCGGGCACTCGCCGCGGAGCGCCAGCGGCTGGCGAAGCTGACGGAGGCCTTCGTCTACCGCGAGGCGCTCCCGGAGGCCGAGTATCGCCGGATGCGCACCGAGCACGAGCAGCGAGTCGCCACGCTCGAGCAGGAGGCCTCCCTGGCCCTGGGACCAGCCGTAGATTTCGAACCCGCCTGGCGCGTCGCTCGCGAATTGCTGCAAACCCCTCTGGTGGCGTGGGATCTGCTCCTGGAGTCGAGCCGGCCGGCGTTCCTGCGGGGGCTCTTCCCGGCCGGTCTGACGTGGGAGCCCGCGGGCGAATTTCGAACCCCAGAGAAATGCTTGATGCGATTGAGCTTCCAGCCGCCGGAGGGGTGCTCCGGCTCAGGTGGTAC
>CAYYIK010000093.1:2667-11008 GCA_964471955.1 uncultured Thermoanaerobaculia bacterium | reverse complement strand
CGGCGTCAGGGCGCGGCTTCGCGCAGGCCCGCCAGGTCCTCGTCGGCAGCGGCCTGGGCGGCGAGCTTCGGATTGAGCGCCAGGGCGCGGTCGAGGGCGGCGCGGGCGCCGGCCGCGTCGCCGTTGGCGAGGCGGATCACCGCGGTGTCGTAGAGCACCTCGGGCAGGACCGTGGCGCCGCTCGCCTCGGCCCTGGCGAGGGTCGCCTCCTGCCACTTCAGGTCGACCCCGCGCTCGCCCTTGAGAAACGCCGCCCAGCCCCGGTTCCACAGGTCGTTGACCAGCGCCAGGTCGACCAGCCGTCCGAGTTCGACGATCGGCTCCGGGTGGTCGTCGACGCGCACGTCGATGGCGCGGTCGTCGAACCCTCCGTACCCGCCACCGGCGCGCGAGACCAGCAGCACCGCCGACTGCTTCCCCCGACTGTCGCCACCGGCGGCGTCGCCGGCCGCGAGCGCGGCGTACAGCCGCTCGGCGAGCGGTCGCCCGGCGCTTGCGAGATACGCCTCCTCCATCGCCGCGACCACCGCCTCGCCGGCGAGGATGTTGCCCTGGACCGCATAGCCCGGCCCACGGCGCCCGCCCGCCCAGGCACTGCACCCGGATCCCGAGAAGGTCGCGGCGTCGCCGGTCGCCGAGACGATGCCGAGCTGACGCCGATCGCGCCCTTCGTCGTTGCGGGTGACGACGTCGAGCGCCTCTCCGGCGGTGACGCCGTGCGCCAGCAGATCGAGCACCGCCGGACCGTAAGAGGTGTTGGCCGAGGCCTGCGTCGCCACCGCGCCGACGCCGGCCCGGGCGAACGGCACCACCGACCCGACGGCGAAGAAGCGGCTGGCGACCGCGACGCCGACCTCGCCGCTCGCCGGGTCGGCGGCGACGATCGAGAAGGTCGACGGCCGCGGCGGTTCGGCGAAGACGGCCGGCGCGAGCAGCAGGATGGCGCCGAGCGTTCGGCCGACGCGATGGGGGGCTCTCGGGGGCTGGTTCATCGACTCGTCTCCTCCGTGTTCGCGGGGGAAGCCCGGTTCCATTCGGACCTGCGGCCCCCGGCCGACCGACTCCAGCCCGCGCCGGCGCCTACGACTCGGCGCGGCAGCCCGGTCCGTCACCGGACGGCGCGCACGGGCGGTCGCCTTGCCGCGGCCCGCCACCGGGTCCGCAGCCCGCCTGCCGCTGGAAGTCGAGGACGCCGCCACGCCGGTCGACCTCGACCCGGCAACAGCCGAGGATCGCCTGGCGCAGCATCCGGCGCGCGCGCTGGACGCGCGACTTGGCCCCCGACAGCGAGATGCCCTCCCGCCGGGCGATCTCCCGCTGCGCCACGCCTTCGATCTCGGCGAGAGTGAGCGCCTCCCGGTAGGGTGCCGGCAGGCCGGCGAGCAGCGGCGTGAGGCAACGCGCCAGCTCCTGTTCGGCCGCCTCGTCGGTGCCCGCCTCGGTACCCGCGATCTCCTCGGGCAGCGGTTCGTCCGGACGCCGCCGCCGGTAGTGGTCGACGATCGCGTGGCGCGTCACGCGGTAGAGCCAGGCGCGCAGGTGAAGTGGCGGCCGCGGGCCCTCGAGCTCGCCGAGGGCCCGCAGCAGCACGTCGTGGACGATGTCGTCGGAGGCGGCCTGGTCGGCGACCCGCGAGCGCACGAAGCGCACCAGCTCCGCGCGCAGGCTCTGCCAGGCGGGGGGCGCGGCGACGGCGTCCGGGCTCGTCATCGGCCTCAGGCGCAACCGCAGGAAGCCGCTTCGGGAGCGCAGCAGGTGGCCTTCTCCGCCGCCTCGCAGCAGGTCGCCTGCACGGCGGGCGGGCAGCAGGTCGCGGGGCTCGTCGCGGCGCGGGCGGCCCGGCCGGCGAAGAAGCGCTGAAGGTTCTCGGGCACCACGGCCGGCGAGCTTACCGGAGCCGCCGGCGGGGCCGCCGGAACGGCGAGCGCGCCGAGCAGCGCCTCGACGATCAGGCCGACGGGCGCCTCGGTGTGCTCCTCTCCCTGGTAGCTCCAGACCCGGCACTGCGTCCCCTCCGCGCAGCCGCACAGGTCGGTGCAGGAGTCGCAGAGGCTCTCCCGCGTCTCGAAGGCGACGTCGCGGCCGTCGACCCGGAGGGTCGGCGAGGTGACGAAGCGGTGCCGGCGGGCCGCCTCCTCGGAGTCGATGAGGGTCTTGCGCAGGTGGATCGCCGTGCCGATCGGCTCGGTGACCTGGCGCACCTTCTCGATCGCCGCTTCGATGTTCGCCAGCGTGCCGGTGCAGCGGGTACAAGTCGACAGATCGATCGCCAGCAGCTCGATGTCGAGCGTGCGGGGGGTGGCGGTGCGGGTCGTCATGGGGATTCTGCCTCCTCGAAGGTCCGGAACCCCGCTCCGTGCGCGGTTCCGTCCTGGAAGACGGCGACCCCGGCGAAAAGACGCAGCGCTACGGCAGCGGCACCCGCGCGCTGACGGCACCGCGCAGGTCGCCGGCCGCGTAGCCGGTCGCCGTGTCGGCGGGGAACCGACGGGCCAGCGCTTCGGCCACTCCCGGTGCGAGGTCGGTGGGGCTGCCGTGGCAGCCGAGGCAGAGCGGCACCACGACGATCGGCCGCAGGTAGCGCAGCTCCGCGGGGCCGCCCGCGGCCGCTGGCGTGACCTCGATCACCTCGACGGGCAGGGCATCGGCCTGCGCATCGACCTCAAGCCTCTCGAGCACCACGCGCTCGAACGCGTCGGGCGCATCGACGGGGTTGCGCCAACGCAGCGACACGCGGCGCACCGCGACCCCGGCCTTCTCCGCCTCCTCCCGCGTCGCCTGTTGCGCCACCTCGGCGCAGGCCTCGACGGCGCCGGCGTAGCCTCCCGCGGCCAGCTCGGCCTCGAGCAGCCCCTTGACGCGCCCCATCACCGCGTCGGCGGCAGTGCGGGCGGCGGACACCGCCGCTTCCGGCGGCGCGACGGGTGCCGGCGGCGCCTCCCGGGTGCCGCGCCGCACCGCGCCGTCGGAGCAGGCGAGAAGCAGAGCGGCCAGCGCGAGGATCGCCACCGGGGTCCAATCGGTCCGAAGCCGACTCATGGCAGCCTCCTCCCTTGCCCGGCGCTCCGACGGTAGACCCGCCACCTCCGGCCCGCGCCGCGTCGCGGGTCGGTCCGCGTCGAGCCGCTCCCACCCGGGTGGGTGGTGCGAGCCCTGCGCAGCGGCAGGACCATCGAAGGCGACGAGGGCCGGGAGGGTTCGCCAACCTCCCCGGCGTACCCATCGCACCCAGTCAGCGCGAGGCCGGCCTCCGCCCCGAAGGAGGTTCCCATGGCCGAGATCGCCGAACGCTCCGAAGCGCAGCGGGAACGGATGGTCCGCGAGCAGATCGAGGCTCGCGGCGTGCGCGACGAGCGGGTTCTGGCGGCGCTGCGCCGCGTGCCACGCGAGCTGTTCCTGCGCGAAGGTCTCGAGGAGTTCGCCTACCAGGACACGCCGCTGCCGATCGAGTCCGATCAGACGATCTCGCAGCCGTACGTCGTCGCCTACATGACCGAGAGCCTGGGCCTCGCCGGCGGCGAGAAGGTGCTCGAGATCGGCACCGGTTCGGGCTACGCCGCGGCGGTGCTCGCCGAGATCGCCGGCGAGGTCTTCACCGTCGAGCGCTACGCCAACCTCGCCGCCAGCGCCGCCGAGCGCCTGGCGCGCCTCGGGTACGCGAACGTTCACGTCCTGTGCGGCGACGGCACCCTCGGCTGGCCCGAACATGCGCCCTTCGACGCCATCGTGGTCGCCGCCGGCGGGCCCGAAGCTCCCCGTTCGCTGCGCGAGCAGCTCGCCGTCGGCGGCCGCCTCGTCATCCCGGTCGGGGCGACGGCGCGCGAGCAGCGCCTGGTGCGCATCACCCGGGTCGCCGATCACCGCTGGGACCAGGAGGACCTGATCGCCGTCGCCTTCGTGCCGCTGGTGGGCGCCGAGGGGTGGCGGGAGGGCGCGGAGCGGCCCAGTCGCGAGCCACCCCGTGCCGCGCCGGCGCCGCCGGCGCGCAGCCTCGCCGGCCTGGTCGCCGGGGCGTGCGAACCCTTCGAAACGATCGAGACGGCGGACCTCTCGCCGCTCTTCGAGCGCATCGGCGACGCCCGCGTGGTCCTGCTGGGGGAGGCGACGCACGGCACCAGCGAGTTCTATCGACTGCGCGCCCGCATCACCCGCGAACTGATCGAGCACCGGGGCTTCACCATCGTGGCCGCCGAGGCCGACTGGCCCGACGCGGCGCGCATCGACCACTACGTGCGCCATCTCGCGCATCCGGCCCCCGACTGGATCGCCTTCACCCGCTTCCCCACCTGGATGTGGCGCAACCACGAAATGCGCGAGCTCGTCGACTGGATGCGCGAGCGCAACCGCACGGTGCCCATCGGCGAGCGCGCCGGCTTCTACGGTCTCGATCTCTACAGCCTCCACACGTCGATCGCCGCCGTGCTCGCCTATCTCGACGAGATCGACCCGGAGACCGCCGCGCTCGCGCGTCACCGCTATGGCTGCCTGACGCCCTGGGAGTCCGATCCGGCGACCTACGGCTACGCCGCGCTGACCGACCGCTACCGCTCCTGCGAGGGCGAGGTCGTGGAGATGCTGCGCGACCTTCTCGACCGGCGCTTCGACCTGGTCGCCGCCGATGGAGAGCGCTACCTCGACGCGCTGCAGAACGCGCGGCTGGTGGCGCGGGCCGAGACCTACTACCGACTCATGTATTACGGCGGACCCGAGGCGTGGAACCTGCGCGACACCCACATGTTCGAGGCGCTGCAGCACGTCCTCGCGGCGCGCGGACCGGAGTCGCGGGCGGTGGTGTGGGCGCACAACTCCCACCTGGGCGATGCCTCGGCGACCGAAATGGGAGCGCGCGGCGAACTCAACGTCGGGCAGCTCTGCCGCCGTCACCTGGGCAACGCGGTCTACGCCATCGGATTCGGCACCGATCACGGCACCGTCGCCGCGGCGAGCCAGTGGGGCGCCGACATGGAGATCAAGCAGGTGCGGCCTTCGCACGCCCGCAGTTACGAGCGGATCTGCCACGACACCGGGAGTCCGAGCTTCCTGCTGCCGCTGCGCTCCGCCGGCGAGATGCGCGAGGCGCTGATGGAGCCGCGACTCGAAAGGGCGATCGGCGTCATCTATCGCCCGGAGAGCGAGCTCGCCAGCCACTACTTCGCGGCGCACCTGCCGGTGCAGTTCGACGAGCTCGTCTGGTTCGACGAGTCCCGCGCCGTCCGGCCACTGGCTTCCGAAGAGGTGGCGGGCCTGCCCGAAACCTACCCCTTCGGCCTGTGAAGACGGCGCCGCGGGTCCTCGACAAGGCCGCGCGCCTCGCCCTCGCCCGCGCGCTGATGGACCGCTTCGCCCTCGAGACGGGGGTGACCGGCGCGGCAGCGCCGCGTCGCTACCTGTGGACCGACGCCTTCGCGGTCTGCAACTTCCTCGGCCTCCACCGCCTCGGCGGCGACGGGCGCGATCTCGACCTCGCCCGCTCGCTGGTCGATCAGGTGCACGCCGTCCTCGGCCGCCACCGTGCCGACGACCTCCGCGGCGGCTGGATCAGCGGCCTGAGCGAGGTCGAGGGCGCGCTCCATCCGACCGCCGGCGGCCTGCGCATCGGCAAAGAGCTGCCCGAGCGGCGGGCCGACGAGCCGTTCGATCCGGCGCTCGAATGGGACCGCGACGGCCAGTACCTCCACTACCTGACCCAGTGGATGCACGCCCTGCGCCGGGTGAGCGAAGAGACCGGGAGCGCGGAGCCCCTGCGCTGGGCGGTCGAGCTGGCGCGTGTCGCGCATGCGCGCTTCACCGTCTCCGGCTCCGACGGCCGGCCGCAGCGGATGATCTGGAAGGCGAGCATCGACCTGTCGCGGGCGCTCGTACCCTCGATGGGCCAGCACGATCCGCTCGACGCCTGGCTCACCTTCCTCGAACTGGCGCACGCGGCTCGCCAGCGCGGCGGCCCCGATGCCGCCGTGCCGCTGACCACGGAGATTGCCGCGACCGCCGAACTGGCGGCGCGCACGAGCTGGGAGACCGACGATGCGCTCGGCATCGGCGCGCTGCTGACCGGCATCTACCGGCTGGCGCAGCTCGCCGGGCGCAGCGACGTGGCGGGCAGCGCCCTGCTCGCGCGTCTGGTCGCCGCCGCCCGCCTCAGTCTCGCCGCCTGGTCGCGCTACGACCCGCTCGCCTGGCCGGCGGCTCGGCGCCTCCCGTTCCGCGAGCTGGGCCTCGCCCTCGGGCTGCGCGCCGTCGAGCGCATCCCCGACTCGCCGGAGCTCGCCCCGATGCGTCCGGCGCTCGCGGCGTTGCGCGCGCAGCTGCCGCTGGCCGAGCGGATCGACGAGACCTGGAGCGATCCGGACAGCCGCTCGGGCGGGACCTGGGTCGCCCACCGCGACATCAACACCGTCATGCTGGCGACCAGCCTCGTCCCGGACGGCTACCTCGGCCCGCCCTGACGAGTCGGCCGCGGGAGCCCAGGGTTGCTGCGCCCGCCACGGCGGCGTAACGTGGCGCGATGGCAGGCGCTCGCCTCGTCGCCCTCGTCGCCGCGATGGCGCTGCTGCCGGGACTCGCCGGCGCCGGCCGGGACACCCGCGGCGGAGGGTCCACCGAGCTGGCGCCGACCTGGGCCGGAACGGCGGGCCTGAGCGTCGTGCTGGCCAGCCTGTCGAGCCCTGGAGACGACCGGGAGTGGCCCCGCCTGGCCGGGGGCGCGACGCTGCGGCCCGGCGATCACGGCGAAGCGGTGCTGGCGCTGCGGGCGCGACTGGCGCGCAGTGGAGAGGCGCCTGCCGCGGCGCCCGGCGACCCGCTCCGGTACGACGCCGAGCTCGCGGCCGCGGTGCGCGCCTTTCAGCTCCTGCACGGCCTCGAGGCAGACGGCATCGTGGGTCCGGCGACGCGCGCCGAGCTCGACCTCTCGCCGCGCGATCGCCGCCGGCAGATCGAGCGGGTGATCGCCGCGCGCGCCGCGCTGCCGGCCGAGCTGGGGCCTCGCTTCCTGCTGGTCAACCTGCCGGCTTTCGAGCTGGAGGCCGTCGAGGCCGGACGCCTCGGCCTGCGCGCCCGGGTCGTGGTCGGCCGCCCCGGCCAGTGCACCCCAACCCTGTCTTCCGCGGTGCGAACCATCGTGGCGAATCCCTCCTGGAACGTGCCACCGCGCATCGCGCGAGCCGAGCTCGCGGGTCGCTTCGCCTCCGATCCCGCGTACTTCGAACGGCAGGGGTTCGAGGTCTTCGCCGCCGGCGCGCCGGGCGAACCGCTCGACCCGGCCGGCGTCGACTGGCGGGCCTTCGGATGCGGGGAGGTCGATCTCGTGCTGCGCCAGCGGCCGGGACCGGGCAATGCCCTCGGCAGAGTCAGTTTTCTCTTCCCCAATCGGCACAACGTCGCGCTGCACGACACGCCGGAGAAGTCGTTCTTCGATCGGACGCGCCGCGCGGCCAGCCACGGCTGCCTGCGCGTCGAGCGGGCCGTGGAACTCGCCCGCTGGCTCGCCGCCGACGCTCCGGAAGCGACCCGCCGTGCGCTCGACCGGGCGCTGGCCGGCACCGCGACCACCGAAGTGCCGCTGCCCGAGCCGGTACCGATCCACATCGTCGACTGGCCGGTCTGGATCGACGGCGACGGCCGACTGCAGCAACGTCCCGAGCTCCCGTCCGCGCAGCCGCCGACGACGGACTGATCGCGCTCCCCGGCGGCTCGCGGCGTCGCGGTATCGTTGCCGCCGACGAAAGGGGCCGGTGATGAGGACAGCTGGAAACCGGGCCGCCCTCGCGGCCGCCCTGCTGCTGCTTCTTGCGGCGCGTACCTCGGCCGCCGAGCGGCGCTTTCCCGAAGTCTCCCTGCGCTGGGCGCCGACGGCGCAGCTCGACGCCCTGACCTGGATCGATCTGTCCGGCCTCGGCGACCGGACCATCGAACTGCACCCGTTCGCCGACGAGCGGCCGAACCGCGACCGGATCGGCGAGAACCGCACGGACGATCCGGAAGTCTGGCCGGTGCGGACCGGCGACGACGTGGCCCGCTTCGTCACCACCGGCCTCGCCTCCACCTTCGAGCGGGTCGGCCTGCGGCTGGTCGAGCGGGACGGCGACGTCGTGGTGCGCGGTGCCGTGCGGCATCTCCTGCTCACCGAACGCGGCGGCTTCTCCGGCGAGGTCGCGCTGCGCGTGGTCGCCGAGACGCCGGACGGCGCGACGCTCTGGGAGGGGCTGGTGCTCGGTGCGCACCTTGGAACCGGCCGCTTCGACCGCTCGCGCGGCTACTCGGAGACCCTCTCCGATGCCGTCTTCGACGCCGTGGTCCGCCTGCTGCAGAACTCCGAGCTCATCGAGGTGCTCGGCGATCCGCG
>CAYYIK010000093.1:0-2567 GCA_964471955.1 uncultured Thermoanaerobaculia bacterium | reverse complement strand
TCGGACGACTTCGAGGTCCACCGCGGTGCCGCGCGAGATCTTGCCGAGCGCGCCATCGGCGGCTATCTGGCGAGAGAGCTCGAGCTGCCCCTCCTGGTGCCGATCTTCCCGCGCCCGGAGAGCGGCTGGGAGCGCTATACGCACCAGCTCGACCGCGACACCATCCTCGTCGCCGAGGACCCCCTGCGCCGCCTCGACCTCCAGCTGCTGGCGATGATCGACGACGCCCGCGCGCGCCTCGCCGCCGACGGGGTCGCCGTGCCGAGCGAGGTGTTCCTCACCGGATTCTCCGCGTCGGGGACGTTCGTCAATCGCTTCGCCGCCATCCACCCGGAGCGCGTGCTGGCCGCCGCGACGGGTGGCCTCAACGGCATCCTCATCCTGCCGCTCGAACAGCTCGCCGGCACGGCGCTGCCCTATCCGCTCGGCGTCGCCGACTTCGCGGCGGTGACCGGCCACGGCTTCGACGTGGAACGCTGGAGGACCGTCCCCCAGTTCATCTACATGGGGGCGCTCGACGACAACGACGCGGTGCAGTTCGACGACGGCTACACGAGCGCCGAGAAGGCGATCGTCGACGCGGTGATCGGCGCCCGCATGCAGCCGGACCGCTGGGAGCACTGCCAGGCGATCTATCGCGAGGCGGGGGCCGCGGCCACCTTCCGCACCTTCTCCGGCGTCGGCCACTTCACCGACGACAAGGTCAACGGCGAGATCGCCGACTTCTTCCGCCGCCACCTGCCCGCACCGGGTCCCTGACTCCTTCCGCCGCTTCGCCCGCTCTCAGGGCGGCTCGGGCGGATCGGTCTCGATCACCACGGTTTCGAGCTCCTCCTCGGCGCGCCGGGTCGCCTCGACCTCGGCCGGCACCGCGGGCGCATCCGGCGGCAGGCTCGCCGACGGAGCCGGCGTCGCCTCCCGCGCCGCCGGTGTCGCCGCGCTGCAGCACCCGCCGAGGGCGACGAGGAGCGCGGGAGCAAGGCGCCGGAGAGGGAGCAGCAGATCGCTGGGGACCGACATCCTCACCTCCTCGTGCCCCTCGTCGCCGGGAATCGTCCCTAGCAAACTCGGTGCCCCGCGGCCGGCAATCGATTTGCACGGCCGGGGCGGCGATGTGCCCGCGCCCGGATCGCGCCGACCGCTTCGACCGCCGTCGCCTGCTGCGCGGCGGCCTCGCCGCGGTGGCGGGCGCGGTCAGCGGCCCGCTGCTCGGTTTCGG
This sequence comes from uncultured Thermoanaerobaculia bacterium, assembly GCA_964471955.1. Taxonomy (GTDB): domain Bacteria; phylum Acidobacteriota; class Thermoanaerobaculia; order Multivoradales; family JAGPDF01; genus JACTMI01. The sequence continues at coordinate 1,348 of CAYYIK010000093.1, read as the reverse complement.
AACCTGCCGGCTCGAGGCGACCTCGCCGGTCCGCGTCCTCACCCGCGCGGTGGACCTGGTGCGCGAGACCGTGGTCATCGACATGCTCGCGCTGCTGACGCTCGACTGGCCCCGCCTGCGAGCCTGGCAGCGGACCCCCGGCAGTTTCGGCGAGGCGGAGTTTCGCGCCCTCGAGCGGCTGGGCGTGCGCGTCTTCCACCCGGCCGTCGAGGCCTCCGCCGCCGACCCCCGCACCGGAGCGCTGCGCTGGTTCGCCGGCTGGAACCGGCTGCTCGACGCCGGCGGCTGCTATCTCACCCGCGTCACCTCGCCCGGCGATCTCGACCGCGCCGCCGAGCGCGGGCCGCTGGGCGTCGTGCTGGGCCTGCAGAACTCGGATCACTTCCGTGACGTCGCCGACGTCGGGAGTTTCCACGCCCTCGGTCAGCGCGTCTCGCAGCTCACCTACAACGAGGCGAATCGCCTCGGCTGGGGATGTCATGCGCGCCGTGACCGCGGGCTCACCGCCTTCGGCGCCGAGATCGTCGCGGCGATGAACCGCGTCGGCATGGCGATCGACCTGTCGCACTGCGGCGAGCGCACCGCCCTCGACGCCATCGCCGCCTCGCGGGCCCCGACTCTGGTCACCCACGCCAACTGCCTGAGCCTGGTGCCGTGGCAGCCGCGCGGCCGCTCGGACGCGCTGATCCGCGCCCTCGCCGCGCACGGCGGCGTGATGGGAATCACCAGCGTGCGGGCCTTCGTCGGCGCCGCCTCGCCGAGCCTCGACGATCTGCTCGAACACTTCGATCACGTCGGGCGCGTCGCCGGCCGGGAGCACGTCGGCCTGGGCAGCGATCTGGATGTCGACGCGCGGGAGCCGGGCAGCGGCCGGGTGCGCTCCTTTTATGCCATCCGCGGCCTGGTACCCGAGCTGCGCGTCTACCAGATTGCCGACGGCCTGCTGCGGCGCGGCTGGTCCCCGGCGCAGGTGGCGGGCGTGCTGGGCGGCAACTTCCGGCGCGCCCTCGGCGCGATCTGGCCCGTCGGAGTCCCGCCCGCGGCGCCGCGCGACCAGCGGCGCGACCCCTTCTGCCCGGCGGCGGCGCCGCCGCCGCTGCGGGCGGGCTGAGCCGGAAGTTTCTTCCCGATTCTGCAATCTTCGTCCGCCGGGTCGGCGCACGGCCCGCCGCCGCGGCCGCGGCTGCGGCGCAAGTGGCAGTCCGGAGGCAACTTGGCGCCGCGCCCCGCCACGTGGCACGGCGGCTGCTCCCACCCGAGAGCACCGGCGTTCGAGCGGGACGGTCCCGCGGCGAACGCCGCACGCATCCGCCCCTCGCCAGGGGCGACCCAGGAGGTGGAACGATGA
>CAYYIK010000092.1:0-11130 GCA_964471955.1 uncultured Thermoanaerobaculia bacterium | reverse complement strand
GCGCTGCTGGCGGCGTCGCCGCTCGCCGCGGCGCAGTACCGCGTCTACCCCGTGCCGGTCGAGGCGCCGACCTTCACCACGCCGGCGCCGCCGGCGGATGGGCGGGCGCTGCGGGTCGATCCGGCCGGCACGGCGTCGCCCTTCGGCTGGCACGACACCGACGGCGTCGCCGGCGCCGAGTTCACGGTGATGCGCGGCAACAACGTCCACGCCTACGACGACCTCGACGCCAATCAGCTGCCGCCGGCGGTCGAGCCGGACTGCGGGCCGTTGCTCGTCTGCGACTTCCCGATCGACCTGACCCAGCCGCCGTCGGCCTGGGTTCCGGCCTCGGTGGCCAACCTCTTCTACTGGAACAACGTGATTCACGACGTCACCGCGCTCTACGGTTTCGACTCGGTGGGCGGCAACTTCCAGGTGCATACGTACGGCCAGGGAGGCACCGGCGGCGACGACGTCCAGGCCGAGACGCAGGAGGGGATCGGCACGAACGGCGGCACCTTCGCCACCCCTCCCGACGGCCAGCGTCCGCGCATGCAGATGTTCGTCTGGACCCTGACGACCCCCCACCGGGACGGCTCCCTCGACGCCGGCGTCGTCACCCACGAGTACGGCCACGGCATCGCGGCGCGCCTGGTGGGCGGCCCCGCCAATGTGAGCTGCCTCGCCAACGCCGAAGCGCCCGTCGAGGGGCTGGCGGACGGCTACGCACTGCTGCTGACCTCGCCCGCCGCGAATCCGCCGGTGCGCGGCCTCGGCACCTACCTGCTCGGGCAGCCGACCACGGGCGCCGGCATCCGTTCGGAGCGCTACGACAAGAATCCCGAGCCGAACGGCAATTCCTGGACCTACGCCAGCATCCTCGGTCAGACGCAGCCGCACGCGCGCGGCGAGAAGTGGGCGCAGATGGCCTGGTACCTCGGCGGCCGACTCGAGGACGAACACGGCTTCGATCCCGACCTCTACGGCGTCACCGGCACGTCGGTCGACGCCGGCAATCTGCGCGCCCTCCACTACCTGACCGACGGGCTCAAGCTCGCACCCTGCGGTCCCGGCTTCGTCGACCTGCGCGACGGCGTGCTCGCCGCGGCGACGGTCGCCTACGGCGGCGAGGATCTCTGCCTCCTGTGGAGTGCCTTCGCCGAGTTCGGCCTCGGCTTCTCGGCGACACAGGGGAGCCCGAACAGCGTCCACGACCAGGTGCCGGCCTTCGACCTGCCGGCCGCCTGCGCGCCGCCGGAGACGATGCCCTTTCTCGACGGCTTCGAGAGCGGGGACACCTCGCAGTGGAGCTCCGCCACCCCCTGAGGCGCGGCGACGGGGGCGCGCTTCCGATAGTGTCTCCGGTCGGATGGTTCGACAGGTCGAGTCCCGCATCGCCGGCTGGGGCGGCATCTCGGTGCCCGGGCGCGAGCTGCGCTCGGAGGACCTGGCGTCGGTGGCGCGCGGCGCGACGCTGACCCGCGGACTCGGACGCTCCTACGGCGACTCGGCGCTGCCGCCGCCCGGCGTCGCGACGATCGCCGGCTCGGCGCGCGCCGACCGCCTCCTCGCCTTCGACGGGTCCACCGGTCGCCTGCGCGCCGAGTCCGGCCTGATGCTCGGCACCCTCACCCGGACGCTGCTGGCGCGCGGCTACTTTCCGCCGGTCGTCCCCGGCACCCAGTTCGTCACTCTGGGCGGCATGGTCGCCGCCGACGTCCACGGCAAGAATCATCACGTGGAAGGCACTTTCGGGCGCCACGTCACGGCGCTGCGACTGCTGACCGCGGACGGGGAGCTCGTCGACTGCTCGCGCGATCGGCACCCCGAACTGTTCCGCGCCACGCTCGGCGGCATGGGGCTGACCGGCCACCTGCTCGAGGTCGAGCTGGCGATGGCGCCGATCCCGTCGCCGTGGATCCTCCAGGAGACCGAGCGGGCGCGCGACCTCGACCACTTCCTCGCCCTGCTCGCCGGCTCGGCGCGCGACTGGCCGTTCACCGTCGGCTGGCTCGATGCCCTCGCCGCCGGCGGCCGGCTGGGGCGCGGCATCCTCTTTCGCGGCCGCTGGGCGACGGCGGACGAGGCGCCGGCCGCTTCGCCGCGGCCGCTGGCGCGCCGCGCCGTGCCGTTCGACCTGCCCGGCTGGGCGCTCAACGACCTGACGGTGCGGCTGTTCAACACCGTCTACGCGCGCTCGGTGCCGCGGCGGGTGAGGCGCGGCATCGTCCACCCCGAGAAGTTCTTCTGGCCGCTCGACGCCATCCGCCACTGGAACCGCATCTACGGCGCGCGCGGCTTCACCCAGTTCCAGTGCGTGCTGCCCGAGCGCGAGCGCCCCGGCGCGACGCGGCGCTTTCTCGCCGCGGCGGCGCGGCGCGGCGGCTCGTCGTTCCTCTGCGTGCTCAAGGACTGCGGCGCGGAGGGCGAGGGGCTGCTCTCCTTTCCGCGCCCCGGCGTCTCGGTGGCGCTCGACCTGCCGATGCGCGCCGACACGCGCGCTCTGGTCGAAGAGCTGGCCGAGGTCGTGATCGCCGAAGGGGGGCGGATCTATCTCGCCAAGGACGCTTTCGTCCGCGCCGACCAGTTTCGCCGCATGGAGCCGCGGCTGCCCGAGTTCGAGCGGGTGCGCGCGGCGTGGGACCCCGGCCGCCGGCTGCGCAGCGCCCAGTCGGTGCGCCTGCTGGGAGATCCGGCATGAACACGGTGATCCTCGGAGCGACGCGCGGCATCGGACGCGAACTGGCGCGCGCCATGGCGGCGCGCGGCGACCGCCTCTTCCTGCTGGGGCGCGACGAGGCCGACCTCGCGGCGAGCGCGCGCGACCTCGAGGCCCGTGCCGGGCTGCCTCCCGGCAGCGTCGGCACGGCGTGCTGCGACCTGCTCGCGCCGGAGACCTTCGTTCCGGCGCTCGACGCCGCGCTCGCGGCGCTCGGCAAGCTCGAGGCCGTCGTCGTCACCGCGGGCCTGTTCGCCACCCAGGAGGCGCTCGAGGCCGACCGCGAGCTCGCCCGGCGGGTGCTGGAGGCCGACTTCTCGGGCACGGTGCTCTTCTGCGAGGCGGCCCGCGAGCGTCTGCTCGCCGGCGGAGGCGGCCGGCTCTGTGTCTTCTCCTCGGTCGCCGGCGAGCGGGGGAGGAAGCCGGTCGTCCTCTACGGTGCCGCCAAGGCGGGACTCTCGCGCTACCTCGAAGGGCTCGATCACCGATTTCGCGCCAGGGGGCTGATCACCGTCTGCGTGCTGCCCGGCTTCGTGCGCACGACGATGACCGAGGGGCTCCCCGAACCCCCCTTCGCCGCCGAACCCGATGCCGTGGCACGCGTCGCGCTGCGCGCCCTCGACCGCGGCATCCCGAAGGTCTACGCGCCGGGCATCTGGCGCTGGATCGTGCTGGTCGTCCGGCTCCTGCCGCGCTTCGTGATGCGCCGCGTCGGCTTTTGAGATCGCCTCAGCGGCGGAAGATCCAGATCATCACCAGAATGGCGAGGGCGGTCAGGGCGAGGACCACGCCGTTGAGCAGCAGGGCGACGCGGGCGGCGCCGCGCCGCCGCGGCGAGCGCAGCGACCATCCGGCGAGCAGCACACCGACGAGCGATGCCGCCAGGGCGATCAGCACCGGAACCAGGACGCCGCGCGGATAGGGGCGCAACTCCGGCGGGAGCAGCCGGGTGAGCGGCCGGGCCGCCAGGGCGACGGCGAAGCAGAGGAGCGAGAGCACCGGCAGCGCGTCGCCCCCTTCGAGCGCCGAGTACGCCTCGTCGCGCTCCGGCCGAAGCGTCTCCGGCGCGGCCTGCTGCGGGTTGACGGCGGAACGGCCCACGGGGGCGGCGAGTATCCCACACGGTGGCCGGCTCCGGGTCGGTTCCTAGGCGCCCGGGCGCACGGCGGGTATTCTTGCCGCCGCGATGCGAGGAGTCCGCGAGTCCGGTCGAGTGCGAACGTTCCGCCACCTGCTGGCGGCGGGGCTCGGGGTGCTGCTGCTCGGCGGCTGCTCGCTGCGCCGCTTCGCCGTCGACCGCGTCGGGTCGGCCCTCGCCTCGGGGGGGGCGGGCTGGGCGGAGGACGACGATCCCGAGCTGGTCGCGCAGGCGCTGCCGTTCGCCCTCAAGACGTTCGAGAGCCTGCTGGCCGAGTCGCCGGAGAATCCCGATCTGCTGCTCGGCGCCTGCCGCGGCTTCCTGCTCTACGCGCGCGGCTTCGTCGAGCCGCAGGCCGAAGCCTTGCCGCCGGCCGAGTTCGCGCGCGCCACGGCGGTGCGCGAGCGGGCGCTGCGACTCGAGTTGCGCGCCCTCGGCTACTGCCGCCGCGCCCTCGACCTGGCGTTGCCGGGGGCCGCCGCGGCGCTGGCGCGCGACCCGGCCGCGGCGCTCGCCGGGGCGCGGCGCGCGGACGTGCCGGTGCTCTACTGGAGCGGCGCGGCGTGGGGCTCGGCGATCGCTCTCGGAGTCGGCCGGCCCGAGCTGGTGGCCGACCTGCCGGCCGTGCGCGCCCTGTTCGAGCGGGCGCTGGCGCTCGAGCCCGGCTTCGAGCGCGGCGCGCTCGACGAGGCGATGATCTCGCTCGCCGCGCTGCCGGCCGACCTCGGCGGCTCGCCGGAGCAGGCCCGCGCGCACTACCTTGCGGCGGTCGAACGCTCGGGCGGCCGGCGCGCCTCGCCGCACGTGGCCTGGGCGGCCTCCGCCGCGGTGGCCGCCCAGGATCGCCGCGGCTTCCGGCTGGCGCTCGAGGCCGCCCTCGCCGTCGACCCCGACGCCTCGCCGCCGGACCGGCTGGCCAATCGCATCGCCCAGTCGCGCGCCCGCCTCCTGCTGGCGCGCATCGACGAGCTGTTCTTCGCCCCGGAGGAAGAGGAGGAGGCCGCAAGTGCTCATTGACCGGAGAACGCTCGCCGCGGCGGCCGTCGCGGCCGCGAGCTGGATACTGGCCCCCGGCGCCGGGCCGTCGCCCGCCGGCGCGGCCGAGGTGATCAAGTTCGCCACCCTGGCGCCGCAGGGCTCGGTGTGGGACACCACGCTGCGCGGCATGGGGGCGGAGTGGACGCAACAGACCGCCGGCCGGGTCGAGCTTCGCCTCTATCCCGGCGGCGTGGCGGGGGACGAGCGCGACGTGCTGCGCAAGATCCGCATCGGCCAGTTCCACGGCGCGGCGCTGACCGGCGCCAGCCTGTCGGAGATCGATCCGGCCTTCCGCATCTTCCTGTTGCCGATGCTCTTCGAATCGTGGGAAGAGCTCGATTTCGTGCTCGGCAGGATCGGCCCGGAGCTCGAACGGCGGCTGGCGGACAAGGGGTTCGTCCTGCTGCACTGGGGGCACGGCGGCTGGGTCCACCTCTTCTCGCGCGCCCCCATCGTCCGGGTCGACGACCTGAAGGCGCAGAAGCTGTTCGTCTGGGCGGGCGACGACGCCAGCGTGCAGCAGTGGCGGCGACAGGGGTTCAACCCGGTCGCGCTCGCCGCCACGGACATCCAGATGGGGCTGCAGACGAAGCTGATCGACGTCGTGCCGACGACGCCGATTGCGGCGCTCTCCCTGCAGTGGTTCCGCCAGGCCCCGCACATGCTCGGGATGGGGCTGGCACCGCTCGCCGGCGGAACGATCATCGCGAAGGCGGCGTGGGAGAAGATCCCGGCGGCCGACCGGGAGCGGCTGCGGCCGGCCGCCACGGCGGCCGGTGAGACCTTGCGCCGCGAGGTGCCGCGCCTCGACGCCGAGGCGATCACCCAGATGCGCGAGCGCGGCCTGAAGGTCGCCGAGGTGGGCGAGGCCGAGCGCGTCGCCTGGCGGCAGGCCGCCGAGCAGTTCGCCGGCGCGGCGCGCGAGCAGAACGTGCCGCCGGAGATCCTCGCCGCGACGCGCGAGGCGATCGCCGAGTATCGCCGGAGGCCGACCCCCTGAGAGCCGCGCTGCGCCGCTTCGAGGACACGCTCACGGCGCTGCCGCTGGCGGCGATGGTGCTGCTGGCGGTCGTCGAACTCGGCCTGCGCCGGGCCGGCGGCAGCCTGCCCGGGGCCGGCCCCTTCGTCCAGCACCTGACGCTCTGGCTCGGTCTGCTCGGCGCCGCGGTGGCGGCACGCGAGGGCAAGCTGCTCTCCCTGGCGACGGTCGAGTACCTGCCGGCGGGGCGGGCACGCCGCCTCGCCGGCGTCCTCGCCGGCGCCGTCGGCGCGGCGGTGGCGGCGCTGCTCGCCGCCGCCTCCGTGCAGCTGGTGGCGAGCGAGCGCGCGGCGGGCGGCGAGATCGCCCTCGGCGTGCCGCTCTGGGTCGGCCAGCTGGCGCTGCCGGTCGGCCTCGCGCTGGTGGCGATCCGCCTCGCCTGGCGCGCCGACGGTCGCTGGCCCGGGCGGCTCGCCGGCTTCGCCGGCCTCGCCTTCGGACTGCTGATGGCGGCGCGGCCGCTCTGGTTCGAGGGGGCTCCGGGCTGGCTCGGCGTCGCCGTGGTCACGCTGGCGACCCTGGCCGGCGGGCCCCTCTTCGCCGCGCTCGGCGGCACCGCCCTCTGGCTCTTCCTCGCCGGCGGCTCGCCGGTGGCCGCCGTGCCGGCCGACGCTTACCGGCTGGCGGTGCATCCGACCCTGCCGTCGATTCCGCTCTTCACCCTCGCCGGATTCCTGCTCGCCGAAGGCAAGTCGGCCGAGCGCCTGCTCGAGCTCTTCCGTGCCGCCCTCGGCTGGCTGCCCGGCGGCACCGCGGTCGTCGTGGCGATCCTCTGCGCTTTCTTCACCACCTTCACCGGTGGCTCCGGCGTGACCATCCTGGCGCTCGGCGCGCTGCTCGCCCAGGCGCTCGCGGCGGATCGCTATCCGGACCGCTTCTCGCTCGGCCTGATCACCTCGTCGGGCTCGCTCGGACTGCTCTTCCCGCCGGCCGTGCCGCTCATCTTCTACGGCATCGTCGCCAACGTGCCGATCCCCGACCTCTTCCGCGGCGGCCTGCTCCCCGGCCTGCTCGCGGTGGCGGCGACGGCCGGCTACGGCATGGTGGTCGGGCGGCGGGTGAGCGAGCGCCAGCGTTTCGCGCCCGGACGGCTCGGCCGGGCGATGCTGGCCGCCAAGTGGGAACTGTCGCTGCCGATCGTGGTCGTCGCGCTGCTCTTCTCCGGCGCCGCGACGGTCGTCGAAGCGGCGGCCCTGGCGGCGCTGTGGGCCGCGGTGGTGCAGGTGGGGATCCACCGCGAAGTCAAGCTCGCCCGGCTGCCCGGCGTGCTCGGAGAGGCGACGCTGCTGGTCGGCGGCGTGTTGCTCATCCTCTGCGCGGCGCTCGGCCTGACCAGCTGGATGGTCGACGCGCAGGTGCCGATGCACCTGCTCGCCTGGGCGCAGGAGCATCTCGCGTCACCCATCGCGTTCCTGCTGGCGCTCAACGTGCTGCTGCTCGTGGTCGGCTGCCTGATGGACGTCTATTCGGCGATCGCGGTGGTCGTGCCGCTCGTCGCACCGCTCGGGCTCGCCTTCGGCATCGACCCGGTCCACCTCGGCATCCTGTTCATCGCCAATCTCGAGCTCGGCTTCCTCACGCCGCCGGTCGGCGTCAACCTCTTCCTCGCCTCCTACCGCTTCGACCGGTCGATCCTCGAAGTGACGCGCGCGGTGCTGCCCTGGCTGGCGCTGCGCGCGGCGATCGTGCTGCTCATCACCTGGCTGCCGTTCCTCACCCTGGCGCTGCTCGACCGCTGAACCGGTGACCGCCGCCAAGCGCTACGACCGCGCCTACTTCGATCGCTGGTACCGCGGCACCGGGAGTCGCATCGAGGGCCCGGCGGCGCTGCGGCGACGGGTGGCGCTGGCGGTGGCGCTGGCGGAGCGCTGGCTCGAGCGGCCGCTGCGCAGCGCTCTCGACGTGGGCTGCGGCGAAGGGCGCTGGCGCGCCGAGCTGCGCCGCCTGCGGCCGGGGATCGTCTACCGGGGAGTCGAACCGTCCGCCTACGCCATCGAACGCTTCGGCCGCGCCCGCGGCCTCGTGCGCGGCGGCTTCGCTGACCTGCCGGGGCTCGAGCTCGGCGGTCCGTTCGACCTGGTGATCTGCGCCGACGTCCTGCACTACCTCGACGGCGTCGAGCTGCGGCGCGGACTGCCGGCGCTCGTGAAGCTCACCGGCGGGCTCGCCTACCTCGAGGTGCTGACCCGGGAGGAAGAGGTCGAGGGGGACCGGCGCGGACTCCGCCTGCGACCGGCCTCCTTCTGGCGCGGCCTGTTCGCGCGGGCCGGACTGACCGGGGTCGGCAGCCACGGCTGGCTCGCCCCCGCGCTCCGCGAGGCGCCGGCGGCTCTCGAGCGCCGCTGAGGCGGCAGCTCAGACGTCGAAGTGGACGCCCTGGGCGAGGGGGAGGGTCTCGCCGTAGTTGATCGTGCAGGTCTGGCGCCGCATGTAGAGCTTCCAGGAGTCCGAACCGGCCTCGCGGCCGCCGCCGGTCTCCTTTTCGCCGCCGAAGGCGCCGCCGATCTCGGCGCCCGAGGTGCCGATGTTGACGTTGGCGATGCCGCAATCGCTGCCGGCCACCGAGAGGAACTTCTCCGCGGCCCGCATGTCGAGCGTGAAGATGGCCGACGACAGCCCCTGAGGCACCGAGTTGTGGAGTTCGATGGCCTCGTCGAGATCCTCGTATTCGAACAGGTAGAGGATCGGGGCGAAAGTCTCCTCGCACGTGATCGGCATGTGCGGCAGCGCCTCGACCAGGGTCGGCTCGACGAAGAAGCCGGGGCGGTCGAGGACCTTGCCGCCGCAGAGGATCCGCCCCCCCTGCTCCTGCGCCCGGACGAGCGCGTCGCGATAGTCGGCGACCGCCCTTTCGTGGATGAGCGGGCCCATGAGGGTCGACGGGTCGGACGGGTCGCCGATGCGCACCGAGCCGTAGGCGCGGATCAGCTTCTGCTTCATCTCGGCGGCGATCGACTTGTGCAGGAAGAGCCGGCGGGTGGTCGTGCAGCGCTGGCCGGCGGTGCCGACGGCGGCGAACAGCACGGCGCGCAGGGCGAGGTCGAGATCGGCGCCGGCGGTGACGACGATGCCGTTGTTGCCCCCCAGCTCGAGCAGCGAGCGGCCGAGCCGGTCGGCGACGACCTTGCCGATCGACCGCCCCATGGCCACCGAGCCGGTGGCCGAGATGAGCGGGAAGCGGCGGTCGGCCGACAGCGGCTGGCCGACGACGTGGCGATCGCCCACCGCGAGGTTCCAGATCGGCGGCGCGCCGTTCTCCGCGAGCACCTTCTGGGCGATCTTCGTCACCGCGATCGAGCACAACGTCGCGTGCTCGGACGGCTTCCAGAGCACCGGGTCGCCGCAGACCGCGGCGATCATCGAGTTCCAGGCCCACACGGCGACGGGGAAGTTGAAGGCGGTGATGACCCCCACCGGGCCGAGCGGATGCCACTGCTCGTACATGCGGTGCAGCGGCCGCTCCGAGTGCATCGACAGGCCGTAGAGCTGGCGCGACAGGCCGACCGCGAAGTCGGCCATGTCGATCATCTCCTGCACCTCGCCGAGCCCCTCGGAGCGGATCTTGCCGACTTCGAGAGTGACCAGGAGGCCGAGGTCCTCCTTGTGGCGGCGCAGCGCGTCGCCGAGTTGACGCACGACTTCGCCCCGCTTGGGGGCCGGCCACTGCCGCCACTCGAGGAAGGCCGCCGCGGTGCGCGCGGCGATCCGCTCGTAGTCCTCGGTGGAGACCTCGTTGACCACCGCCAGCAGCTCGCCCGTGGCCGGGTTGATCGACTCGTAGCGCTTGCCGTGGGTGGCGGTCCAGGCGCCGTCGAAGGCGCCCGAGTTCTCGGCTTCGATCCCCAGGCGGACGAGGGCGTCCGGCAGGGCGGAGGTGCGGGAGAGGGTCATCGGTTCGACTCCTGGGAGAGAGGCGGAGGACCGGCCGGAGCCGGGCGGTTCAGTCTATCGCAGCGGCACCGGCCCGCGTCGCGAGCGATAAGCTGGCCCGCCGCGTGCGCCTCCGATCGATCCTCCTCGCGCTCTCGCCGGCCGCGCTGCTGGCGCTGCTGGCCATGTGGAGCGGCACCTTCACCGGCGCCGCCGCCTGGCCCGCCGGACCGCTCGGCCAGGCGGCGCTGCTGGCGGTGGCGCTCGCCGCCGTGGCGTGGGGGGTCGACGCGCGCGACCCGCTCGCCCTCGGCCGCGCCGGGCGCTGGCTCCCCGCGGCGCTGCTGGTGGTGGTGGCCGCCGGCGTCGCCGCCTCTCCGGCGCCGCGCGCCGGCCGCGCGGTACTCGCGCTGCTGCCCGCCTTTCTGCTGCTGCCGGCGGCGATCGCCGCGGTGCTCGCCGACCGGCGGCGGCGCGACGTCGCGCTCGCCGCCTGGAGCGGCGCGGTGGCGGCGGTGGCCGCCTGGGCGCTGGTCGCGTGGGCGGGGGGGGCGGGGCCGCGGCCGGCCGAGCCGCTCGGGCACCACAATCTGCTCGCCGCCTTCCTGGTGACGACGCTGCCGGTGGCGCTGCTGCCGGCGCGCCGGCGCGGCCTCGGTCGCGTCCTGGCGCTCGCCGCCGGCGTGCTGGGCGGCGTGGCGCTGGCGGCCAGCCGTTCGCTCTCGGGCGCGCTGGCCGTGGCGGGGGTGGCGGTGGTGGCCGCGGCGCGCCCCGGGGGAGGCCGCCGGTGGATCGTCGCGCTGGCGCTGGGTGCGCTCGCCCTCGCCACGCCGCGCCTGCTCGCTCTGGCGGGCGGCGCTGACTCTTCTGCCGCGGCGCGGCTGGGCTACGCGGAGGGGGCGGTGGCCGGCTGGGCGGCGCGCCCGCTGCTCGGCTGGGGGGCGGGGACGACGCCCTGGCGGCTGGCCGAATTCCTCCGGCCGGTGCCCGGCGTCCATCCGCCGGGCGAACTGGTCGGTCAGTCCCACGCCCTGCCGCTGACGCTCGCCTTCGAGACCGGACTCTCCGGAGTCGTGCTCGCCGTCGCCACGCTCGGCCTGTTCAGCCTGCGTCGCCGGCGCGAGCGGGCCGCTGCCGGCGCCGACGCACCGCTGGTCACCGCCGGTCTGCTCGGCCTGCTCGGTGCGACCCTCGCCGCACTCGGCGACGCGGCGGCGGTGCCGGCGCTCCCGGTGGCCGCGGCGGCGACGGCCGGTGCGGCGCTCGCCGGGGCGGGGCATCCGCAGTCGGGTGGCGGCGGGCGGGCGCACCGGTGGGCGGCGGCGGCCGCGCTCGTGGTGCTCG
>CAYYIK010000091.1:0-11147 GCA_964471955.1 uncultured Thermoanaerobaculia bacterium | reverse complement strand
TCGCACTGCCCGCCTTCGCCCAGGCGGCGGGGGAACCGAGCGTCTCGCCGCTGTCGCTCCGCGATGCCCTCGCCGGCGGACGCGAACGTGCCCGCGAGGCCGTCGCCGCCCGCTCCCGGATCGACGCCGCCGAGGCGCGCAGCCGCGAGGCTCGCGGCTATCGCCTGCCGCAGGTGCGGCTGTCCGAGCAGTGGATCCGCACCGACTCGCCGGCCGACGCCTTCGCGCTGCTGCTCAACCAGAAGCGCTTCGCCTTCGGCGATTTCGTCGCCGGCGATCCGAACGACCCGGACGCCCTGACCACCGCGATCACGCGCATCGAGGTCGAGATGCCGATCTGGACCGGCGGCGAGATTTCGACGCGGGTCGAACAGGCAAGGCTCGCCGCCGAGGCCGCCGGGCGCGACGCCGCCCGCGTCGCCGACCAGGCCGCGGTCTCCGCTGCCGAGGCCTGGATCCGCCTGGCCCAGGCGCGCGAGGCGGAGGCGCTGCTCGGCAAGGCGCGCGAGACCGTGGCCGCTCACGTCGCCCTGGCGCGCGAGTACGCCGCGCAGGGGATGCTGGTGCGCTCCGACCTGCTGCGCGCCGAAGTCGAGCTGGCGCGGCTCGACGACCTGCTCGCCGAGGCGCGCGGGAACGCGCGCCTGGCCGAGTCGAATCTCGCCTTCCGGCTCGCCGACCCGGTCGATTCCCGCTACGTCCTGGTGCCGCTCGCCGAGCCGCCCGGACTGGCTGCCGAGCCCCACGAGTGGCTGACACGCGCAGCCAGCCGACCCGACCTCGACGCCGCCCGCAAGATGCTCGCCGCCGGCGAGCTCGAGGCCAGGGCGCGCCGCGCCGGCCGCTTGCCGCGCGTCGGCGTCGTGGCCCGCCACGACCTGGTCGACGACCAGCTCTTCGGCGACCACGGCGACGCCACGACGATCGCCGCGCTGGCCACGATCGACCTGTTCGACGGCGGCAGGAAGCGCGCCGCCGTCGCCGCCGCGCGTGCCGAAGCCGCGGCAGGCCGCGCCGACTTGGAGCGCTTCGCCGCCGGTGTCCGGCTCGAGGCGCAGCAGGCCTGGGAGGCCGCCGCGGTGGCCCTCGAGCGGCGCGCCACCGCCGTCGCCGCGCTCGGCGCCGCGGAGGAGTCCGTGCGCATCGTCGAGGAGCGCTTCCGCGCCGGCGTCGTCAAATCACTCGATCTGCTCGACGCCGCCACCGCGCGCCGCGAAGCCGAGATGCGCGAGCTGGTGGCGCGCGCCGACGCCTGGCTCGCCCGCCTCCGGCTCGCCCTCGCCGCCGGCGAACCCCCCGAAACCGTTCTCGTCGCTTCGAACCCGACCCGCTGACGGAGTCCCGACCCGTGAAGACCTTCTCCAGGATCCTCGCCCTGCCGCTGCTCGCGCTCCCCTTCGCCGCGTGCGGCGACTCCCCCGCCCCCGCCACGCTCGCCCCGCCGCAGCCGCTCGCCGTTCGCCTCGCCAGTGCCGGCCGACTCGCCGCCGCCGACCGGACCGAGATCGCCGGCACGGTGGCCGCCGGCCGCTCGGCCGACGTCTCGTCGCGCGTCATGGCGACGATCACCGCCGTGCACGTCGAGCTCGGAGACCCGGTCGCCGCCGGCCAGACGCTGCTGTCGATCGACCCGGCCACCGCCGAAGGCCAGCTCGCCCAGGCCGAGGGCGGCCTTGCCCAGGCCCGCGCGGCACTCGTCCTGGCGACGCGCAATCACGAGCGCTTCCAGGCCCTGGCCGCGACCGAGTCGGCCTCCGAGCTCGAGCTCGACATGGCGCGCATGCAGTTCGAGCAGGCCGAAGGCGCGGTGAAGCAGGCCGAAGGGGCCGTCGCCGCCGCCCGCTCGGTGGCCCGCGAGTCGAGCGTGCGGGCCCCGTTCGCCGGCCGCGTCGCCGCCCGCTTCGCCGAGGTCGGCGACCTCGCCGCCCCCGGCCGGCCGCTGGTTCGCATCGAATCCCGGGCCGGCCGGCGCCTCGTCGTCGCCGTTCCCGAGTCGCTCGCCGCGACCGCTTCGCTCGCCCCCGGCTCCACGATCGAGGTCACACTCGACGCGCGCCCCGATCTCGGACACCTCGCCGGAACGGTGGCCGAGGTGAGCCCCGGCCCCGATCCGGTGACCCATGCCTTCACGGTCAAGATCGATCTGCCCTCCGGGGCGGAATCGCCGTCGATCGCGGCCGGCTCGGCCGGGCGCGCCTTCCTGCCCCTCGGCCAGCGCGACGCGGTGGTCGTGCCGTCCGAGGCGATCGTCCGCTCCGGCGGGCTCGACCTCGTGGTGGTGCGCGACGAGCAGGGCCTGGCGCAGTCGCGCGTCGTGACGCTGGGGGCGGCGGCCGCCGACGGCCGCGTCGAGGTCCTCTCCGGACTCACCGGCGACGAGAGCCTCGCGCTCGGCCTGACCGTCGCGCCGCCGCTCGGGACGCCGCTCGAGGTGACGCCGTGAATCGCGACGAGACGACGCGCCCGGGGGTGGACGAGCCGCGGGGGCTGCCCGACGACGCCCGGCGTGACGCCCTGCGCCTGCGCCAGACGCGCAAGCCGCTCGGCATCGCCGGCCGCATCGCCGCCGCCTTCCTCGACTCGAAGCTGACGCCGCTGCTCGTCGTCGCCTCCCTGCTGCTCGGCGCCTTCGGCGTCCTGGTGACGCCGCGCGAGGAGGAGCCGCAGATCCGGGTGCCGATGATCGACGTCTTCGTGCAGCTTCCCGGCGCCAGCGCCGCAGAGGTGGCGCGCCGCCTGGTTTCTCCGCTCGAGAAGGCGATCTTCGAGATCCCGGGCGTCGAGTACGTCTACTCGACATCCCAGCCCTCGGGCGCCCTGATCATCGTCCGCTACGAGGTCGGTACCGACCCGGACCGCGCCGCTCTGGCGGTGCACACCAAGCTCGCCGAGCAGGCGGCCGCCCTGCCCGCCGGAGCGCCGCCGCCCCTCGTCGTGCCGCGCGGCATCGACGACGTCCCCGTCCTCGCCTGGACGCTGTGGTCGCGCGACGCTTCGCCGCTCGAGCTGCGGCGGGTCGCCCAGGAGGTGCGCGCCGAGCTGGTCCGCCATCCGCGCGTCGCCCAGGTCCAGGTGCTCGGCGGCGTCCGGCGCGCCGTTTCGGTGACCTTCGACCGCGAGCGGCTCGCGGCACACCACGTCTCTGTCCTCCAGGTTCATCGGGCGCTCGCCGGTCTCGACTGGAAGCTGCCCGCCGGCAGCTTCCAGTCGGGTGACGTCGACACCGCGGTCGAAGTGGGCGCGCTCTTCCACACGGCCGACGAGGTCTCCCGCGCGGTGGTCGGCGTCTACGCCGGGCGGCCGGTCTACCTGCGCGACGTCGCCACCGTCAGTGACGGCCCCGACGAGCCGGCGCAGTACGTCTGGATGACCGCCGGCGCCGCCGGAGG
The DNA here is from genome assembly GCA_964471955.1 of uncultured Thermoanaerobaculia bacterium. Classification (GTDB taxonomy): domain Bacteria; phylum Acidobacteriota; class Thermoanaerobaculia; order Multivoradales; family JAGPDF01; genus JACTMI01. The sequence goes on along the minus strand of CAYYIK010000091.1, from coordinate 7,758 downwards.
CCACAAGGGGCTGCCCGAGGGGCTCGACACCCCGGCGGTGACGCTGGCGATCGCCAAGAAGCCGGGCACCAACGCGGTCGACCTGGTGGCCGACCTCGAGGCGGTGCTGGAGCGCCTGCGCGGCCCGGTCGTGCCGGCCAACGTCGAGGTGACCACGACCCGGGACTACGGCTTCACCGCCGACGAGAAGTCGAACGAACTGATGAAGCATCTCGGCCTGGCGACCTTCTCGGTCGTCCTGCTGATGGCCTTCGCGCTCGGCCGCCGCGAGGCCGTCGTGGTGGCCGTCGCGGTGCCGGTGACCCTCGCCCTCACCCTGGCCGCCTCCTGGTTCTTCGGCTACACGCTCAATCGCGTGACCCTCTTCGCGCTCATCTTCGCCATCGGCATCCTGGTCGACGACGCGATCGTGGTGGTGGAGAACATCCACCGCCACTTCCAGCTCGGCTGGGCGAGCCCGCGCCGCGCCACGATCTACGCCACCGACGAGGTCGGCAACCCGACCATCCTCGCCACCTTCACGGTGATCGGCGCCCTGCTCCCCCTCGCCTTCGTCTCCGGGCTGATGGGGCCGTACATGCGGCCGATTCCGATCAACGCCTCGGCGGCTATGCTCTTCTCGCTGATCGTCGCCTTCGTCGTCTCGCCGTGGCTGACCTATCGCCTCTTCCGGCGACACGCCGAGGAGATGCGTCGCGGCGACGCCGACAGCCCCGACGACGAGACCGCCGGCGAAGGGCGCCTGCACCGGCTCTACTCGCGGCTCTTCGCGCCACTGCTGCGCAGCGCCGTCAAGCGCTGGACCCTGCTCGCCGGCGTGGCCCTCCTCCTGCTCGCTTCGGTGGCGCTCTTCCCGCTCCGGGTCGCGGTGGTCAAGATGCTGCCGCACGACAACAAGAGCGAAGTGCAGGTGGTCGTCGACATGCCGGAAGGGGCCACGCTCGAGCGCACCGCCGCGGTGGCCCGCGAGCTCGCCGACGTCGTCCGCCGGCTGCCCGAGGTCACCGACGTCCAGACCTACGTCGGCACCTCGGCGCCGTTCAACTTCAACGGCCTCGTCCGCCACTACTTCCTGCGCTCGGGGCCGCTGGTCGCCGACCTGCAGGTCAATCTGCTGCCCAAGCACGACCGCGAGCGGGTCAGCCACGCCTTCGCGCGCGAGCTGCGGCCGCTGCTCGAACCGGTCGCCTCCCGCCACGGCGCCAACGTCAAGGTCACGGAGGTCCCGCCGGGGCCGCCCGTGCTGTCGACCCTGGTGGCCGAGCTCTACGCGCCGACCGACGAGGAGCGGCTTCGCCTCGCCGGCGAGGTAATGGAGATCTTCCGCTCGACGCCCGGAGTGGTCGACGTCGACTGGCACGTCGAGGGACCCGGGCCGCTGCTCGAGCTGACGGTCGATCGCGAGAAGGCGGCGCGTGCCGGCGTCTCGCCGGAAGTCGTCGCGCGTACCCTGCGCGTCGCCCTCGCCGGCGCCGATGCGGCCCACCTCGCCGACCCGCGAGCCCGCGAGGCCGTGCCGGTCGTTCTGCGCCTCGACCGCGCCGACCGCTCCGGCGCGGCGCAGCTGCTGGCCATCGACGTCCACGGCGCCGACGGCCGGCTGGTGGCGCTCTCCGAGCTGGTGCGCGCCGAGGAGAAGCAGCTCTCCCCCTTCGTTTACCACAAGAATCTGCGACCGGTGACCTACGTGCTGGGCGACGTCGCCGGGGCCTCCGAGTCGCCCGTCTACGCCCTGCTCGACATGGAGGAGCGCATCGCCGCCCTGCGCGACGCCGCCGGCCAGCCGCTCGAGATCCTCTTCGCGGGCCGCCCCGCCGACGGCACCCGATCGGCGCTGCTCTGGGACGGCGAGTGGCAGATCACCCACGACGTCTTCCTCGACATGGGGATCGCCTTCGGCGCCGTGCTCGTGCTCATCTACCTGCTGGTCGTCGGCTGGTTCCGCTCCTTCGTCACGCCGATGATCATCATGGCGCCGATTCCCCTCACCCTGATCGGCATCATCCCGGCGCACGCCTTCGGCGGCGTATTCTTCACCGCCACCTCGATGATCGGGTTCATCGCCCTGGCCGGCATCATCGTGCGCAACTCGATCCTGCTGGTCGACTTCATCAACCTCGAGCTGGAAGCGGGCGAACCGCTGGAGGCCGCGGTGATCAAGGCCACGGCGGTGCGCTTCCGGCCGATCGCGCTGACCGCCGCGGCGCTGGTCGTCGGCGGCCTGGTCATCCTGCTCGACCCGATCTTCCAGGGGCTCGCCGTCGCCCTGATCTCGGGCGTCGTCGTCGCGACGGCGCTCACGCTCGTCGTCATCCCGCTGCTCTACTACATGTACGTCTCCACGGTCGGCGTCGAAGCCGTCGCGCCGTCCGCCGGAGCGCCGTCGCAGTCCGAATGAGGAGGTCCACCGTGAACGTCGACGCCGCCCTGCGCGCCATCGCCGGAACCTTCGTCCTGCTCTCGCTGGCCCTCGGCTGGTGGGTGCACCCCGGGTTCTATCTCTTCACCGCCTTCGTCGGCCTAAACCTGCTGCAGTCCGGCTTCACCGGCTGGTGTCCGATGATGGCTATCCTGCGCAAGGCCGGCCTCAAGGGGTGACGCCATGAAGATGGTCATGCTGGTCGTCGACGCCGACCACAAGGAGGAGCTCGAGGTGGTGCTCGAGCGGGCCGGCGTGACGGGGTACACTGAACTCGCCCCGGCCACCGGCGTCGGGACGACCGGGCCCCGCCTCGGCTCGCGCGCCTTTCCCGACCGTTCGGCGGTGGTCTTCACCCTGGTCGACGACGTCCGCCTTGCCGCGCTCGTCTCCACCGTCCGCTCGTTCTGCGAGGATTGCGCCGAGCGGGCGAAGATGATCGCCTGGGACGTCGAGGAGATGCTGTGAGCCCGGAGCCGACGGACGAGCTGTTCCTGCGGATCGCCGATCGCCTGAAGGCGATCTCCGACCCGACGCGGCTGAAGATCCTCCACCTGCTCGAGAACCGCGAGCTGACGGTCTCCCGGATCCTCGCCGCCGTCGGTGGCAGCCAGGCCAACGTCTCGAAGCACCTGGCGCGCATGCGCCACGGCGGCCTGGTGGCGGCGCGGCGCGAGGGTACCGCCGTCTACTACCGCGTCGCGGATCCGACCGCCTTCGCCATCTGCAAGACGGTCTGCGACGCGCTCGAGGAGCGCGCCGCCGAGGAGCATCGCATGCTGCGCGGCCGCCGCGAATCCGGAGGTGACCGATGAACGACGCCTTCGTCATCCTGGCCACGCTGGCGGTCTGGATCCTCCTGCAGCGCTGGCTGCTGCCGCGCTTCGGGGTGCCCACCTGACAGGTTCCCGATCCGGCCGTGCGCCGGAGACGTGAAACGAAACCGGAGGAGACTCCGGAGGAAGGAAGGACAGATGAACCGTGAAGCTCTGATCGCCGCTCTCAACGAGGACCTCGCCGGAGAGTTCCAGGCGGTCTTGATGTACGTCAACTACGCCGCCACGGTGACCGGTCCGCACCGGCCGATGCTCAGGCAGTTCTTCTCCGCCGAGGTCCCCGAGGAGCTGGCTCACGCGCAGTTCCTAGCCGACAAGATCGCCAGCTTCGGCGGCAGGCCGGTCACCGTGCCGCGGCCGGTCCCGGAGGCGAAGGACGCCAAGCAGATGCTCGAGAACGTGCTCGCCGCCGAAAAGCAGGCGATCGCCGATTACAAGGCGCGCGCCGAGCAGGCGGCGGCGTTCGGCGACAAGGGCCTGGCGACCCACCTCGAGACCATCGTCGAGGACGAGACGTCGCACTTCGAAGAGACGGAGAAGATCCTCCGTGGCTGGTGACGGCACCGTCCGGGAGACCCGGGTCGCCTTCGAGGCGGTGACGCAGCTGCCGTTCGCCGACGCCGTGGCCCGCTGTCGCGAAGAGCTGGCTCGCGAGGGGTTCGGCGTCCTCACCGAGATCGACATCCGCGCCAAGCTGGCCGAAAAGCTCGGCGTCGCGGTGCCCGACAACCTCATCCTCGGCGCCTGCCACCCCCCCTCGGCGCACCGCGCTCTCCAGGCGGTCCCCGAGGTCGCGGTGCTGCTGCCGTGCAACGTCTGCGTCGCCGTCGAGCCGCGCGGAACCGTGGTGCGCGCGATGAACCCGGCGGCGGCGATGTCGATGTTCGAGAACCCCGCGCTGGCCGGCGTCGCCGCCGAGGTCGCCGCCGCCCTGCGCCGCGCTCTCGAGCGGGTCGTCGCGGCGGCGTGAGCTCCTTTCTCGCCGCCGTCTGCCAGTTGCGGTCGACCTCCGACCGCGACGGCAACCTCGCCGCGGCGGAGGCGGCCATCCGCGCCGCCGCGGCGCGCGGGGCGCACCTCGTGGCGACCCCCGAGAACACCGACTACCTCGGCCCGCACGCCACCAAGGTGCAGCTCGCCGAGCCGCTCGACGGCCCCCTCTGCGCCCGCTTCGCAGCCCTGGCGAAGGAACTCGGCATCCACCTGCTGCTCGGCTCCTTCGCCGAGCGGGGCCCGGACGAGCGGCGCTGCCACAACACCAGCGTCCTGTTCGGTCCCGACGGAGAGCGCCTGGCCGTCTACCGGAAGATCCACCTCTTCGATGTCGACGTCCCGGGCGGCGTCACCTTCCGCGAGTCCGAAACCGTCGCCCCGGGAGATCAGGTCGTCGTCGCCGCCACCGCGCTCGGAACCATCGGCCTGTCGATCTGCTACGACCTGCGCTTCGGCGAGCTCTACCGCGCCCTGGCCGCTCGCGGCGCCGAAGCGATCGCCATCCCGAGCGCCTTCACCGCGGCCACCGGCAAGGCGCACTGGGAGGTGCTGGTGCGCGCCCGCGCCATCGAGACCCAGTGCTGGGTGCTCGCCCCCGGCCAGCACGGCGCCCACGACGACGGCGGCCTGCGCGAGAGCCACGGCCAGTCGATGATCGTCGACCCGTGGGGGCAGATCGTCGCGCGGGTCCCCGACGGCACCGGCATCGCCCTCGCCGAGATCGATCTGGCGCGCGTCGAAAGCGTGCGCCGCGCCATCCCCGTCGCCGCCCACCGCCGCCTGCCCTGACCCCGCCAGCCGCCCGACCGAGCGGCCGCAGGCCGCGAGCGAGGGGGGCTGCCAGGAAGGAAGAGACAAGGCCCTTCTGTTCAAAGACGGAAAGCAGAGAGGCTTCCAGAGAGTCTCTTCATCGATCCGGACCGGCCCCCGGAAAAATGACGTGCGTCGGGAAACAGGCTCCCAGTAAGGGAAGAGCAGCGGACGAATCCGGGCTGTTTCCGTTTTCCCCTTCTATGGAAGCCTTTTGTCTCCGGTCGAAAAGAAAAAGGCTTCCATAGAAGGGAAAAAGGACCTGAAAGTTCGAGGCAGCTGGGCACTTGGCGGGAGCCCCCGAGGCGGGACCAACCGGAAGGTGAGCGAGGGGGCGGCGAGGTTTTCCGGCCGGGAAGCTCGAAGGCCCCATCACCTGCCGGCAGGGCCGGCACACCCGGTTCAGATCGGGGCCTGAGCGCAGGCGCGCACCCGCCGTTTCGTCCCTCACGAAGTGCGCGCCGGTTCCCGGCCGGGAGAGCTCGCCGCCCCCTCGCGTCGACCACCGTCCGATGCGTTCTTCAGTCCTGGGCTTCGAGCTCCGCCCGCGCCGCCGCGAGATCCCGCCGCTCCTCGGCCGTCGGCTTCGGGTAGGCCAGCCCGAGCGAGCCGAGCGCGTCGATCACCGCCGAGGCGACGACCAGCCGCGTGTACCACTTGCGGTCCGCCGGCACCACGAACCACGGCGCCTCCGGCGTCGCCGTCGCCGCGATCGCCTCCTCGTAGGCGCGCAGGTACTCCGTCCGGTGCGCCCGTTCGCGCACGTCCCCGGCCTGGAACTTCCAGTGCTTTTCCGGGTCGTCCAGCCGCTCGAGGAAGCGCTCCTTCTGTTCCTCCGCCGAGACGTGGAGGAAGAACTTGCGGATCGCCACCCCGTTGCGCGACAGGTAGCGCTCGAAGCCGCGGATGTCCTCGTGGCGCTCCTTCCAGATCCGCCGCGTCACCCGCGCCGGCGGCAGCTTCTGAGCGGCGAGGATCGCCGGGTGGACCCGCACCACCAGCACCTCTTCGTAGTACGAACGGTTGAAGATGCCGATCCGCCCCCGCTCGGGCAGCTGCCGGATGCAGCGCCAGAGGTAGTCGTGGTCGAGCTCCTCGGCCGACGGCGCCTTGAACGAGGCCACCTGGCACCCCTGCGGGTTGACCCCCGACATCACGTGCTTGATCGCGCTGTCCTTGCCCGCCGCGTCGAGCGCCTGGAAGACCAGCAGGACCGCCCAGCGGTCCTGCGCGTAGAGGCGGTCCTGCAGCTCGGTGAGCGCCTCGGTCGAGCGCGCCAGGCGCTCCGCGGCGTGCGCCTTGTCGGCCTTCGTGAGAGAACCCGAGCTGCCCGGGTCGTGGTCGGCGAGGCGGAACCCGCGCCCGTCGTCGATGCGGTGCGGCGCGCAGAGCTCGCCCGCCGCGGCGATTCGCCGCCCGAGCTCGCGCTCGTCGATCTCCGGCCGCGCGCCGTTGGCGTCGTTTCCGCCGACGTCGCCCCGCTTGCGCTTCTTCCCCATTGCGTCCTCCCGCCAGGCGCTCAGCGCCCGATCAGCCCGGCCAGCACTTCGACGCCGCGCAGCGCCCGCTCCGGCTCGACCGCGGTGTAGCAGAGCCGGACGTGGGTCGGATACGGGCCGAAGCTCGGCCCGGGCGCCACCAGCAGACCGCGCTCGACCGCCCGCTCGAGCAGACCCGGGAGGCCGTCCGCGCCGAGCGCCGCCGCGACGTCGAAGAAGAGGAACGTGCTGCCGTCGGGGGCCGGCAGGCCGAGCCGTGCCGCGGCGCGCCGGCCGGTGGCCGCGTACTGCCCGCGCGCCGCCGCCAACCAGGCCTCCCCCGGCCCCGCCATCGCCCGCGTCGCGGCAATCTGCGCCGCGGTCGGCGTCGAGTAGAAGGTGTGCGTCGCCACCTTGCGCAGCTCCCCCATCACCTCCCGCGGCCCGACGATGTAGCCGCAGCGATTGCCCGCCATGCCGTAGCGCTTGGAGAAGGTCTGGGCGAGGAAGGTCCGCTCCGGAGCCAGCGGCAGCGCGCGCACGTGTTCGCCTTCGTAGACGAACCCGTCGTAGACCTCGTCGGTGATCACCCAGAGATCGTGCCGCCGCGCCCACTCGACGAGCGCCTCGATCCAGGCGCGCGGCAGCAGGCGCCCGGAGGGGTTGTTCGGCGTCGACAGGTAGAGCGCCACCGTGCGCGGGCTGCGCCGCCGCTCGGCCGCGGCGACCGCGCCGTCGGCCGAGTCAGCCTCCCCGGCCAGCACCGGCACCGCCACGGGCTTGCCGTGGAAGGAGCGCACGATCCCCTCGATCAGCGGCCAGTAGGGGGCGAGGATCAGCACCTCGTCGCCCGGCTCGAGGATCGCCCCGGCGACCGCTCCCAGCCCGCCCGTCGCCCCGGCCGCCACCAGCACGTTGTCGCGCTCGAGCGGCAGCCCGGTCGCCGCGCGCTCGCGCTCGACGATGGCGTCGAGCAGCGCCGGCATCCCGTGCACCGACGCGTAGCGGTGCATCCCGGGATAGTCGGCGACCGTCAGATCCTCCATCCGGCAGCCGACCGCCGGCTCCATCCAGGTGTCGCCGACGTGCAGCGGATAGCTCTCCCCCGCGAAGCGGCCCAGCCGCTCGGCGAGCGAGGAGTAGACGGAAGCGGGAATGGCGGCGAGGTGCGAGGCGATCCGGGGCGCGCAAGGCATCGTGCCGGCAGTCTAGTCGAGCCGCC
>CAYYIK010000090.1:0-11205 GCA_964471955.1 uncultured Thermoanaerobaculia bacterium | reverse complement strand
GGCCCAGGCCTCGCCGGCGGCGCCGGTCAGCAGCAGGAACCGCGTGGCATCGGCGAGGAATCGGCGGCGGTCGAGCTCCATGGCCTCCTCCTTCACTCCATTCCCGGGGCGTGCGCGACGTGACAGTCGATACAGGCGTTGCCCTCGGCGTGCGCCTCGACGTCGACCTGCGGATGTGCGGCGGGCCGGGCGTGCAGCACGGCGTGACAGAGCGCGCAGGCGGTGGCAGCGGCCGGCGCCGCGGCGTCCGGGTCGGCGGCGTGCGCCGCCAGCGGCCCGTGGCACGACTCGCAGCCGACCGCGGCGTGGCCGCCGCCGGCCAGCTCGAGGGCCGCCTCGTCGTGACACTCGGCGCAGGCGCCGCGGCCGGCGAACCGCACTTCGCGCTCTCGCGCCTCATCGAGGGCGCTGGCGCGGAAGTGGCCGAGCTTGCCGAAGTCCTCCGGCACGGCGACGGCCCGCACGACCAGCAGGACCGTCGCGCCGACGACGAACAGAACCGCGAGCCGGACGAGATGCTCGGCATCTCTCAGGAGCTGGCGCATGACGCCCCCTCTTCTCGGTGAGTCGGGGGGGAGCCTGCGACCCGCGGGGCCCGGCGGCCAGACCCCGCCGGGTGGCGGCGGCCGGCTACCCGCGAGGGTGGCCGGCGGCCTGCGCGGCGGCGGCCCCGGCCGGCTCCGGCGCGGCGGAGTCGAGCGCGCGGTTGCGCTCGTCGACGAAGACGACGCGCGGCCGGTGGCGACGCGCCTCCTCGTCCTCGTAGTCGGCGTAGGTGACCAGGATCACCAGGTCACCGCGCGACACCAGGTGGGCGGCGGCGCCGTTGAGGCAGACCTCGCCGCGCCCGGGGGCGCCGGGGATGGCGTAGGTGGTCAGCCGGTTGCCGTTGGTGATGTCGAGCACGTCGATCCGTTCGTTCTCGAGGATGTCGGCGGCGGCCATCAGGGCGGGGTCGATGGTCACCGACCCCTGGTAGTGCAGGTTGGCGTCCGTCACCGTCGCGCGGTGGATCTTCGACTTCATCATCGTGCGGCGCATGGGCGGATTTCCTCTCCGGTTGCCTCACTCCACCCGCAGGCGGAGATTGTCGATCAGACGGGTCGAGCCGAGACGGGCGGCGAGCGGTACGACGATCTCGCCGGCGATCCGGTCGACGGATTGAAAGGAGTCGGCGGCGACCACCGCCGCGTACTCGAGCGCGACCGAGGGCTCGCCGGCGACCACCGCGCGCAGGGTCGCCAGGACGCGCGCGCTGTCGCGTTCGCCGCCGGCGATCGCGGCGCGCGCCGCTTCGAGGGCGCGGAAGAGCACCGGAGCGGCGCGCCGCTCGGCCGGGGTCAGGTAGACGTTGCGCGACGACAGGGCGAGGCCGTCGGCTTCGCGAACCGTCGGCGCGGCGACGATCTCGACGCCGAGATGGAGATCGCGCGTCAGCGCGCGCACGACGGCGAGCTGCTGGGCGTCCTTCTCGCCGAAGACCGCGAGGTCCGGGCGCGCCAGACCGAAGAGCATCGTCACCACCGTGGCGACCCCTTCGAAGTGGCCGGGACGCGCCTCCCCCTCGAGGCCGCGCGAGGGACCGTCGACCCGCACGCGGGTCGCGCAGCCGGGCGGATAGACGGTCTCGACGGCGGGCAGGAAGAGCAGGTCGCAGCCGCCGCCGTCGAGCAGCCGGGCGTCGCGCGCGGCGTCGCGCGGGTAGCGCGCGAAGTCCTCGCCGGGGCCGAACTGGATGGGGTTGACGAACACCGAGACGACGACCCGGTCGGCGCGCGAGCGCGCCAGAGCGACCAGCGAGAGGTGCCCGGCGTGCAGGGCGCCCATGGTCGGCACCAGGCCGACCCGTTCGCCGTGGACGCGCCAGCGGTCCACCGCCCGGCGCAGCTCGTGCGCGGTCGTCGCGGTGATCATGCGCCGTAGAGTCGCTCGATCGCCGGCTGCGGGTAGTCGGGATCCTCGAAGCTCTCGGCGGCCGCGGGGAACGCTCCCGAGCGCACGTCGCGGGCGAAGGCGGCGATCGCCTCCCGGGCGTCGCGTCCGAGCTCGGCGTAGCGGCGCACGAAGCGGGGAGCGATCCGCTGCTCGACGCCGAGCAGGTCGTGCAGCACCAGCACCTGGCCGTCGCAGTGCGGACCGGCGCCGATGCCCACGGTCGGAATCGCCAGCTGTTCGCTGACCTCGCGCGCCAGCGGCGTCGGAATGCACTCGAGCACCAGCGAGAAGGCGCCCGCCTCCTCGACCGCAGTGGCGGCCGCGAGCAGCGCTTCGCGCGCGCCGGCGCCGCGCCCCTGGACCTTGAAGCCGCCGAAGCGATGGATCGACTGCGGAGTCAGCCCGAGGTGGGCCATGACCGGGATCTCGGCGTCGACCAGGGCGCGCACCACGTCGATGCGCGCCCCTTCGATCTTGACCGCCTGGGCTCCCCCCTCCTTGACGAAGCGCAGCGCGTTGGCCACCGCCTGATCGGGTCCGAGGTGGAAGGAGCCGAACGGCATGTCGGCGACCAGCAGTGCCCGCTCGACGCCGCGCCGCGTGGCGCGGACGTGGTGGAGCATCTCGTCCATGGTCACCGACAGCGTGTCGGGGTGGCCGAGGACGACCATGGCGAGCGAGTCGCCGACCAGCACGAGGTCGACGCCGGCCTGGTCGGCGAGGCGGCCGGCCGGGTAGTCGTAGGCGGTGACCATGGCGAGCCGCTCGCCGCGTTGCGGCGCCTCGCGCAGCCAGGGCACGGTGATCTTCTTCGGACCTTCTCCCATCGGCGTCTCCTCCGGGCGCGACACCTCGAGCGAGGGGGCGGGCCCTGCGTGATGCTGCGTGGAGTCGCGGGGAAGGGTTTCGCGGCGCCGAAGGGCCGGAATCAGTCTGGGGTCGGGCCGTTCTCTCCCCGGGTGTCCGTCCTGGATCAGGATCGGGCCCCGGCGCAGGCCGCCCGCTCGGCGAGCTTCTCTTCCCGTCTCGGTCCCGCGCGTGCGGGATCCCAGCGGCAGTCGAAAGTGTAGCAGAGGGCAGAAACGGGCGGCGGGAAGTGGCTAGGATCGGCGCCACGGTCCGTCACGCGGCGGATCACGGGGGGTCGCAGAGCCATGATCGGCCGCACGCTGGGGCACTACCGCATCCTCGACCGACTGGGATCGGGTGCGATGGGGGTGGTCTGGCTGGCCGAGGACCTGAAACTCCAGCGCCGCGTGGCGTTGAAAGTCCTGCGCGAGGACCTCGCGGACGCGCCGGAGACGGCGGCCCGCTTCGAGCGGGAGGCGAAGGCGATCGCGGCGCTGACCTGCCCCTCGATCGTCACCCTGCACGCCGTCGAGACGGTCGACGGCGTGCGCTTCCTGGTCATGGAGCATCTCGAAGGCGAGACCCTCGATCGCCGGATCCCGCCCGGCGGTCTGCCGGCCGGCGAGCTGCTGCGCATCGCCCTGCCGGTGGCCGAGGCGCTGATTGCGGCGCACGCGCGCGGCATTCTGCATCGCGACCTCAAGCCGTCGAACGTGATGGTAGCGGCTGACGGGCGGGTCAAAGTCCTCGACTTCGGACTCGCCAGGCTGGAGGCGCGCGCAGGGCTGCTCGCCGGGCCGCCCGAGCCGGCGCTCACCCGCGAGGGCGAGGTCCTCGGCACCCTGCACTACGCCGCGCCGGAGCAGCTCGAACGGCGGGCGGTCGACGAACGCTCCGATCTCTATGCGCTCGGCGCCGTGATGCACGAGATGGCGACCGGCACGCGCCCGTTCCGCGCCGACAGCGCCGCCGAGGTGATCTCGGGCGTGCTGCGCGACCCGCCGCGCCGCCTCGACGAGCTCGCCGCGCGGCTGCCGCACGAGCTGGCCGACCTGGTCGCCGCCTGCCTCGAGAAGGAGCCCGGACGCCGCCCCGCAACCGCCGTCGAAGTGCGTGACCGGCTGATGGACGTAGAGCGCGCCCTGCAGGCGGGCGAGCGCGCCGCCTGGCCAGCGCGCCTGCGCCGCCTGGCGGGCCGGGCGCGGCACGGACCGGGCCCGGCGCTGGTGACCGCCCTCGCCGCGCTGAGCGTGCTGGCCGTGGCGATTCCGTGGACGATCCGCAGTCTGAGCGCTCCGGAGCGCCGGTTGCCGGGGGCACCGTGGGCGGAGGGTCCGGCGATCGCGGTGCTCCCCTTCGCCAACCCGACCGGAGCGGCCGAGCACCGGGTCGCCGGCGTGACGGAGGGGGTGACCCGGGCGCTGGGCCGGCTGGGGAGCGGGCCCGTCGTGTCGCGTCATTCGATGGAGCGCTATCGGGACTCGCCGAAGCCGCCGGGCGAGATCGCCCGCGAGGTCGCCGCCGACTTGCTGGTCAGCGGCGTGGTCGAGCGCGCGGGGACGACGATCCGCCTCGCCGCCCGACTGACCGATCCGGTCTCCGGTGAAGAGCTCTGGAGCGGCCGGATCGAACGCCCGGCCGCCGACGCCGACGCGCTGCACGTCGAGCTGGCGACGCAGCTCGCGCGGGCGGCCAGCGCCGGACCCGTGCGCGCCGCGCCGCGGCCGCGTCCGGTCGATCCGGCGGCCCTCGACGCCGTCCTGCGGGCCCGCTCCTGGGCGGCGCGCGAGCGAGCGTCGGATCTGCGGCGCGCCCAGGGGTACTTCGAGCGCGCCATCGGGATCGATCCGACGTACGCGCCGGCCTGGTCGGGACTCGCCGCGACGCTGATCCAGCTCGCCCTGCCGCGCGCCGACAGCGACGACCCGATCGGCCACGCCGAAGCCGCCGCGCAGCGGGCCGCCGAGCTCGATCCGGAGTCCGCCGAGGCCCTCGTCGCGCTCGCCGATATCGCCGCCTCGCGCTGGCAGTGGGAGGCGGCCGAGCGCCACCTCGCGCGCGCCCTCGTGCTCGACCCCTGCCGGGCCCGCGCCTGGCGCCGCTACTGGCTGCTGCTGGCGCCGCAGCGGCGGCTCGACGAGGCGCGCGCCGCCATCGAGCGGGCGCGGCGGCTCGACCCCCTGTCGGCGCCGATCGTCGCCAGCGCCGGCATGCAGGCGCTCATCGAGGGCCGGTACGACGAGGCCGGGGAGCGCCTCCGGGCCGCCCTCGAGCTCGATCCCGGGTATCACCTCGCGCACGGTTTTCGCTGGGCGCTCTACGCCCGTCTCGAACGGGATCCCGAGCGGGGGCGCGAGCTCGCGGCCTACCTGGCCGCCTTCGGCCATGCGCCGGAGGCGCGGGCGTTCGAGCTCGAGGTCGCGGCGCGTGGCTACGAGCCGGCGCTCGCGGCGCTCGCCCGGCGGCTCGACGAGCGGTATGCCGGAGATCTCTCGCACCTCTCGGTAGTCGCCGGCATCCTCGCCGAGGCGGGCGAGCGGCAACGCGCCCTCGCCTGGCTGCGGCAGGGGGTGGAGCGACGGTTCTGGTCGCTCGCCTTCCTGCCGGTCGCGCCGGATCTGCGGCGGCTGCACGGCGACCCCGAGTTCGCGCGGCTGGTGGCGCTACTCGGCCTGCCCGCTTCGCCTCCCGGCGACTGATCCGGCCTCGCCGGCCCGGCTATGATCCGGGGCCGGTAAACCCTCGGAGTCGCAGGAAGCGCGCCGGAAGTCCGGGGTGCGTCCCGGCGCGACGCCGCGGTCCCCGGGAGCACAGGGTCTTGATCGGACGCACGCTGGGCCACTACCGCATCATCGACCGCCTCGGTTCGGGCGGCATGGGAGTGGTCTGGCTGGCCGAGGATCTCCGGCTGCGACGCCGCGTCGCCCTCAAGATGCTGCGCGAGGACCTCGCCAGCGCGCCCGACAAGCGGACCCGATTCGTGCGCGAAGCCAAGGCGATCGCCGCCTTGTCGCACCCGAACATCGTCACCATTCACGCGATCGAGCAGATCGACGGGCACGACTTCCTCGCCATGGAGCACCTCGAGGGGCAGACCCTCGCCGACCTCATCCCGCCGGGAGGCTTCCCGCTGCCCGAGCTGCTGCGCATCGCCACGCCGGTGGCCGAGGCCCTGGCGGCGGCGCACGCGCGCGGCATCACCCACCGCGACCTCAAGCCGGCCAACATCTTCGTCACCGCCGACGGCAGAGTGAAAGTGCTCGACTTCGGCCTCGCCAAGCTGCAGGAGGGGGAGGTCACCCGCATCTACGGCCAGGAGTTCGAGTCGTCGCTCACCCAGGAGGGGACGGTCGTCGGCACGCTGCACTACATGTCGCCCGAGCAGCTGCAGCTGCGCCACGTCGACTCGCGCTCGGACCTCTACTCCCTCGGCGTCGTGCTCTACGAGATGGCGACCGGCGACCTGCCCTTCGGCGGCGAGAGCGCGGCGCAGGTGATCACCGCCGTGCTGCGCGACCGGGCGCGGCGGATCGACGACCTCGACACCCGCCTGCCGACCGAGCTGGCCGAGCTGGTGGCGAGCTGCCTCGAGAAGGATCCGGGCCGGCGCCTCGCTTCGGCCGGCGAGGCGCGCGAGCGCCTCGCGGCCCTCGCGCACGCCCTCGAGACCGGCGCCCTGTCGCTCGCCGGTTCGCGCCTGCGCCGCCTGGTCGGCGGCGCCCATCGCGCCGGGCTGCGCCGCCTGGCGGCGGCGCTCGTCGCCCTGGCCGCCCTCGCGGTTCTGCTTCCTTGGGCGCTGCGCGAGTTGCGCGGCGACTCCCCGCGGCCCGCCGTGGCCGCGGTGGTTTCGGCGCCGCTTCCCGCGATCGCGGTGCTGCCGCTCGCCAATTTCTCGGGCGACCCCGACTACTTCGTCGACGGCATGAGCGACGGGCTGATCGGGGCGCTCGGGCGGCTCTCCGGCGTGCGGGTGATCTCGCGCCAGTCGGCGATGCACTACAAAGGGTCGAAGCAGCGCCTGCCGGAGATCGCGCGCGAGCTCGGGGTCGACTTTCTGGTCGAGGGTTCGGTGACGCGCGACGGCGACACGATCCGGCTGCAGGCCCGCCTGGTGCGCCCGGATCCGGAGCAGCAGATCTGGGCCGACGCGTTCGACCGCACCCTGTCGGAGGCTCCGGCGCTGCACAAGACGGTGGCGCTCGCCGTGGCGCGCGCCGCCGGGGCGCGGGTCGAGGAGGGAGCGGTGCGGCGCGCACAAGGCGCGCAAGCGGTCGATCCGCGCGGCTACGAAGCGTATCTCCAGGGACGCTTCTTCGCCGATCGCTTCGACGAGGCAGGCATGCGCGTGGCCGAGAGCCACTTCCGCCGCGCGGTGGCGCTGGCGCCGTCCTACGCCCCGGCCTGGGTCGGCCTGGCCAACAGCCTGCTGAAGCTATGGAAGCTCAACCCCGGAGCGCAGGAGCTGCGCCAGGAGGTGACGCAGGCGCTCGATCGGGCGCTCGAGCTCGACGCCGAGTCGGCCGAAGGGTTCGCCGCGCTGGCCGAACTGCATCTGACGGGCCTGGCCTGGCAGGAGGCCGAAGCGGCGGTCCGCCGCGCCCTCGAACTCGATCCGAGCTCGGCCGCCGCGCACCGGCAGCTGTGGAACCTCGAGGCCTGCCGCGGGCGCGGTGAGGCGGCGCTCGAAGCCATCCGCACCGCGAGCCGGCTCGACCCCCTCTCGCCCCGCTTTCGTGCCGGCGTCGGCATCCAGCTGCTCATTCTGGATCGCCACCAGGAGGCGATCCGCGAGCTCGAGCGGGTGTTCGAGCTCGACCCGGACGACGTCCTCGGCCACGCCTACCTCTGGGCGGTCTGGTCGAGTCTGGAGAAGGACCCCGAGCGAGGCGACGAACTGGTGCGCTACCTCGCGGGGCTCGGGATGACGGACCCCCTCGCCGAGTTCGAACGCCGCCGCGCCGCCGACGGCTACGAGCCGGCGCTGCGCTGGCTCGCGCTGCGCCTGGCGGCGGACACGCAGGCGCTCGAAACGCGGCTGGGGGTGGTCGCCGGCCTGCTGGCCCAGGCCGGCGAGCTCGACCTGGCGCTCGACCTGCTCGAAGAGGGGTACGAGCGGCGAGCCTGGGAGCTGGCCTGGACTGCGGTCGTCCCGGACCTGCGCAACCTCCACGGCCTGCCGCGCTTCAACCGGCTGCTCGACCGGCTCGGTCTGCCGCGCCCGGCCGGCTGAACTCCGACGCCGCCGTGGAAGGGCCGGTTACGGCTTGAGAGAGACGAGGAGCGCCTTGGCGTACTCGTCGCCCATGTACTTGCGCAGCGCCGCCTCGTCACCGTCGTCCAGCAGCTTCTTCTCGGCGAGCGAGAGTCCGGCTTCGGTCATCAGCGCGTCGGCCGCCGCATCCTTGCGCGCCAGGATCTCGCGCAGGCTCGGGTGCTTGGCGAGCGCGATGAGAAAATCGTACAGGTCGGTGTAAGCCATCGTCCCTCCACTCGATCCGGTCCGCCGGGCTGTGAAGTATCTTACACCCATGTCGAAGAGTGGCGGCGGTTCGTTGACGGTCGTGGGCACCGGCATGCGGGCGGTGGCGCAGCTCACCCTCGAGGCGCAGGGGGCGATCGAAGAGTGCGACCGGCTCTTTCACGTCGTCCAGGACGGCCTCTCCCGGCGCTTCCTCGATGAGGCCCGGCCGGGCGGCGAGTCGCTCGCCGACGCTTACGCGCGCGGCAAGTCGCGCCACGCGAGCTACGCCGAGATGGTCGAGCGGGTGCTCGCGGCGGTGCGCGCCGGCGAGCGGGTCTGCCTCGCTCTCTACGGCCATCCGGGGGTCTTCGCCACGGCGGGGCACGCGGCGGTGCGCCGCGCCCGCGCCGAGGGTTTTCCGGCCACCATGCTGCCGGGCGTCTCGGCCGCGGACTGCCTCTACGCCGATCTCGGCGTCGACCCGGGCAGCTGCGGCTGCCAGAGTTTCGAGGCGACCGACTTTCTGGTCCGCCACCGCCGCTTCGACCCCACCAGCCACCTGCTGCTCTGGCAGGTCGGCGCCCTGGGGGTCGAGGACTTCCGCCCCGGCGACGGCTGGAACCCGGCGGCCCTCGCGCTGCTCGGGCGCGAGCTGGCGGCGACCTACGGCGCGGAACACGCAGGGGTGATCTACGAGGCGCCGGCCTATCCGATCGGCGAGCCGCGCCGCGAGCGCGTGCGGCTCGCCGATCTCGCCGGGGCTGCGGTCACCCTCGCCTCCACCCTCTACGTGCCGCCCCTGCCCGAGCGCGAGGTCGACGCGGCGCGCCTCGCCGAGCTGCGCGCCACGATCCCCGGCGGGGCCTGAGCGGCGCCCTACTTGCGGTGGACCGTGGCGAAGTACTCGGTGCCGCGGATCGGGCGCTTGAGCTGTTCGACGAGCTCGTCGAAGTCGCCGCCCTTGGACACCAGGTCGAGATTGCCGGTCTCGACGACCAGCAGGGGGGAGCGATTGTAGTAGTGGAAGTAGTGATTGTAGGCGTCGATCAGCTCCGCCATGTACTCCTCGGAGATCTGCTTCTCGAACGAGCGCGCCCGTTTGCGGATGCGCGCCAGGCAGGTGTCGACGTCGGCGGTGAGGTAGAGCACCAGGTCGGGCACCGGAACCGAGGGCTCGAGGGTGGCGTAGAGCTTGTCGTAGAGCGCCAGTTCGTCGTCCGACAGGGTGAGGTAGGCGAAGATCTTGTCCTTCGGGAAGACGTAGTCGGCGATCACCAGGCGCTGGAAGAGCTCCTGCTGGACCACCTCGCGCTGCTGCTTGAAGCGCGACAGCAGGAAGTACATCTGGGTCTGGAAGGCCGCCCCGGCGCGGTCCTGGTAGAAGTCGGGCAGAAAGGGGTTTTCGACGTCCTCGAGCACCTTGACCGCCTCGAACCGGCGCACCAGGCGGTCGACGAGCGAGGTCTTGCCGACCCCGATCGGGCCGTCGACCGCCAGGTACCGGATGGGGAGCTGTTCCGCCACGTCGCGTTCCTCGGGAATCCGCCGCGAGGCTAGCACGCGGCGGGCGCGATGCGGCCCGGCGCGGAACGTGCACGCCGGCAGGTCGGCATGCAACCGCTCGAACGCTGGTCGAAGTGGCCGCTCGCCGGTCTGGTCGCCGGCCTGCTGGCGACGGTGCTGCCGGCGCAGGAGGCCGGAGCACCGATGGAGCTCGGCGAGGTGATCGAAGTGCGCACCGGGTTCGTGCGGGTGACGCTGCCGGCCGGCGTTTCGCCACCCGGTCCGGACGCGTTCGAGGTGCACTGGAAGGGCCGGCCACAGCGCGTGCTGCGGGTGGTCGGCGGCGCCGATGACCCGCTCGAGCTGGCGGTCGCGGTCGACCGCTCGGCCAGCTTTCACCATGCCTTCGCACCGTTGCGCGCCGCGGCGCTGGAGCTGGTCGACCAGGGAGTCTCGGAACACGATCGCGTTTTCGCCGTCGCCTTCTCCGACCAGGCGCGGCTGCTCGCCGAGGGGCGCGGCGAGGCGACACGGGTCCTCGCCGCCCTGCCGGTCGAGCCCGAGCCCGGAAGTCATCCGACCGCGCTTTACGAATCGCTGGCGCGCACGCTGCAACTGTTCGAGAACGCCGACGCGCGGGCGGCTCTGATCGTCGCCAGCGACGGCTGCGACACCGCCGGCGGGTTGACCAGTGCCACCTCGGTGGCGCGCCGGGCGCGCCAGCTGGCCGTCCCGGTCTTCCTGCTGATGCCCGACCGCAATCCCTGTCAGAACACCCGCTGCCGGCGGGATGTGGCGGGCGAGTGGCAGTGCACCCCCGACGACGCGCCGGCGATTGTGCGCGGCGAGTCGAACGACATGTTCAATCCCGCCGGCGGGGTCTCTGCCATGCTGAGCAGCAGCGCCGCCTCCGGGGCGACCGCCGAGCGCGACCGCTTCATCGGTTTGATCTCCGACGCGGAAGGGGGGGCCTTCGTGGTCCGCAAGCCGGGCGAATGGGACAAGGCGCTGGGGCGGATCTTCGAACGACTGTCGCGCCAGTGGACGGTGGTCTTCGAGCCCGAGTCGGACGCTGTCGACAGCGCCGACGTCCGCGTGTGGGCACGACTCGCCGGCCGCCGCAAGCGCCTGCGCTGAGAGGAAACCTGCGGCTCGAATCCTGCGTAGGAACGTCGCATGAGACGTTTCCTGCGCCGCATGGCGTTCGGCCTGGCCGCGCTCTTCCTCCTGGTTGGGGTCGCCGCCATGCTCTCCTGGCGTTCGCCGGCCTTCTACCCGCGCGCGGCGCTGCCCGCCCCGGCGGCGGCGCCGCTCTCCCGCGCCCAGTACGACCTCGTCCACGAGCACTTCGTCCGCCCCTACGTGGTCGCCTGCGAGCGCCCGGGTGGCGGTGCGGCGCTGGTCTTCGGAGCCACCCACACCGAGGACCCGGCGGATCCGCAGATCGCCGAGATCCG
>CAYYIK010000089.1:0-11372 GCA_964471955.1 uncultured Thermoanaerobaculia bacterium | reverse complement strand
TCGAGGCGCGGCGTGCCGGCAGGATCGTCGAGGCGACACCGACCGCCCAGATCAGCAACACTCCGGCGACGGTCAGCGCCGGTGACAGCTTGCCGCCGGCGAACTGGGTGACCAGCACGACATTGAGGGCGAAGGCACCGATCAGGCCGAGCGCCATCCCCATGGCGGCGATCAGCGTGTTCTCCACCAGGAAGTGGCGCAGAATCTCGCCGCGACCCGCGCCGAGCGCCCGCCGGGTGCCGATCTGCTTGGTGCGCTGGGTGACCGAATAGGAGGTCGTGCCGTAGATGCCGAGCGCCGTCACGCCGAGCAGCAGCGCCATCAGGATCGCCAGCACCTTCGACAGGAAGACGTTGAGCGAGTAGCCGCCCGCCTTGACCTCCGCGAGCGTGCGCACGGTGACCTGCCGCTCGGACTGCGCGGTGAGGAGCGCCTCGTCGAGGGCGGCGAAGACGCGATCCCGCTCTCCCGGCTCGCTGCGCACCAGGTAGCCCATCTGGCTCTCCGACGAGGGGCGCCCGGGGTAGATCACGATGCGACTCTCCATCGGCCCGCCGCCGTAGGGCGTCACCATGCGCGCGACGACGCCGACCACCACATCGGGGTACTCCGCGCTGCCGCTGTCGATCAGCTTGCCGATCGGCGACTCGCCCGGCCAGAGCGCCTCGGCGAAGTCGCGGGTCACCAGGCAGTTGAGGATCTGCGATCCGTCCGTCGCCGGCACGTCGGTCTCCTCGAGCGCGCGCCCCTCGACCAGTTCGAGGCCGAGCGTCGCGAGCACGTCGGGATCGGCGGTGTAGACGGGAGCTCTCACCTTGGCGCTGTCGGGCGCGCCGAGCGGCTTGAACTGCGACGAGCTGCCGCCGCCCTGCAGCGGCGTCGGACGGATCGCCGTGGCGGCGACGACGCCGGGAACGGCCCGGAGTGCCGCGACGTCGCGCCGGATCAGGTCGGTGCGGAATCCGGGGTCGGCATACTCGGCGCCCCACGGGCGAATCGCGACCGTGATCAGATTCGCCTCGTCGAGGCCGCTGTCACGGCCGATGCGCTTGCGTTGATCCAGGATCAGCGCCACGCAGTTGAGCACGATCGCGGTGGTCACCGCGACCTCGAGCACCAGCAGAGCCACCTTGGTGCGATTGCGCGCCATGGCGCGGAGGATCGGTCCGATCTCCATCACGATCTCCTCACTGAAGCTTCAGCTGCATGGCCGGCGGGATGCGGCAGGCCCGCCAGGCGGGGTAGAGACCGGACAGCAGGCCGGCCGCGAGCGCGAGCGCCAGGGCGACGACGAAGGTGTAGCCGCTGGCGGCGAAGAGTCCGGGCGGCACGGGTCCCCCCGGCGCCAGCTTCTCGATCCACCCGAGCGCCAGCGCGGCGAGGCCGA
Source organism: uncultured Thermoanaerobaculia bacterium (assembly GCA_964471955.1). GTDB lineage: Bacteria > Acidobacteriota > Thermoanaerobaculia > Multivoradales > JAGPDF01 > JACTMI01. The sequence continues at coordinate 9,985 of CAYYIK010000089.1, read as the reverse complement.
GACCGAGGACGCCGCCCGCCAGGCCGACCAGCTCGCACTCGATGAGGCGCTGCAGGAAGACGCCCGAGCGCGGCGCGCCGAGCGCGCGGTGGACGCCGAGAACGCCGGATTTCGCGAGGAACTTGCCGAGCAGCAGCCCGGTCAGATTGAGACAGCAGACGACGAGGAAGAGAATGGCGAGGATCACCAGGCCGTTCACCGCGGGCGGCACCACCTGGCGGATTCGCATCCATTCCATGAGCGGCGTCACCCGGTTGTTGAGCGGCCGCGGGAAGCGTCCGATCGCCTTCTGCGACCGGGCGTAGTCGTCGACGAAGTCGCGGTAGGCCGCGACGCGTCCGGCGTCGAGCTCGACCCAGTACTGGATCCAGTTGAACTCGGCGGCGTCGAGGATCGCCAGGTAGTCGTTGCGCGGAAATTCTCCCCAGGCATCGGTGTCCCCGGTCTGGGTGAGACCGATTCCCGGGCTGCGGATCGTGTCGAAGGGGACGAAGAACTCGCGCACCTCGCCGACGGCGTTGTTGATCACGTCGTAGAACTGCGGCGTCGGGCGATAGCGGTCGAGAACGCCGACCACGGTGAACGTCTCCGAGCCCAGGCGGACCCGCTCGCCGACGCTGTCGCGGCCGCCGAAGAGCTTCTGGTTCGACGCCTCGGAGAGCACGACGACCCGCTCCTGCTCCTGGTCGGCGGCGCGGTTCCAGGGCCCCCCGAAGCGGAACGGAACCTCGAACATCGGGAAGAAGTCGGCGTGGCAGAGGCGGATCATCGCCGGATACGGGCGCAGCGTGGCGCTCTCGGGAAAGACGAAAGCACGGGCGGAGGCGATGCCGGTGCGGAAGCGGGGGATGTCGCTCGCCATCAGCCCGGCCATGTCCCGATAGGCGATGTGCTTGGGCGGCTCCCCCTCGCCGACGCCGAAGAACTGGCTGCCGACCTCCCAGTTGTCGACGCGGACGTTGAACAGCCGATCGCTGCGCGAAGGGATGGGGTCCTGGGCCACCACCTGACGCAGCGACAGCAGGGCGGTGGGGACGGCGACACCGAGGGCGATGGCGCCGACCGTCAGCAGGGTGGGTCCCGGTGTCGCCAGGGCGCTCCTGGCGGCCAGACGGAGGTAGTAGAAGAACATGGCGGTCGGCCTCCTCAGCCCGCGGCCGGGGTACGCGCGGCACCGGCCCCGGTGGCGCGCGGGGCGGCCGGCGAGATCGAGCGCGGGTGGAGCGACGGCATCTCCTCGCGCAGGTCGATCAGGCGTCCGTCGAGAATGTGGAGTTGACGCGCGGCATGCGCCGCGCAGCCCGGGTCGTGGGTGACCATGACGATGGTCGTGCCGGCGTCGTTGACCTCGTGCAGGAGGTTCATGATCTCGTGCGCGGTCGACGAGTCGAGGTTGCCGGTCGGCTCGTCGGCGAGGATCAGGCGCGGCTCGCCGGCGAGAGCACGGGCGATCGCCACCCGCTGCTGCTGGCCGCCCGAGAGCTGCGACGGCAGGTGGTGGAGCCGCGCCGCCAGACCGACGCGAGCGATCGCCGACTCGATCCTTCGCCGGCGTTCGGCGGCCGCAAGTCCGCGGTAGCGCAGCGGCACGTCGACGTTGTCGAAGACGTCGAGATCCGGGATCAGGTTGAAACTCTGGAAGACGAAGCCGATCTTCTCGTTGCGGATGCGCGACTGCTCACGGTCGGTCAGCCGCGAGACGTCCTTGCCGTCGAGCAGGTAGGTGCCGGACTCGAAGCCGTCGAGCAGTCCGGTGACGTTGAGGAACGTGGTCTTGCCCGAGCCCGAGGGGCCGGAGACCGCGACGAACTCGCCCTCCTCGACGGTGAGCGAGATGCGGTCGAGCGCCCGGGTCTCGACCAGGTCGGTGCGATAGCTCTTGGTGACGTCGGTCATCTGCAGGGTCGGCATGTCGGCTCCCTCTTGGATCGGTGGGTCAGTCGCGAAGCAGGACGGTTTCGGCGCCTTCGGCGGCACCCAGGTCGGAGAGGACGATCTCTTCGCCCTCGGAGAGTCCCTCGAGGATCTCGACTTCGGTGACGGAGACGGTGCCGATGACGATCGAGCGCCGGCGCGCCAGTCCGTCCGAGACGACGTAGACGGCGCGCCCGCCGCCGGCCTCGAGGAACGGCCCGCGCGGCACTTTGAGCACGTCATTCCTCTCGTCGAGCAGCAGGCGGGCGCTGACCCGCTGGTTCTGGCGCAGCCCCGCGGGCGGCCCGCCCGCGAAGGCGATGCGGCCGGCGACCTGCGAGTTGCGGACCTCGGGGGCAACGCTGGTCAGCGTGCCGGGGACGTCGGCGGAGTCGACGCGCACCAGGGCCGGAACGCCCGGCGTGACGTCGTCGGCGTAGCTTTCGGGGATCGCCACCTCGACCTCCAGATCGGCGAGATCGACGACGCCGACCAGCGGCTGGCCGCGGACGACGGCGTCGGCGTCCTCGACACTGACCGTGGCCACCATGCCGTCGAAGGGCGCGCGGATCTCGAGTTCGGCGATCTGCCGCTCGACGTCGGAGACCACCAGCCGCTGCCGGGCGGCACGGGCGCGGGCGTCGCGCACCTGGAACTCGAACATCTCGCGCTCGATTGCGACGCGCTGGCGGGCCTGCTCGAGCTCGAGCCGGCGGACGGCGCGCAGGTCGCCGGCCTTCTCGAGCTCGATGCGGTGGATCAGCCCCTCGGCGCTGAGTCGCTCCATCCGCGCGACCTCGCGCTCGGCCGAGCCCAGCTCGACCTCGCCGAGGGCGACGCGCTGCTCGTTGGCGAGGTTCGCCTGGCGGGCGGCGAGCTCGAGCCGGGCCACGTCGGAGAGGAGGCCGTCGAGCGAGGCGCGTTCCTGCTGCAGGCGGCTGTCGAGGTCGGGGCTCGCGACCACGGCGAGGATGCCGCCCGCGCGCACCTGCATCCCCTCGCGTACCCGCAGCGTGACGATTCCGGCCGCCGGGCTGAACAGGGTCGGCCGCGAAGCGGCGACCACCCGCCCCTGGGCGGCGACGTCGTGGACGAGCTCGCCGCGCGTCACCCGGGCGAGCCGCAGCCGGTCGAGCTCGACCGACTGGTCGGCGGCGGCCCAGCGGCGGGCCAGCGGCCGCAGCGCCAGGAAGAGCAGCAGGGCGGCGGCGCCGGTGGCGAGCAGCCAGAGGGCGAGCGGCCGCCGCCGGCGCTCGATCGGCCTGTCCATGTGCGAGGTGTCGCGGATCCCGGTCGTCACGCCGGGGCCAGAGAGCAAGCCCCGCGCCAGCAGAATCGACCGCGAGGAGCCTCTGGAGAGTGCTTTGGAATCAGGTGCTTGCGAAGTTCGCCGGTGTCCGGGGCGGACACCCGTCCGCTTCCGCCCCGGACACCCGTCCACGCCTCGGGGACAGCCACGCGCGCCACCACGGGCGCGAAGGGAGGTTCCTCGCCGCGACCGGAGGTCGCCTTCGACTTCCGACTCTCACCTCTTGTCCTCTCGGAGTCCTGGTCATTGCCTCCGAGTCCTGGCCTTCACGGCCCGGCATTCGGATCCGTTCCCTCAAGCTCCTGGCCTCGGGCTCCGCCAGGTTCTTGCCGGCTCGCGCATCCCGGCCGTTCAGCCTGTCAACGAGCGCGGATCGGTGAAGGGCGGGAGAGCATGAGTGTCCCCGATGGCCGCGCTTTGTCGCTCTTCCTGGGGAATACTGGTCAGAGGAGAGAACAGATGGTCGCGCGGTTCGTCGTTGCAGTCGGCCTGTCGCTCGTCGGCGTTGCGGGAGGGGTCGCACAGCAGGGGAGTGGCACGGCGCCGGCTGCGGGGGAGGCACGGGTCAACGGCAAGTCGATCGCGCTCGCCCACGCCTACCTGATGCACGCTCCCGACAACTGGAGGGAGGAGGAGGTCAACGCGGTCGTGCTCCTCACCCCGCAGCCGGTCGATGAGGCGGCCCTGCGCGCCGCTTCGACGTTGAGCGAGGCACTCCAGGTCGCTTCCGAGCGGGTGGTCGTCGAGGTGCGCGCGACGGGCGGCCAGGCCGACCTGTCGATCTGCCACCCGGAGTTCGGCGACGGCATGTGCTACTCGACGACGATCTCGCCGCCGGAGTGGTCGGTGGCCGAGGCCGCGCAAGGGCACGTGGCGGGAAGTGTGCGGACCTTCACCGGCGAGGAGGAGGAGATCTTCGGTGGCAAATACAAGGTCTTCTACGAGTTCCGATTCGACGCCGCGCCGGTCCGCGACTTCGAGCGCCGCCGCTGAAGCCCGAGCGAAGCCGGGCCGGACAGCGAAGTTCACGCGAAGTCTCTGGAGTGAAGTCCCTGAAGCGAAGTCTTCGAAGCTAAGACCTTGAAGTGAAGTCTCTGAAGCGATTACTTTGAAACAAGGCAAAGGCCCATAGAGGGGAAAGGCAAGAGACGGGCGCAGAAGGTGGGTGGCGGGCAGTCTTGCCCGCCGCCTTCAGGGCCAGCGGAGTCGCGGCCGAGTCCCGGGCGTCTCTACCTTCTATGGAAGTCTCTGTCTTCGCCTTTGCCTTCGTCTTCGCCTTCGACTTCGCCGAGGACCTCGTGCCCCGGCGCTGTCGGCGAGGCCTTCCCTGCGCGGTCTCGCGTTCCCCCGCAGGTCGTGAGAGCCCTCCGTTCGAGCCGTCAGGAGGGTGGCGGTTCCCGGCGAGGGTCCCCCTGCGGAGCGGATCCCCGGGGGGCGGAGGCGGGCTGACGCAGGTGGCTGAGCTTGCGGAACAGGGTGCGCTCGGCGACGCCCAGATGCTTCGCCAGCTCGCTGCGGCTGCCCTGGAAGTTCCGGACGGCCCACGCCAGGTAGCGCTCTTCGACTTCGCTCAGGGAGAGGATCTCGCCCCCCGGATTGAAGTACGTGGCGCGCTCTTCCGGACGATGCCGTGCCCGCTCGAGGTGTCCGGCGCCGATCGGCGCGTCCTCGGCGAGCAGGCTGGCGCGCTCGAGCAGCGCGAGGAGTTCGGAGACATTGCCCGGGTAGTCGAGATTGGCGAGCAGGGCGCGAGCCGACGGCTCCAGGTCGCGTGACCGGTGCTCGCCGATGCGCTCGAGCAGGGAGTCGACGAGCAGCGGCAGGTCCTCCATCCGTTCGCGCAGCGGCGGGACGCGGATCGTATCCACGGTGAGCAGCGTCAGGAGTTCGGGGAGCACGTCGCCGACGCGCGCGAGGGCGAGCGGGTCACGGCTGCTGGTGGCGAGGAGGCGGAACTCGGCGCCGCCACTCTCGTCGTGAGCCGTCCCGGAGCGGGGTGAACCGGCGAGTCGCGACAGCAGGTCGGCCTGCATCGAACCGGGCAGGACACCGATTTCGCGCACGAGCAGCGTGCCGCCGCGAGCGGCTTCGAAACGGCCGTCCCACGCCGGGCGGGCGGAGGTGGGGGCGTGGCCGGGGATCCCGGCCAGACCGCTGGCGTCCACCACCACGAACGGGCCGTTGCGTCGCGGGCCGAGCGCGTGGATCGTCTCGGCGGCGAGTCGCTTGCCCGTGCCGGCCTCGCCGTGCAGCAGGACGGGGAGTTCGTGCTCGGCGGCCCGGCGGAGTCGCTCGAGGAGCGCCAGGAAGGTGCGCGAGCGGCCGACCAGGCGGCGGGGGTGCGCCACCGCGCTCGCCGCACGCAGAGGCTGGAACGTCTGCAGGAAGCCGACCATCTCGCCGCCCTGAAGCCGCAGGGGGTGAACGCTCACGTGATGGTGCTCCTCGCCCGCGATGCCGTCGTGCACATGCAGGGCGTGTACCGAATGCCCCTGGAGGGCGCACTCGCGCACGGGACAGTCGACCTGTCCCTCGGTGCAGGCGGCCGGCGCGTGATGCAGGACTTCGTGGCAGCTGCGTCCCAGCACCTCCTCGCCCCGCGGGTGGATGCGGCGCCAGGAGCGGTTGACCAGTCGAACGCGGTGGTCGCGATCGAGCAGAAAGGCGGGATCGGGGAAGCCATCGAGGAGCGACTGCATGAGGTCGCTTTCCAGGGTCTCTGCCGCGACGATGTTCATGAGCCTCGTCTCCTTCCGCCACGCAGGACGGTCGCTCTCCGCGTGCGCAACCCCCGTGCCGGCGCCGCGGAATCGCGCCGACGAGCCGGAGGGCCCGTCCCGCTTGAGCCGCGGCGCCGTCCGCCGGCCGGAAGTCGTGGCGCTGAAGCCGGCCCTCTGCCATGACTGGCACCCCTAGCTGTCCGATCTGACAGGGGGGGCATCCCCACCGTCCGGGCTTTGACCGCCGCGGCGGAGGGGGCTACCCTTCGCGGTATCCGGCGAGAGGAGGCGTGCATGGGTCAGAGCGTCCGATTCCATCTCAACGGTCGTGAGGTCAGCCCCGAGGTCGACGGCGGGCGCCAGCTGCTCTGGGTGCTGCGCGACGAGCTCGGGCTGACCGGAACCAAGTACGGTTGCGGCGAGGGGGTCTGCGGCGCCTGCACGGTGCTGGTCGACGGCGAGGCGGTCCACGCCTGCACGACGCCGGTCGCCGCCGTGGCGGGCAAGCGGGTCCTCTCGATCGAGGGGCTCTCCTCCGGCGAGCGGCTCCACCCGCTCCAGGCGGCGTTCGCGGCGGAGGGGGCGCTCCAGTGCGGCTACTGCACGCCGGGGATGATCCTCGCCGCGCACGCCCTGCTCGAGAAGCACCCGCGCGCGACCCGCCAGCAGATCGTCGAGGCGCTCGACGGCAACCTCTGCCGCTGCGGGGCTCACCTGCGCATCCTCGCCGCCGTCGGCAGAGTCGCCGCCGGCAAGGGAGGTGCGTGATGAGCGCGCATCCGGGAGCGGATCCCCGCGGAACCGGGCCCGCATCGGGGCCGTTCGCCCGCGGTTTCGACCGGCGCGCCTTCTTCCGCCTGGTCGGCGGCGGCATCGCGGTGTTCGTCACCCTCGGGCTCGAGGAGCTGCTTGCCCAGGGGAGGCGCAGCTACCCGGAGGACTTCAACGCCTACCTGCTGATCGGCGCCGACGGGCGGGTCACCGTCTTCACCGGCAAGATCGAGATGGGGCAGGGGGTGATGACCTCGCAGGCGCAGATGGTCGCCGACGAACTCGGCGTGGCGCTCGAGTCGGTCGACATGGTGATGGGCGACACCGATCGCTGCCCGTTGGACATGGGGACGTTCGGTTCGCTGACCACGCGCATGTTCGGTCCGGTGCTGCGCGCCGCGGCGGCCGAGGCGCGGCTGGTGCTGCTCGGGCTGGCGGCGAAGCAGCTGGGCGCGGCCCGGAGCGAACTCGAGATCGCCGCGGGCGTGGTGAGCGTGGCCGGTGAAGCGACGCGCCGGGTGACATTCGGTGAGCTGGCACGCGGGCGCCGACTCGCGCGGCTCGTCGGCGAGAAAGCGGTACTGCGGCAGGTGAAGGAGTTCGCGGTGATGGGGCGCTCTCCCGAACGGCTCGACGCCCGGGAGAAGGTCACCGGCGCGGCGCAGTATGCCGGCGACATCCGCCGTCCGGGAATGCTCTGCGCGCGGATCCTCCGCCCGCCGGCGCACGGCGCGAGGCTGCGCGGCGTCGACACGTCGGCCGCCGAGGCACTGCCCGGTGTTCGCGTGGTGCGCGAGGGGGACCTCGTGGCCGTGTTGCATCCGCAGTCCGACGGCGCCGCGGCGGCGCTGGCCGCGCTGCGGGCGGAGTGGGACCCGGCGCCTGGCGGGCCCGACGCGGAGACGATCTTCGAGCACCTGCGAAGCGCCGCGGGCGACCCGCAGGAGGTCGACCGGCGTGGCGATCCCGAGGCCGTCCGCGCGCGCGCCGCCGACGCGATGGTTTCCGCCACCTTCCGCAAGGGCTACGTGGCGCATGCACCGATCGAACCGCACACGGCGGTGGCGGAGTGGGATGGCGAGCGGATGACCGTCTGGGCATCGACCCAGACGCCGTTTCCGACCCGCAGCTCCGTCGCCGCGGCGCTCGGGCTCGGCGAGGACCGGGTGCGCGTCATCACGCCGTACGTCGGCGGCGGATTCGGCGGCAAGAGCGCGCACCGGCAGGCGGTCGAGGCGGCACGGCTGGCGCGGGCGGCGGGGGTGCCGGTGCAGGTCGCCTGGACACGGCAGGAGGAGTTCTTCTTCGACACGTTCGACCCGGCCTGCGTCGTGAAGGCCGCCGCGGCGCTCGACGAGGCGGCGAAGATCACCTTCTGGAGCTACGACGTCTGGGCGGCGGGCGCGCGCAGCGCCGAAGTGATCTACGACGTGCCGAACGTCCGGATCCGCTCCTTCGGCGGACGGATGTCGGGCGCCGAGCAGCGCGAGGCCGAAGCGTTCCATCCGTTCGCGGTCGGTCCATGGCGCGCCCCGGGCGCCAACATGAACGTCTTCGCGCGCGAGTCGCTGATCGACATGCTGGCGGCGCGGGCCGGGATCGACCCCCTGGAGCTGCGGCTGAAGAACCTCACGGACGCCCGCATGCGGAGAGTGCTCGAGGCCTGTGCCGCCGCGTTCGGCTGGCGGGCGGCGCCGGCCGCCGGGAGGCGGGATGGGCGCGGCCGCGGGGTGGCGTGCGGCGTCGACGCCGGCACCTGTGTGGCGCTGATGGCCGAGGTGACCGTCGACCGGGCGAGCGGCCGGGTGCGGGTCGAGCGGGTGACCTGCGCGCAGGACATGGGGATCGTCGTCAACCCGGACGGCGCGCGCATGCAGATCGAGGGGTGCATCACCATGGGTCTCGGCTATGCGCTGGCCGAGGAGCTCCGCTTCGACGGCGGGAGGATTCTCGACACCAACTTCGACACGTACGAGCTGCCGCGCTTCTCGTGGGTTCCGGAGATCGAATCGGTGCTGGTCGACCACCCGGAGCTCGATCCGCAGGGGGGCGGCGAGCCGGCGATCGTGCCGGTGGGAGCGGTCCTCGCCAACGCCCTGTTCGACGCGACCGGTGCGCGTGTCCTCCGTCTGCCCCTTACCCCGGGCCGCATCCGCGCCGCGCTCGCCGGCCCGGCCGGCGCGGCGGTGGAGGAGGGAGGGTGATGCGCACCTTCGCTCGCCTTCGGCGGCTCCCGGCCGTCGTCGGCGCGGTGGTGTCGCTCGGCCTGCTTGCCGCGTGCACCCTGCACCGGCAGGCGGGCACGGGCGACGTTGCCTTCCGCCTCGCCTGGGAGGGGGAGTCCGACCTCGACCTCATCGTGCAGGACCCCGCAGGCCACTGCATCAATTTCGGGACGGGCACTTCGCCGAGCGGCGGCCTGCTCGACGTCGACTGCAATGCGGGCTCCGGGCGGCTCTGCCCCGCGCCGGTCGAGAACATCTACTGGCCGCGCGGGTCGGCGCCGTCCGGGCGCTACCTGTTCTGGGCGTATGCCCACGCGTTGATTCCCGCCGAGGCCCCACTGCCGTTTCAGCTCCAGGTGCTGCGCGGCACCGAGGTCGTCCGCCTGATCCGGGGAAGGGTCAGGAAACACCAGGAACTGCACGGGGCCTGGGCGCTCGAGCTCCCCTCCGGGCGCGTCTCGGCCCCCGAGCAGAACCGGTCGGCCGCGGACTCGCCGTGCGTCTCGACCCGCAGCGGCATCCTCAAGGCTTCCGACTGAAGGGGCTTCACCACCTCCGGCGGGTCGCGAGCTCGCGGCAAGAGGCGGTTGTCGACCCGCGGCGAAGACAACGACGAAAAGCTTCCATAGAAGGGGACAAGCTCGCCGGCACCAAGCCGGGTTCCGGAACCGACTTTGCGGGTTTCCAGGGCACCGGGCGGAGCCGGTCGGGGTTCGACCGCCGCAAGCGTCTCCCCTCCGCTGCCTTTCCCCTCTAAGGGCTTTGGTCTTCGTTTTCTGCCAGTCGACACCCGGGGACCCTCACTCTTTCGACGACTGGCGAAGGCGACGGTCCCCGATTCTGATCCGGGCGTTTGACAGGGATGGTACCAAGGTATATAAATACCTACATCCGCAACGAACCGTTCCGAAAGGAGGCAGGTACATGACGCCCATCCAGTCACCGCGGATCACCCGAAAGTACACGCAGCGGATCGAAGCGCCTCCGGCCAGCGTCTTTCCGCTCCTCTGCCCGGTGCGCGAGGCCGAATGGCTCGAGGGCTGGGG
>CAYYIK010000088.1:0-11474 GCA_964471955.1 uncultured Thermoanaerobaculia bacterium | reverse complement strand
CGGCCGCTCCGCCCCGACCCCTCGCATCCCGCACGGGGACGTCTTTGCCTACTCTGGAAGCTTTTCGTCTTTGCCTTTCAGTTCGTCGATCCCGCTCGGGGCCGGTCCCTTCACGATCTGCGGGGCGGCGGGAAGTGGACGCCGGCCGGCGCTGTCCGCCGCGGGCGACGGGTCTAGAGCACGGACCACCAGGGGGCGGCGAGGACGTCCGGGGTGAGCCAGTCGAGGGTGTTGCCGGTGTGGAGGAGGAGGCCGGCCCGGGACTTGCGGCCGTACTCGGCGCGGAACGAGCGCAGGGGCGCGGCGTCGGCGAGGCGAGGCCGCGGGGTCGACTTGATCTCGATCGGCAGGAGCTTGCCGCCCGCCTCGATCACGAAGTCGACCTCTTCGCCGGACGCCGTGCGCCAGTAGGCGAGCTCGGCGCGATCGAGGCGCGCGTCCCGCCATGCGAGCAGGTCGTGGAGCACCAGGTTCTCCAGGTGCGCTCCCCCCGGATCGTCCGATTCGGCCAGGTGCAGTGCCAGACCAGTGTCGCCCCAGTAGAGCTTCGGCGACTTGATCAGTCGTTTCGTGCGGTTCACTGCATAGGCCGGCAGTCGGACCATCAGATACGAGGTCTCGAGCAGGTTCAGCCAGCGGTGCACTGTCGCCTGCGGCAGGCCCGCATCGCGGCCCAGTTCAGTCTGGTTGAGGAGCTGGCCCACGCGCAAGCTCGCGGCGCGCATCAGGCGTCGGAAGTCGGGCAGGGCACTGATCGAAGAGAGGTCCTGAAGGTCGCGCTCGAGGTAGGTGCGGACGTAGCCGTCGAACCAGATGCGCCGGTCGGTGGCGATCGGAAGCTCGAGCGCCGGCGTCGGGTAGCCACCGCGGCACGCCAGCGCGCGCCAATCCTCCGCCGGCTCCCCGGCCGCGCCGAGCAGGTCGCGCCAGTCGGCATCGGGCGTGGCGAACAGCTCCTCCCAGCGACCGCAGGCGCCGCGGCCGAGCTGCTCGCGGCAGGTCATCGGCCAGAGCGTGAGATAGCTCGCCCGGCCGGCGAGCGATTCGGAGACCCGTCGCATCAGCAGGAGATTCGCCGAACCCGTGAGCAGGAAGCGGCCGGCGACGCGATCGCGGTCGATCGCGCGCTTGACCGCGGCGAGCAGCGACGGCTCGCGCTGGACCTCGTCGAGAGTGACCGGCTCGCGGCCGCCGACGAGCGAGTCCGCATCGTGCCGCGCGGCGTCGAGCACGTCGAGGTCGTCGAGCGTGCGATAGCGGCGCTCGCCCGGCACCAGTTCGGCGGCGAGCGTGCTCTTGCCGGTCTGGCGGGCGCCGGTGAGCACCACGGCGGGCATCACACGCAGGCGACGGGCGAGGGCCGGGGCGACCAGCCGGGGCACGGCTTTCATGACGTGGATGATAATCATTCATGCTGTGAATGGAAAGACAAGGCCCGGAGATTGGGAACGAGCGGGACTCGAAGCCGAGTGACAGGCAAAGACAAGAAGCTTCCATGGAAGGGGGGACAGCTCCCTGGAGGCAGCGAGGGGCCGGGTCGAGCTGAGACCGAGAGGGTGTCAGGCAAAGACGAAAGGCTTCCAAAAAAGGGAAAGACGGCTTCCAGGAGCCTGCGCGGGAGCGGGGCCGCAGGAACCGAGAAGAGGGAAAGGCAAAGACGAAAAGCTTCCATAGAAGGAAAAACGGCTTCCGGAGCCTGGCCCGGATCCGTGGGTCTCGCCGGCTCCGGGTGCCTCCGCGCTGCCGCCCCGGTCAAGCCCTGGAGGCCGAGGGCGCCTCCGTCCGTCGTCTCTCCCTTCCATGGAAGCTTTTCGCCTCTGCCAGCCGTCCCGGTGTCGACGGCTGCTCCGCCCCGACCCCTCACGTCCCGGACGAGGAAGTCTTTCCCTTCCATGGAAGCTTTTCGTCCTGGCTTCTCGTCGCCTTCGATTCCATCCCGGCTCCGACCCTTCGAACCCCGCTGGCAGCGGTAAGGGACACGCCTGCTTCTTCTGATGGATCTGCGGCTTCCGGCCCGCTCAGTCGCGGCCGAACAGGGCCGGCACGAGGGTGAGGTCGGCGAGCACCGCGATCCCCACGGTGGCCGCCGACAGCGCGCCGAAGCGGGCGATCGGCGCGAAGTCCGACAGCGCGCAGACCCCGAAGCCGGCGGCGAGGATGGCGCCGGTCAGCAGGTAGGCCGGGGCCGTGCGCTCGAGCCGCTCGGCGATCGCCGCCGCGCCGCCGACTTCGCCACGGCGCTCGCGGTGACGCGCCAGCGAGTGGATCGTATCGTCGACCACCAGGCCGAGGACGATCGAAGCGACCATCACCGTGGCGACATCGAGGCCGATGCCCGCCCACCCCATGCCGCCGAGCAGCAGCACGATCGGCACGACGTTGGGAACCAGCGCGCGGACGACGTCCGCCGGCCGGCGCAGCAACCCGGCGAAGACGCCGGCGAGCACCGGCAGGGTCAGGGTGAGCGAGAGCGCCAGGGTGGCGAGCAGGTGGCGGTGGAAGCCGAGCAGCAGCAGCAGCGTGCCGGTAGGCGCCACGGCGGAGCCCGGCGGCAGCGCGTCGAGCGCCAGCCGACGCGCTCGCTCGGCCAGCGGGTCGATCGCCTCGTACCCCGCCGAGCGGACGAACAGCGCGACCCGCGCCCGCCGGCCGTCCGCGGTCACGAAGCGCGCCAGGGCGCGCTCGCCGTCGCGGTCGGCGGCAAGCAGCGCCAGGCCGAGTTCGAGCGTCTCCTCGCGCGTCGCCAGGGCGGCCAGCGGCGAGCGCTCGCCGATCTCCGCCGCGAGGTCGCCGGCTCCCGCGGCGCCGAGCAGCCCCGGCATCCGCGCCGCGCGCAGCGCCGCGGTCAGCCGCGCGAGCGCCGCCAGGCCGGCCGGCGACCGCCACCCCTCGCCGCCGGGCGGCGCGACGAGCTCGAGCTCGACCGTCGCCAGCCCCAGCCCCAGCGCCTCGACCCGCTCCCACTCGGCGCGCACCGGATGGTCGGGCGCCAGGTAGCGCAGGGCGTCGCTCGCCGGCGCCAGCCGCCCGAGGCCGAGCGCCATCAGGCCCGTCGCCGCGAGCCAGATCGCCAGAATCGCCCGCCGGTGGCGGGTCGCGACGGCCGCCATGCGCCGACCGGCGCGCTCGAGCCGCGCTTCGAACGGCCGCCGCCGCACGGCGCCGCCCGCGACCCCCGCGAGCAGCGCCGGCAAGAGGGTGAACGCCGCCAGCGTCTGCGCGCCGAGGCCGACTCCCGCCCACAGCCCGAGCGCGCGCACCGGGGGCACCGGCGAGACCGCGAGCGCGGCGAATCCGATGGCGGTCGACAGGCCGGTCCAGAAGAGCGCCCGGCCCTTGTCGCGCCAGACCGCGACGACCGCCGGGGCCGGCGCCGCGCCCGCCGCGAGACGGGCGCGCACCGGGAGCAGCACGTGGATCGAAGTGGCCAGCGCGATCACGAAGACGAGCGGCGGCAGGATGGCCAGCACCAGATTGAGCCGCACCCCGGCCCACCCCATCGCGCCGAGGGTGATCGCCTCGCAGAACAGCACGAAGCCGAGCGGCACCGCGAGCGCCGCCGGGTCGCCCACGACGGCGAGCAGCAGGACGATGGCCAGCAGCGCCAGCAGCGGCAGGTAGCGCCGTCCGATCTCGAGCGACGATCGGTCGAGCGCCAGCTCGAGGCTGCGCTGCCCGAGCACCGCGGTGCGCAGCGACGCCGACGCCTCCTCGCCAGCTTGCGGTTGCACCCGCCGCTCGATCTCCCCGGCGAGCCGTGCGAGCGCGCGCGGCGGCAACGGTGCGGTGGTCACCAGCAGCGAGGCCGCGGTGCCGTCGGCGCTGACCCACCCCATCGCGCGATCGAGCGGGCTCGCCAGGGCGAGCTCCCGCAGCGCCGCCGGATCGTCCGGCGGAAAACGCTCGAAGTCGGGGCCGTGCGCGCGCACCAGCGAGGCGACGTCGACCACGCCGGCCAGCGCCGCCACTTCGTGCTCGATCCGCGCGAGGCGGGCGAGGCCGGCGGGCGTCCAGAGGGCGGCGCCGTCGAGGACGATGCGAAACCCCTCATCGGAGCCGAAGCGCTCGACGAAGGCGCGGTGGTGCTCGACCTCGGGCGACCCGGCGAGGAACCAGACCGGCGGCGAGTTGTCGGTCTCGAGGCGCAGGGCGCCCGGCGCCAGGATCGCGAGGAGAAGCGCGGCGGCACCCAGTACCGGGCGACGGCGGACCAGCACTCCGGCGGTCCAGCGCTCGCCGCGACTCATCGCCGGCCGCCCGCTCCGCTCAACACGCCGAGCGCGAGTCCGGCCAGGTCCGCGAGCTCGCGCCCGCCGACCGGCGCACCGCAGCCGAGCACTGCGAGAAGGCGGGAGAAGCGCTCCGGCCGGCGGCCGAGGGCGGCAACCAGGCGGCGCGCCAGGGCCGGCCGCCGCGCCGCCATCAGCGCCGCCCGGGTCAGCCGTTCGGGGGTGCGGCGCAGCCGCGCCGCGGCACGCGCGTAAGCGCGCGGATTGCCGGCGGCGAGCGCCGGCGCGAGAACGAGCGCCTCCCGGAAGGCGATCGAGAGCCCCTCGCCGGTCAGCGCGTCGACGTAGCCGGCGGCATCCCCGATCAGCGCCAGCGAGCCGCGGATGACGCCGCGCGGACGCTGGCGGAAGGGTCCGGCGCCGCGGTCGCGCGAACTCGCCGCGCCGGCGGCGAGGCGGCGCGCCAGCTCGGGCGGAAAGCGCCGCGCCAGCAGGTCGTCGAAGCCGCGCGCCGCCCCCTGCCAGAGCAGCGCGACGCCCAGCTCACCGCCGCCGAGCGGTGTCAGGTAGGCCTCGGCGTCGCGGCCGAAGAGGACCTCGACGCGGGCACCGGCCTCGACGCCGCGATAGTGCCGGCGCACGCCGAAGCGCGCCGCCCCGCGCGGCGCCGGGCCGGCCAGGCCGGCGTCGCGGCGCAGGCGGGAGTGCAGGCCGTCGGCGCCGATCACCCAGCGCCCCGCGAGCTCGCCCTGCTCGGTCCGCACGCCGCGCGGCGCCAGGCCGCACACCGCTTCGCCCCAGCGCAGCTCCACCCCCGCCGCCGCCGCGGCCGCCACGAGACGCCCGTGCAGCTCGAGGCGGCGGATGCCGCGTCCGTGCCGGCCGGCGGGAAAGTCGGCCGCGGCGAGCTGGCCGTCGCAGGCGTAGCGGATGCCGGAAAAGGGCGCCCCGAGGTCGCTCACGTCGACGCCGAGGGCGGCGAGCGCGGCGAGGCCGGCCGGCATCACCCCTTCGCCGCACGCCTTGTCGATCGGTGGCCGCCGCCGCTCGACGAGCGTCACGGCGAGGCCGGCGCGCGAGAGAGCGATCGCCGCCGCGAGGCCCGCCGGGCCCCCGCCGACCACGATCGCGTCCCGCCCGCGCGTCATCGCTCCTCCCGCCGCGGCGTCGCGGCGCCGCCTCAGAGGTACCCGAGGGACTTCAGCTCTTCGACGTCCTCCCCGGTGAACTCCCCCTTCTCGCCGCCGTCGGACGGCGGGGGGCGCAGCGCCGTGCGCAGGCGGCGCAGCTCGGCGCGCAGCTCGGCGCAGCGCCCGCGGCAGCCGTCCGCGGCGAGGTTGCGCCGCTCACCCGGATCGGCGACGAGGTCGTAGAACTCGAGCCGGTCGGGGCGCGCGATGAGCTTGGCGTCCGCGGCGCGCAGCGCCCACCCCTCCTCGCTCTGGATCAGCACCTGGCGGGTCGGATCCTCCTCCCCGCGCACCACTGGCGCGAGGCTGCGCCCGGTCGCGCCGGCGAGCGGCGGCAGGCCGACCAGATCGAGCAGCGTCGGCGCCAGGTCGACGACGCTCGCCACCGTGGTGCGCGGCCCGGCCGGCACGCCCCAGCGCGCGGGCAGGCGCAGGATCAGCGGCACTCGCGCGATCTCCTCGTACGGCGCGTAGCCGTGCTTGAGCACGCCGTGCTCGTAGAACCCCTCGCCGTGGTCGCTGGTGAGGACGAGGATCGTCTCCTCGAACCGACCCGCTTTTTCGAGCAGCGCCACCAGCTGGCCGACGGCCCGGTCGACCCAGGCGATCTCGTTGTCGTAGCGGGTCGACAGCACGGCAAGATCGTGCGGCGTCATCTCCTTCGCCGCCCACTCGGCCACCCGCGCCAGGCCGCGCGGCGGCGGGTTCTGGTAGGTGATCGAACCGAAACGGTCGGCCGGCAGGTCGCCCGGCTTCTCGTCGTAGGGCCAGTGGGCGTCGAGGTAGTGGATGTAGGCGAAGAAGGGGCGCTCGTCGGCCTTCGCCAGCCAGTCGGCGAACAGCGCGTTGAGCTCCGGTGCCCGCTTGCCGCGCCGCCAGAGGTACTCCTCGAAACCGCGCGCGAAGCCGAGCGTCGGCTGCAGGTGGACCTGGTTGACCACCCCGACCGTCGCCCACCCCCCCTGACGGAAGGCCTGCGCCAGGGTCGGCAGCGAGCGCGGCAGCGCGTCGGTGGTCACCCCCTCCTCGTCCGCCTCGCCGAGGTGCATGAGGCCGTGCTCGGTCGGATGGAGGCCGGTGAACAGCGAGGCGATCGACGGCTTGGTCCAGGTCGCCGGCGAGAAGGCGGCGCGGAAGTCGACGCCGCCGGCGGCCAGGGCGTCGATCTCCGGCGAGGTCGGATGCGCATAGCCGTGGGCGCTCAGTCGGTCGGCGCGCAGGGCGTCGATCAGCACCACGACGACGTTGGGTTTCGGGCCGGGCGGCGGTGCCGGAGCGGGCGCCGGTGTGGCGCTCTCGCGCCGGCAGGCGGCCGCGACGAAGGCGAGGAGCAGCAGCCCGGCGAGCGGGCGGAGGCGGCGGCGTTTCACCGGCGAAGCGTATCAGCGCGGCGCCGCGGCGCCGCCCGGTTCGAGGTCGGCGAGCCGCCGTCCACCCGGGCGCAGGAAGCGCGCCGAGGGGAGGCCGAGCCGGACGAGACACCCCGCGCCGGCGCAGGCGAGGACCCCGAAGCCGTAGCGCACCGAACGGAGGAAGGAGATCGACGAGGCCTCCTCGAAGTAGCGGGTCGGGCAGGAGATCTCGCCGATCCGGTAGCCGGCGGCGAGCGCCTGCACCAGGATCTGATTGTCGAAGACGAAATCGTCCGAGTTCTCTTCCAGCGGCAGCGTGGCGAGCACTTCGCGGCGGAAGGCGCGGAAGCCCGTGTGGAACTCGGAGAGCTTGGCGCCGAGCAGCAGGTTCTCCACCAGGGTCAGGGCGCGGTTGGCGACGTAGCGCCACCCCGGCATGCCGCCGCGGCGCGCGCCGCCGCCGAGGATGCGCGAGGCGAGGACCACGTCGTAGTGCCCCGAGGCGAGCATCGACGCCATGGCGAGCAGCAGCCGCGGCGAATACTGATAGTCCGGATGGAGCATGACGACGATCTCTTCCGGTCCGGCGAGCGCGGCGCGGTAGCAGCTCTTCTGATTGCCGCCGTAGCCGCGGTTGGCCGGGTGGACGATCGTCTCGAGCCCCAGCCGGCCGGCCAGCTCCGCCGTGCCGTCGCGCGAAGCGTCGTCGACGAGCAGGATGCGATCGACCTCGGGCGGGATCTCGGCGACCGTGCGTTCGAGCGTGCCGGCGGCGTTGTAGGCCGGCAGGACGACGCAGACGCGCAGGCCGCCGATCACGAGGCCTCCCGCTTGCCGCGGCTGCGGGCCAGCGCCCGCCGGCCGCGCCAGAGCTCGGCGAGCAGGCGCGGCGCCGAGACGACCGGCGGCGCGGCGAGTTCGCCGGCGAGGTGGCGGCGCAGCGCTTCGGCGCGGCGGATCTTGCCCGAGGAGGTGCGCGGCAGCGCGCCCGGCTCGAGCAGCACCACCTCGTCGACGGCGATCCCGGTGGCGCCGAGCACGGCGGCGCGCAGGCTCGCCGCGAGGCCGGCATCGTCCGCCGCGGCGGCGCGCCGCTCGGCGAACAGGAGCAGGCGATCGGTCGCCTCCCCTTCGGCGCGGTGGGAGACGGCCGCCACGCACCCCCGGCGCACCCCCTCCAGCGCGCCCGCCGCCGCCTCGACGTCGGCCGGCGAGTGGTTGCGCCCGCGCAGGATCAGCACGTCGCGGGCGCGCCCGGTCAGGTGGAGCTCGCCGTCGGCGAGAAAGCCGAGGTCGCCGGTGTCGAGCCAGCCGTCCGCATCGAGCGCCGCCGCCGAGGCGGCGGGCTGGCCGAGGTACTCGCGCATCAGCGACGGCCCGCGCACGAAGAGGCGGCCGATGCGCCGTTCGGGCAGCGGCCGACCGCGCGGATCGCGGATCTCCAGCGCGAAGCCGGGCAGCGGCGCGCCGACCGAGACGAGCTCGACACCCCCGTCGTCGTCGACCGCCTCGGCCGCCGCGGCGAGCCGCGCCCGGTCGAGCCGCCGGCTGGCGAACGGCCGCGCCAGCGGCGAGACGGTCACCGCGAGCGCCGCCTCGGAGAGGCCGTAGACGGGGGTGAGCGCCTCGGTGCGGAAGCCGAACGGCGCGAAGCGCCGCGCGAAGGCGCGCAGCGTGTCGGGCGAGACCGTCTCGGCGCCGCACAGGGCGATCCGCCAGGCCGACAGGTCGCAGCCGGCCAGCTCCTCGTCGCGCACCCGCTCGGCGGCGAGGGCGAAGGCGAAGTTCGGCGCCACCGAGATGGTCGCCCGGTGGCGGGAGAGGGCGCGCAGCCAGAGCGCCGGACGCGCCACGAAGCGCTCGGGCGGCAGGAGGCTGAGCACCGCCGGCCGCTCGAGGGCCGGGAAGACGCAGCCGATCAGCCCCATGTCGTGGTAGAGCGGCAGCCAGGAGACGCCGGAGTGGACGAGCTCCGGCGTGTCGGGCCAGAGGGCATTGAGCGCCGCGACCTGGGCGAGCACGGCGCGCTGGGTGAGCGCCACCGGCTTCGGTTCGACGGTGGTGCCGGAGGAGAACTGGACGAGGGCGAGGTCTTCCGGCCGGCCGTGCCGCTCGACGGGCGGCGCCGCCGGCAGCTGCGCGAGCGTCGCGCCACCGAGGCGCGGCGCCGCCCGCTCGACCGCTTCGCCGGCGAGGCCTCCCAGCCGGGCGTCGACCAGCACCAGGACCGCGCCGGCGGCGGTGAGCATCGCGGCGGTGCGCTCGCGGTACTCGGCGAGGCGGCCGAGCCGCACCGGCGGGTAGAGCGGCACGGGGACGGCGCCGGCCAGCAGCACGCCGAAGAAGGCGTCGAAGAAAGGCGCCCCGGTCGGGAAGACGAGCGCCACGCGCTCGCCCGGCGCGACGCCCGCGGCGACCAGCCGCCCCGCCACCGCGGCCGCCCGCTCGCGGATCGCCCCCCAGGCGTGGAAGCTCTCGCGCTCGGCGCCGTCGATCAGGCGCAGGCCGGCGGCGGGAAAGCCCGCCGCGCGCACGAGCCGCGCCTGGAGTGTGTCGCCCTTCACGCCGTTCATCGCGCCTAGCTTATAGACTCCGCCGGTCTGCCCACCCGGCTCGAATCGGAGGTTCTCTGGTGCATCGCGCTCTGGCCGCACTCACGCTGTCGCTCGCTCTCGCCGCGCCCGCCCTCGCCGCTCCGGCTGGCGGCGCCGTCATCGACCCGGCGCTCGCGCGCGCCTTCGACGCGGCTCCCGACGGCCGCGTCGCGATGCTCGTCGTGCTCGCCGAGCAGGCCGACCTGTCGGCCGCCCGCGCACTCGCCGGCAAAGAGGCGAAAGGGCGCTTCGTCTTTGAAACCCTCTCGCGCACCGCGGCGCGCAGCCAGGCGCCGCTCATCGCCGAGCTCGAGCGGCTCGGCGTCGCCTACCGCCCCTTCTGGGTCGCCAACTTCCTCGTCGTCGAGGGGGACCGGGCGCTCGCCGAGCGGCTCGCCGCCCGGCCGGAGGTCGCCCGCATCGACGAGAACACCCGCCTGGTGCTCGCCGCGCCGGTGGCCGAGGAGCCCGACGCCTGGCTCGACGCGCCGTTCACGCCGCTCACCATCGAGTGGAACCTGCTCCAGGTCAACGCCGACGAGGTCTGGGCGCTCGGCTACACCGGCGCCGGCGCGGTGATCGGCGGCCAGGACACCGGCTACGACTGGGACCACCCGGCGCTGCTCGGCAAGTACCGCGGCTGGAACGGTTCGACCGCCGACCACAACTACCACTGGCACGACGCCATCCACTCCGGTGGTGGCAGCTGCGGCGCCAACTCGCCCGTCCCGTGCGACGACCAGAGTCACGGCACCCACACCATGGGGACGATGGTCGGCGACGACGGCGGTGCCAACCAGATCGGCATGGCGCCCGGCGCGAAGTGGATCGGCTGCCGCAACATGGACCAGGGAAACGGCACGCCGGCGACCTACTCGGAGTGCTTCCAGTGGTTCATCGCGCCGACCGATCTGGCCGGGCAGAACCCGAACCCATTGATGGCGCCGGACGTGATCAACAACTCCTGGGGCTGTCCGCCGTCGGAGGGGTGCAACACCCCGGACATCCTGCGCACGGTGGTCGAGAACACCCGCGCGGCGGGGATCTTCGTCGCGGTGTCGGCCGGCAACAGCGGCTCCTCCTGCTCGTCGGTGGTCGACCCGCCGGCGATCTACGACGCCTCCTTCTCGGTCGGCTCGACGACTTCGACCGACACGATCTCGTCCTTCTCGAGCCGCGGCCCGGTGACGATCGACGGCTCGAACCGGATGAAGCCGGACATCTCGGCGCCCGGCTCCGGCGTCCGCTCGTCGGTCCCCGGCACCGGCTACTCGTCGATGTCAGGCACCTCGATGGCCGGCCCGCACGTCGCCGGGCTGGTGGCGCTTCTGATCTCGGCGGAGCCCTCGCTGGCCGGCGACGTCGACACGCTCGAGACCGCCATCCGCCAGACCGCCTTCCACCCCGCCTTCGCCGGCCAGTGCGGCATCGCGGCGGGGGTCTTCCCGAACCACACCTTCGGCGCCGGCCGGATCGACGCGCTGGCGGCCGTGCAGCTGGAGGACTTCACGCTGGCCGCCGATCCGCCCAGCCAGGAGATCTGCGCCGGCGACGCGGCAGCGTTCGAGCTCACCGTCGGCGCGCTCGGTGGCTTCACCAACGCCGTCACGCTCGGTGCCTCGGGCCACCCGGCCGGCACGACCGCCAGCTTCGATCTCAACCCGGTCTCGCCGCCGGGCACGTCGACCCTGACGATCGACAACACCGGGGGGGTGACCGCTGGCACATTCGCCCTGACGATCGACGGCAGCGCCGTCGCCAGCCCGGGACACTCGGTCGGCTCCGAGCTCGTCGTCGAGGCGGCCGCGCCGGGAAGCACGACGCTGACCTCGCCGGCCAACGGCGCGACCGGAGTCTCCACCGCGCCGACCCTCACCTGGTCGGCCGCCGCGGGCGCCACTGGCTACCTGGTCGAGGTCGACAACGACGCCAACTTCTCGAGCCCCGAGTTCTCGGCCACCGTCGCCGGCACTTCGACCGGCGCCACCGGACTCGCCGCCAACGTCCTCTACCACTGGCGGGTGACGGCACAGAACGCCTGCGGCGGCAACCTCTCGACGGTCTTCACCTTCACCACCGCGCTCGAGTACTGCGCCACGCCGAACCTGT
>CAYYIK010000087.1:5189-12138 GCA_964471955.1 uncultured Thermoanaerobaculia bacterium | reverse complement strand
CTGGCTCCACCACGACGGCGACGCCGTCGACCGTTAGCTCGGCCGGCTCATCGAGCTCGCCGGCGATCGTCTCCACGGCTGCGGAGGTGAACGCACCCGCGGGCGAAGTGACTGTGATCATCGGCGGCCTCCCGCTGGTCGAGCATTCTCCCCAGACCGGGGTCGGGTGCCAGATCGCCAGTCCGCCGGAGGACTCGCCGCCGGCCTCTCCGAAGCCGCCGCCTACCGCGACGGCCGGTGCCCCACGCCACCGGCCTGCCGCGAGCGCCACGACCGGGGGCCCGTCGACGCCAGTCGTGCCCAAGCCGAGGCTGGCGTCGGTCGCGTTTGCTCCCAGATTGAGGTTCGGAAACTGGACGACCTGTCCGGAAGTCGGAGAGTACTTCGTTGCGGCGTAGTTGCCGCCCACCAGAACCTTCTCTTCGGAACCGTCGTCGTAGCGCTCGAGCACATATGCGACCCCGCCCCACTGGGACGAGCCGACCGTCGGGGAAAGAAATCGATTGCGCAGGTATCCCAAGCGGGGCTGGACTCCGGCGTCGACCCAACTCGATCCGGTCCACGCCCAGGCCATGCCGAGGAAGTGAAGGCGGTCGCCCGTGGCCAGCAGCCGCCGCGTGACCGGTACGGTGCCTTCCCACAGGGGGCTCGGACCCTCGCCGGAAGGCGCCTCCAAACCGAACTGATCCTTTGCAGTCGTCCCGGGCTCCTCGGGACTCATCTCCGGTGCCTCGGAGGCGGCGAAGATCGGGGCGCCCTCCTTTCCGCTCGCTGCGAACGAGGCTGGCGGCGGCGCGAGCTGTGTCCAGTTCGTCCCGTCCCAACGCCAACGATCGTGCGTGTACAACGAACCGCCGAATCCCTCGATATCGGTGACAACTGCCGGTGCGCCCGGAATCGAATGCCAGAACGTCCCGTTCCATCGAAACAGGCCCGGGCCCGCTGCATAGAGCCGATACTCCCCGTTGACTTCGGCCCAGTCGACGGCGGTGACCCCGGGCCCCAGGGGATCTCCGACCGGTGTCCAGCTCGTGCCGGTCCATTCGGCGATCTGGCCCGACGACTCCACGAGCCCGTAGACGCGCGGGCTCCGGCCATCGAACGACGGAAGGACGCGTGTCCCGCCCAATAGACCGTCTGTTGCCTCCGAGACGTTCTCGCCATCCCAGCGACCAATGCGCCCGTCGAGCTGAACGGATCCGACTCGCGTCGGACCCGAGAACAGCACGATCTCGCCTTGCGGCGACTCGGCAAAGGAAACCGAGCGCACACCGCCTTGGATGGCAACAGGGTGAGACCAGTCGATGCGAGCCCCGTCCTTCCACTCGGCAGGGTGCCAGACCGGCTCGCTCGTCGATCCCGCATAGGGCGACAAGATGAGCCGGGCGCCCAGCCCCGGTACGTCGAGCCGGGCGATGCGCTCGGCCGCTGTCAGTGGCACCGACCAAGCCGAGCCGTCCCACCGGCGCAGCTCCCGTTCGCCCGTATAATCCGGAAGCTCGACGAAATGGCCGGAGGCGTAGAGGTAGTTCCCCTGAGCATCGCCGAAGCTGGTGATGAACTTGGTCTGGTAGTCGTCCGGGAAGACCGACACCCAGGTCGAGCCGACGAGCTTCTGGATTCCGATGCCGCCGGCCGCCAAGTAGAGCGCTGAGCCCGATCCGTCGTCATGCTGCGCAATCGAGGTGATCCCGTAGAGCTCGATCGGAACCTCGATTGCCTGCCAAGTGCCCGCCACCCGGCGCCAGACCTGGTAGCCGGACTCTTCCCAGAGGTAGAGCTGCGGGCCGCCGGGCGCTTCGAACGCCGACAGCTTGAGCGGCGTGTTCACGACGTTGGTCGGCACGACGCCCGCGCCGACGTCGGTCCAGATCGAACCGTTCCACTTGGCAACGTGCGCGGCGCTGATCGAATAGTCCTGTCCCGTCCAGTCCTTGCGCGTCCCGACACGGGTCAGTTCGCCAGCGACGAAGAGCTCGGGGCCGGCACCATCATCGAAAACTGCCAAGCCTGTCACCCGCTTGTCGACTCCACGCGCCGCCTCCGACCAGTCCGAGCCATCCCAACGGGCGAGGTAGTCGGCCAGCTTGCCGTCGGCGCGAGTAAACCGGCCGCCCGCATAGAGGGCTGCGCCGCTGCCGTCGTCGTAAACCGCGAGCGCGCGAACTTCGGGTTGGATTCCGTTGAGCTTCGAGTTGGCCAGCCCACCCCCGAGTCTCTGCCAACCGCGCGATGTCCAGCGGGCGATCCGGCCCAGGTCTCCGGCTCCGCCGTGGTTGAAGCCGCCGGCAACGATGACCTCGGGGCCCTCGCCAGCATCGAAGGAGGCAAAGCTCAAGGGCGCCGAAGAGAGCGAGGTCGGAACGAGGGCGATTCCCGAGCGATCGCCGTCGAGCGCCAATGGGGAGAAGAAGGAGTCGCACTCAGCAGTGAGCTCTATCGTCACGGGCGTAACGCCACCGACCATCGGCGCAACGCTCGCGAAGCCGAGATAGACGATGCCCGGCTGCCAGAGCTTCGCGGTGAAGGCGATCGTGGCCGCCTCGCCCACGTCGACGTCGGCCAGCGTAAACGTCCCATCCGCCGCTGAAGTCGTCGAAAGCGCAGCGCGATCCGAGAGCCGCACGGTGGCCCCAGGCGCGGGCGAGCCGTCCGCGAACACGACCGTCCCGGCGAAAGTCGTGGCTGGCGGAGCTTCAGGCGCGTCGACCAGGAAGGATCGCAACGCAGGCGCGGACGGGTTACCCTGGAGATCTGAAACCGTCGCGGTTACCGTCGCCGCTCCGGCTGGCTGGTCTGTCTCCGGAATACAGACGGCCTCGCTCGGGCCCGCCTGGCACTCGGCGGCCAAGGTGCCGCCGTTCCACGTTACTGCGAGCGTCGCGGTGTCGACCCCAGCGCCAGCATCCGAGTACTGAATCCGGATCGGCGGACGCGCCGACTCAACGGTCGAACCTTCGTCGGGATCGACGATCGCGATCGCCGGCGGCTCCGCGTCCGCGATCGAGAAGTCGACCGAATCCGCGGCCGAGAGCCTGCCACTGAAGTCTTCGATAGTCGCCGAGAGCGTCACCGCGCCCGCCAACGCCGAGATCGACTCACAGTCGAGGATCTCCGCCACGCTCGTACACGAGACGGCAATCGTCGAGCCGTTCGCTCGTACGATCAGGGTCGCGGGATCTGCTCCTTCGCCACGGTCGGGCACCGCGATCCGGATCGCAGGGGTCGAGTCACCGGTCGTCTCTCCCGGCGAAGGGTCGACGATCTTGACCTGCGGCGCCGACCAGTCCGTGCAGGAAGCCGGCCTCAACAGGCGGGCGACCCGGGACGAAGAGGCGCCGTCCGCCGAGGTGAACGCTCCGCCGACGAACAGCCCCGCAACGGAATCCACCGTCCCGACGGAAAGAGCAAGGGCCTGCCCATTCAGCCCGATCGACGAATTGCCGATTGACGCCCAGTAGCCACCTTCGACCGCGTCGACGCCCCACCGGGCGATGCGGTTATAGGGCCCGCCCGAGATCGTCGAAAACGAACCGGCCGCGTAGAGCGTCGGCCCCCAACCGTCGTCGAATGCCGCCAGGGCGTTGACCTGGACACCCAGTCCGCTCGCGAGTGAACTCCACGCGGCGCCGTCCCAGGTAGCAACGTGGTTCGCCGCGCTGCCACCCGCGCTCGAAAAGCGGCCCCCCACCGCCAGAACCTCGCCGGATCCATCATCCCAGGTCGTCAGGGCCCTGACCAGGACGGTGGATCCGCCGGAAACGCCCGAGCCGACCGCTGACCAGCTCGCACCGTTCCAGCGCGCGATTCTCGAAGCAGGGACGCCGCCTGCGGAGCTGAACGAACCGCCCACGTAGAGCGCTCCGCCGAAGGAAGCGAGCGCCCGGCCGGTGCTGTTGAGGCCGGTCCCAACCGTCACCCAAGAAGAGCCGGAGAGCCTGGCGATGCGGTTGTACGTCGTCGAGGCCGAGGTCGTGAACGTACCCGTCGCGAAGAGCTGGGGCCCGGCGCCCGAGTCGTGCACCGCGAGGGCCAGTACCTGACCGTTGAGATTGCCACCCACCTGCGTCCACGCAGTTCCATTCCACTTCGCCACGTAGCGCACCGTCGCCCCGCCGGAGCTCGTGAAGCGACCGCCAGCGTGGAGCTTGGGACCGCTGCCGTCATCGAAGACGATGAGGGCATCGACCGATGGCGACGACGACGCGGTCAGACCCGGGCCAAGCGCCGACCAGCTGCTGCCGTCCCACCTGGCGACCCGGTTGACGGCAAGACCCCGCGCCGTCGTGAAGGTTCCGCCGACGTAGAGCGCAGGTCCGCTGCCGTCGTCGAACACGGTCATCGCCCGCACCTCACCATTGAGGTCATTGGTCGGGAAAAGGCCGTTCTCGAAGTCGACGGCACAGGGATAGTCGAGGGGCCGATCTCCCAGTTCGACCGTCGTGCCGCCGGTATGGATCGACCGTGAAAGGTACGACTGCGCCACGCCTTGAACGCCTTCGCGGGTCCCCCAAGCGAGCAGTTGATCCCCCGAGAGGTACGACATCGGGACGGTTTCGAAGAGGCCGTCGGCGTCCGTGGTGGCGCGAACCACCTCACGACCGTAGACAGCGAACTCCGCACCCACCAGTGGGCGGCCCGCGGGATCGACCAGCCGGCCGCGCAGCACGATCTCATCCGACTCGAGATTCGCATTCGGGTAGACCTTGGGTTCGCTCCGCGCGGCCTCGAGGTCAACCTGTCTGTCGAGCCCAGGGGCGGCGGCGCTGCCCGGCGCAGCCAGCGCTTCGACTTCGCCCTCGACTCGGCGGATCCAGCTCGGTTCGCCTGCAGGACTCCAGCGCTCCACCCGATCGGCGAACGCAGCCAGAAGAGCGTTGTCCCGAGGATCGGAAGCAATCATTCGGACGCCCTCGAGCCGGATCGACAGCTCCTCGACACCGACGTCGCCCTGGCTCCGGAGCTTTCGAACGTGAGAATCGTCGAGGGCCCAGACACCTCCGAACCGGCCACAGACCAGCTGGCGAACGGATGGGAC
Organism: uncultured Thermoanaerobaculia bacterium; assembly: GCA_964471955.1. GTDB lineage: Bacteria > Acidobacteriota > Thermoanaerobaculia > Multivoradales > JAGPDF01 > JACTMI01. The sequence goes on along the minus strand of CAYYIK010000087.1, from coordinate 7,100 downwards.
CGGTGCCCGGCCCACAACGCCACCGGCCTCCGAAACCCAGACGACCTGCGTTTCTGTGGCGAGGATCAGGTCGCCCGACAACGGATCGATGCACGCTGCTGGGTCGACTCCGAGTTCGTCCAGGGAGACCGTCGCTCCACCCTCTTCCGCCTCGACCGGCAGCCAGCGCAAGTTGTCTCCAGCGAGCGCCCAAGCACCCCGGCCGCCCACCGCGACGAGCCGCTCACCCGGATCCAGCGGCTGGCTCCACTGGAGCTTTCCACCTGAGTCGAGTCCTTCGAGTCGATCCTCACTCCCGGTGATCCACTCGGCATCTTCGGCGCCTCGTGCGAGAAGGCGCACATCGCCGCCAAGGTCGGGAAGCACTCTGTTGCGACCGAGCGCAATGGTCCCCGCGTCACCGATCCATCGAGGATCAAGCTCGCCCGAAGGATCCCCGACGAGGTGCCCAGAGTCGACGTCCACTGCTCCAACCGGCGAACCCGTTTCGAGGTCGAGAATCAACAAGCCATCCGCAACTTGAACCCACAGCGATCCCTCGGAAGGTGTAGCGGCCTTGGTGGACTCGTATCCACCCGCCAGCGCTGCGAGCATCAGCAGAAGCGCCAGGAGTAGCGATCGGCGAATGGTTCGGGTGCTCATCCGTCCTCCGGGGGCCACAACGTTACTCACAGGCAACAGCGAGCGGCGATAGACAGAAACCTCTTGCCTACCGGCCACACCCGTACTAGTTCTCGGCGACTAGGTTGTGCTGTCAAGCGGTGGCGTTCTCAGATTCCGGAGAAGAGGATCACACTCGACGTCGCGAGCGCAAGAGAGCTCAGTGCCACCTCTCGCCAGAGGAGCTTCGGTCGTCACCGGCCTTTGTGAACTGCGTCACATTGGCGCCAATCGACCCGAGTCCGTTGTTCCACCAAGCGATGTTCCTCTTCCTGGGTTTCGGAGCTGCTGGGCCCGCCAGGATGAGTGGCCCCGGTGCTGACTCGGTCTGCCTTCGAGCCGGCGCTCTCGCTCAGCGGGAGAGGGCGAGGCGGCAGATTTCGGCACAGAGGTCGGCGAAGCCGATGCCTTCTGCGGCGGCCGATTGCGGCAGCAGGCTGCCGCGGGTCATTCCCGGGAGGGTGTTGGCCTCGAGCACGCAGGGGGTCCCCGCGGCGTCGAGCTTGAAGTCGATGCGCGAGAGGTCGCGCAGCTTGAGCGACCGGTGGGTGGCGAGGGCCAGCTCGCGCATCCGCGTGGCCAGGGGTTCCGGGATATCGGCCGGGAAGATCTCCTGGCACATTCCCGGGGTGTACTTGCACTCGTAGTCGAAGATCTCGTGCGCCGGCACGATCTCGCCGACCGCCAGCGCCCGGTCGCCGAGCACGCCGACCGAGAATTCGCGCCCGTCCAGGAAGGGCTCCACCAGCACTTCGCGGTCGACCCGCCTCGCGGCGGCCACCGCCGCCGCGAGAGCCTCCCGGTCGCGCACCACCGACACGCCGACCGACGAACCGGCGCGCGACGGCTTGACCACCAGCGGCCAGCCGAAAGGAGCGAGCGAGGCCTCGTCGGCCGGCCAGAGAAGCCAGGGCGCCTGCGGGATGCCGGCGCCCGCCAGCAACCGCTTGGCCACCTCCTTGTCCATCGCGAGGCCGCTGCCGAGCGGATCGGATCCGGTGTAGCGCAGGCCGGCGAGCTCGAGCAGCGCCTGCACCGCGCCCCCCTCCCCCTGGTCGCCGTGCAGCACGAGGAAGACAAGATTGGCGCCGGCCAGGGCCGGGTTACCCATCAGGTCGGGCAGGTTTTCGCGCCCGGCGAGCTCACGCAGCGCCGCGGCCGACGGCGGTTCGCGGCGAATCGCCGGGTCGAGCAGATCGCGCTCGCGTCCGGGCGCCAGGGGCCCCTCGACGGTGTCGACCACGGTGACCT
>CAYYIK010000087.1:0-5089 GCA_964471955.1 uncultured Thermoanaerobaculia bacterium | reverse complement strand
GGCTCACTGGACGTTGCGTGATTCGGGCAGGAAGCGGCCGTCGGGGAGCCGGCAGCCGCGCACGAAGGGAGAGGACGGATCGCGCGGACTCGAATCGGGGTGGAACTTGCCGCTGCGCAGCTCCATCCACCCGGGGGTGCGCCGCTCGGTGCGGCGCCACCAGGCGACGCAGAACGGCCCGGTCCCCTCCACTCCGCCGCTCGGCAGGAAGCGGTCGCCGCGCACCCGGCCGGCGACGAAGAGCCCGTCGGCCGTCTCGCGTCCGCCCGGAAGCAGCGCACCGTCCGACAGGCGCCGCCAGTGGGTCGGGGTGAACGAGCCGAGCGTCGGATCGTCCGGGCGCGTCGGAGTCGGCGCCAGCACGCCGTAGCCCGCGGCCTTCCACGCGGGGATCCCCCCGACGATCAAGACCGCGTTGGTGTATCCGGCGGCGACCAGCCGCCGCATCCCCTCCTCGCCACAGGCGTCGTTGCCGCGGCAGTAGACGACGAACGTCGCCTTGCGCAGCGGTTCGAGGGCCCGCCAGACGGCCAGCTCGCGCAGCCGGCGATCGAGGTCGGAGAGGGGCAGGTTGAGCGCTCCGCGCAGATGCCCTTCCGGCCCGGCGAACTCCTCCGGCTCGCGCAGGTCGATCACCCCGAGCGCCGGCACGTCGCGCAGCATGGTGAAGGCGATGTCCGGCGTCACGCGCCGGAACGGCTCGCGCTCGCGCAGCCGGTGCACGAACGAGCTGCAGCCGAGCAGCAGCGCCGCGCCGGTTGCCGCCGCGAGCCACCGCGTGGCGCGCCGGGATCGTGCGGCGCGCCCGGCACCGCCTTCAGCGGCACTCGGCGGCGACGGCGGCATCCAGGTCGTCGTAGGTCGGGAAGAGATCGGCCAGCTGCGCCACGTCGAGGAGCTTGCGAATCCGCTCCGACGGGCGCACCAGCACCAGCCGCCGGCTGCGCTCCTTGAAGCGGGAGAGGTAGCCGACCAGCTCGCCGATCCCGGTCGAATCGATGTAGTTGATGCGGTCGAGGTCGAGCAGGACGTGTCCGCCGCCGTCGTCGAGCATCCGTTCGAGGGTCTGGGCGAGGAACTGGGCGCTCTCGCCGAGCTTGATCACCCCTTCGACCGCCAGGACGAAGTGGTCTCCGATGCGACGCTTTTCGACGATCATGGGCGCGATTTCCGCCGCCAGTCTAGCAACCGCTCCCGGGCACCACAACGCCGCGCCGACAGGGCCGGATGAGACCCGCATGGACGGCCGCTCGTCCCGTAGACTGCGCGAACTCGACCTCCGGGAGACCCGCATGCGCCGAATCGCCCCCCTGCTCCTCCTGCTCTGCGCCGCCGCGGCGCCGCCCGCCGCCGAGGCCGCGGCGTTCGGCCGCTTCCAGCACGGCGGCCGCTCGACCGCCCAGGCCGGCGCCTTCGTCGCCCGCGCTGACGAGCCCTCGGCGGTCGGAGTCAACCCGGCCGCGCTGACCCGGCTCGAGGGGCTCGGCCTGCAGGTCGGCCTCGACTTCGACGCTCCGACCGTGCGTGCCGAGAGCTCCGAGGGGGTCCACCGGGCCGAGCACTCGATCCAGTTCCCGCCCGCTGCCTACCTCGCCTGGCGCTCGGACGCTGCCCCGTTCGCCCTCGGCCTCGGCATCGACGCCCCCGTCTGGCGCTTCACCGACTGGCAGACCCGGCTGCTGCCCGAGCGCTTCACCGCGCGGCGCAGCGAGGCGCGCCTGTTCGAGCTGCGCGGCGCCGGCGCGTTCGAGCTCGGGGCGCGCTGGAGCGTCGGCGGCGCGCTGCGGGGGGTGCGCGGCGAGATCGGCTACGGCGACACCCGTCACTTCGACCCCGGAGCGGAGCCGGGCGGCGGCCCGATCGAGATCGATCGCATGGCCGAGGCCGACGCCGACGGTTTCGGCTTCGAGCTCGCGACGCACTATCTCGCGCCACGCTGGGGATTCGGCGCCACCTGGAAGAGCGAGGTCGAACTCGAAGGACGCGGGGATTTCGTCTACACCGTCAGCGACCCCGAGTCGGTTCCGGAGGCGCTCGCCCGGGCGGCGCGAGAGGCGCTGCCGGCGGGCAGTTCGACCCTGCGCGAGGCGCTGCCCGAGACCTGGACGGCGGGGATCTGGTGGGGCCCGACGGAGCGGCTCCGAGTCGAGCTCGACGCCTCTCTGGCCCGCTGGTCGGCGGCCGCCGTCCCCGGCGCCACGCACGAGCCGGCGCGCCTCGACGAGCCATTCGCCCTCGCCCGGCGCGGCGGCTTCGACGACACGCTGTCGCTGCGCCTCGGTGCCGAGTGGAAGGTGTCGCCGAGCTGGTCGTTCGGTGCCGGCCTGGCGCACGAGCCCTCGCCGGCCGGCGGCGACGCGGTCGAGCCCGGCATGCCGGTGGGGGATCTCACCGTCGGCTCCCTGGGCGCCTCCTGGTCGATGGGCTGGCTCGCCTTCGACCTCGGCTGGTCGTACCACGACGCCGCCCCCCTGCGCGCCCGCGGCCAGCAGGAGGATCCGGCCGCGGTCACCACCTACACGGCGCGCGCCCAGGTCTGGGCGGTCTCCGCCCGCTGGAAGCTCTGAAACCCGGATTCGCCGCTCAGGCCGTCGCCGGCGTGCGCGCGAACATCCCCGGCGAGTACGCGGTGATGCGGCCGGTGAAGGCCGAAGCGGCAACGGTCAGCGGGCTCGCCAGCCAGAGCTTGCCGGGACCGCTGCGCCCCTTGTAGTTGCGGTTGATCGCCGAGACGGTGACCTGCTCGGCGTTCTCCGACACCCCGGGGCCGCAGCCGATGCAGGCGCCGCAGCCGGGGTGGATCAGTCGCACGCCGGCGGCGCGAAAGGTGTCGAGATAGCCCTTCGCCCGGGCGTACTCCTCGACCTCGCGCGAGCCGCACTGGATGATGAAGTCGACCCCCGCCGCCACCCTCAGCCCGGCGTCGACCGCCTCCTTCACCACCCGGTGGTAGAAATCGAGGTCGTCCATCTTCCCCGCCGTGCAGCTGCCGGCGTAGGCGATGTCGATCTTCACCTCGCCGATCTCCGCCACCTTCGCCCCGTTGGTCGGATCGGAGGCGATGCCGCGGTCCGGGTCGCCGGGGTCGGCAACCATCGGCTCGAGCGCCGCGAGGTCGATGACGTGAATGCCGCCGGCATACTCGGCGTCGGCGTCGGGCTCGACCGCCGCGTCGCGCCAGCGCTGCGGATCGACGCGGGGGCGCCACTGCGAGAGCCAGCGGAAGGTCTCCTCGTCGGCCGCCACGATGCCGCTGCGCGCGGTGCACTCGGTGGCCATGTTGGCCAGCGTCGCCCGCTCGTCCATCGACAGGGTCGAGACGCCCGGGCCGGTGAACTCCATCACCCGGTTGAGCGTCGCCTGCGGGCGGGCGAAATGGAGCAGGATGTGGAGCATCAGGTCCTTGGCGGTGACGTTCTCGCGCAGGCGGCCGACCAGTTCGAAGCGGATCGACTCGGGCACCTCGACCTGGGTGAAGCCGGAGTGGACGAGCGCCGCGTACTCGGTGGCACCGACCCCCCAGGTGAGCGCGTTGTTGGCCCCCCCCATGCAGGTGTGCGAGTCGGTGGCCTGGATGAACTGCCCCGGTTCGACCATGTGGGTGCGCGCCACTTCGTGGCAGATCCCCGGAGAGACGCCGTCGCGGGCCGAGAAGTCGCGCACCCCGGTCTGGCGCTGGAACTGCCGCTGCATGTCGCGCAGCACCTCGATCTTGTCGAGGAAGGGGCGCATGCGCGCCACTTCGTCGGCGTAGATCAGGTGGTCCTCGAAGACCGCGAAGCGCTCGGGGTCGCGGATCCGGTAGTCCTCGCCGTACTCGGCGGCGAGAAAGGCGTGCACCTGGGCGGTCGTGAACTCGTGGGTGTAGCCGCCGTCGACCGAAACCACCACCGCGTCCCCGGGGCGCACGCAGGCATCCGATGCGCCGCCGACCAGGTGCCGGGCGAGGATCTTCTCGGCCATCGTCATCGGGCGCCGGCCGGTCTCGAGCGGGGGCGGCGTGACCTGCCCGGCGGCCAGCGCCTTCGAATACGGGAACAGCCCCCCCCACTCGATGATCTGCCGGGTGATCGGGTCGTAGCCGCGGGTGAACTCCTCGAGCGGAATCCCCTCGCCCGCCTGGAGGCGCGCGAGGACGTCGTAGCCGCCCATCAGGGTGCCGAGATTGAGATTGTTGCGCGCGTGGATGGGGGCGAACGACTCGGCGATGGCGATGCGGATGCCGGCGTACTTCTCGCACTGCGCCGCGGTCTCGCGCGAGCTGCCGGTCCCCTTGCGCTTGCCCGAGACGATCACCTCGAAGTTGCCGCCGGCCAGGGCGTCGCGCTCGAAAAGCCGCTTCCCGTCGACGATCAGTCCGGCGTAGGCCTCGCGGGCGATCTCCTCGGGCTGCCAGTTGAAGCAGACCCAGGCGGGGGTCATGACGTCGGTGTTGATGTCGTCGAGCAGCTCGGCGGGGTCCAGGTCCGCCATCCGCAAGTCCAGCTCTCCCCGCAGTTGGCGACGAATCCGCTCGGCATCCCGGGTGAGGAACAGGACCCGCTTGCCGGGCGTCAGGCGCACGATCGACGACGGTTTCATGCCCCCGATTCTAGCCTCCCCCGCTCCCGTCCGCCCGCCCCGCTCCGCCCCCCCCGCACGCGCCCCGGGGTCGCATTCCCGCCGCCCTCGGCCGCCCGCCCGCCTCTCGGAGAGGGAGAAAGCGGCTGGACCCCGGGAATTTCCGTTCCATGGGAGTCCGGGGCTTCACCGCCTGGAGTGGGTAAAGCCGGAATCGGGCGGGACGGCGCCACGGTACCAGGCAAGTACGGTGCGTCCGGTGCGAGCGTGCGGACAAAAACTTCCATGGAGGGGAGAGAAAACTCTCGATGGCGGCCGGATCGGGCGTGCCGGACTTGAATCGTCTGGGGTCCACGGTGGCCGCCTCACCCCACCGGTCGCTGGCCGACCCCCAACCCCGCTTCTCCCTTCTATAAAAGCTTCTGTCTCCTGGCGCGCACCGTGCGCCGGCATCGACCCGCTCGAGATTCGGTGCCTGTCCCCGAAACAGGATGCCTGTCCGCCCTCTGGCCCCTGCCCCGCGCTCGTC
>CAYYIK010000086.1:0-12268 GCA_964471955.1 uncultured Thermoanaerobaculia bacterium | reverse complement strand
TCTTCGGAGCCACCCACACCGAGGACCCGGCGGATCCGCAGATCGCCGAGATCCGCCGCCGCTGGGAGGCGTTTCGCCCGACCGTGGCGCTGGTCGAGGGGCGTCCCGGAGCGCCGCTCGCGGCGCTGCGCGACCCGGTCGAGCAGTTCGGCGAAGGGGGCCTGACCCTCGCCCTGGCGCGCCGCGCCGACCTGCCGATCTGGACCTGGGAGCCGTCGCGCGAGGCCGAGCTCGCCGCCCAGCTCGCGCGTTTCCCGCAGGAGCGGGTCGCGCTCTTCTATGTGCTGCGCCCGTACGTCTCGAGACTGCGCCACGGCAAGCCGGCCGATCCGGACGGCGCGGTCGAACCGGACCGCGCCGAGCGCACCGCCTGGCCCGGACTGGAGGGGGCGCTCCCGTCGATCGCCGCCATCGACGAGCTCTGGCGCCGCGATTTCGCGGGGCTTCCCGACTGGCGCGACACGAGCGACGAGTACGGATGGCCGGGCTATCTCGACGAGATCGCGCGCGCCTAGAACGACGCCCGCGACGAATACTTCGCGCGTCTCGTCACCGAGCTCGCCGGCCGCGGTGAGCGGGTCTTCGCCACGGCGGGATCGTCGCACGCGGTGCAGCTCGAGCCCGTCCTGCGCGCCCTGTGCGGCGAGAGCTACGAAGGCACAGCGACCGCCGACGGCGGACGCAGAGACCCTCGCGCCGATACCTGACCCGCTCCCGGGGGGGATTGCTAGGATCCCTCGAGCACCATGTCGAGCGACGATCCCGGCAGCATCACGCGGCTGCTGCGTGCCCACCGCGACGGTGAGCGCGCGGCCTTCGATCGCCTGGTCGACGTGGTCTACGAAGACCTGCGCCGCATGGCGCGCCAGCAGATGCGCCGGGCGCGACCCGGGCAGACCCTCGACACCGCCGGGCTGGTGCACGAGGCCTGGGCGCGCCTGGTCGAGGAGTCCGGCATCGACTGGCAGGATCGGTCCCATTTCTATGCCATCGTGGCGCGGGCGATGCGCTTCGTCGTGGTCGACCGGGCACGCCGGCGCGGCGCGCAGAAGCGCGGCGCGAACGCGGCGCAGGTCGAGCTCGACTCGGGGATCGCGGCCGCAGCGCCATCCGTCGAACTCGTCCTGGGAATCGATCAGGCGATCGCGCGACTCGAGGCCTTCAATGCGCGGCTGGCGCGGATCGTCGAGCTGCGCTTCTTCGCCGGCTTGAGCGACGAGGAGATCGGCGCGGCGCTTGACGTTTCGGCGCGCACCGTTCAGCGCGACTGGTTGCGGGCGCGCGCCTGGCTGCAGCGGGTGCTCGCCGAAGCGCCACCGGGAGGGCAGGGCGGGACCGGCTGACCCGGTTCAGGGGTCGGAGCCGACGTCACCGGCCGGCCGCAACTCGGCCTGGAACTGCGCGATCAGTTCGTCGTCGGCGCCGGGGCGCATCAGCGGCAGGCCCTGGCGCCAGGCCGCCGCGGCCTCGACCGGGCGCCCGAGACCCGCCAGGGCCCGTCCGAGCCAGAGCAGCGCTCGCCCGACCCGGTGATGCCCCTCCCCGAACGAGGCGCGCAGCCCCGCGAGGGCCGCTTCGAGCAGTGCCCGGGCCTCGGCGTGGCGACCCTGGCGCACGCGGAGCATCGCCAGACCGACCCGGGCGTCGGCGAGCAGGCCGCTGTCGGCGGGCAGCTCGCGGGCGAGCACGGGCAGAGCCGCGGCGAAGTGCGCCTCGGCGGCCGACAGGTTCCCCAGCTGCGCGTACGCGAAGCCGAGGATGGAGCGCCGCCGGGCGGGCACGACGTGCTCGTCGCCGTACGCCGCGCGGTCGATCTCCAGCGCCTCCCGGAGGGGCGCCAGCGCCTCCTCGAGCCGGCCCTGCCGCCGCAGCGCGAAGGCGAGATTGGAGAGGTTCAGCGCCAGGCGCGGATGGCGCGCCCCGTAGACCTCGCGGGTGACCTCGAGCGCCTCGCGGTAGTGCGCTTCGGCGGCGCGGTAGTCGCCACGATCGGCGAGCAGGCCGCCGAGATTGTTGAGGCCGATGGCGACGCCGCCGCGGTTGCCGTGGCGCCGATGGATCTCGAGGCTCTCGCGGAAGAGCGCCTCGGCCCGCGAATCTTGCTGGCGGGAGCTCGCGACGACGCCGAGCGCGGCGAGCGTGCGGGCCAGCGACTTCGAGTCGGAGTCCCCCAGCGAGCGCCGGATCGCGAGGGAGCGTTCGAGGAGGCCTTCCGCCGCCGTCCAGCGCCCGCGGCTGCGTTCGAGGTCGCCGAGCCGCTCGAAGGTCTCGGCGACCTCGGGATGCTGCTCGCCGTGGAGGCGCAGCTGCTGCTCGAGCGCGCGTTCGACCAGGGCATACCCTTCGTCGAGCGAGCCGAGCTGTCCGTGGATCTCGCCGAGGGCGCTCCACAGCCGGGCCTGGACCTCGGGCTGGCCGGCGAGCTCGCTGTCGACGCGCTCGATGCCGCGCTCGAGCAGCTCGCGGGCGGTCACCTCGCGGCCGAGCGAGACCTCCGGGTCGGAGGATTCGAACAGCCCGAGCACGAAGCGTTCGACCTCGCTGGCCTTGACCGCCTCGATCTCGGCGCGCTGGCGCTGGCGGTCGAGGGCGCGCGACTGGAGCGTCACCGCGACCGCGTAGCCGACGGTCAGCAGCGAGGCCACCGTGCCGGCGGCCGCCAGCGCCGCGTTGCGCCGCACCCACCGGCTGATCCGGTAGCCGAAGGTGGCGCGGCGGGCGCGCACCGGGCGCCCGGCGAGGAAGCGCTCGAGGTCGGCAGTCAGCTCGGTGGCGCTGGCGTAGCGGCGCTCGGGGTCCTTGGCGAGGGCGCGGGCGACGATGGCGTCGAGGTCGGGGCGCAGGCGGCGGGCGAGGCGGGCCGGCGTGGCGCCACGGCGCGCCGCGCGCCGGGCGGCCGGGTCGTCCGGCGCGTCGGCGAGCACGGCGCGACTGGGCGGCAGCGGCTCGTGGCGACAGACCAGCTCGACCAGCTCGGCGAGCGAGCCGGTGCGCGCCGCCTGCGGCCGCAGGCCGGTCGCCAGCTCGTAGAGCAGCAGGCCGAGCTGGTAGATGTCGGAGGCGACGGTGATCGGCGCTCCGGCGACCTGCTCGGGGCTCGCCCAGGTCGGCGTCATCGGCCGGCCGTCGGTGCGCGTCAGCGCGGCGTCGTCGCCCTCCGGGTCGAGCAGCTTGGCGATGCCGAAGTCGAGCAGCTTGACGTCCCCCTCGCCGGTGACCATCAGGTTCGAGGGCTTGATGTCGCGGTGCACGACGAGGTTGCGGTGGGCGGCCTGGAGCGCGGTGGCGAACTCGATGATCAGCCGCAGGCGCTGGTCGAGCGAGGCCTGCCGCCGATCGCACCAGACGTCGACCGGCTCGCCCTCGACGTACTCGAGCACGAGGTAGGGGAGCCCCCGGGCGTCGACGCCGCCGTCGACCAGCTGGGCGATGTGCGGGTGGGCGAGGCGGCCGAGAATGCGGCGCTCCTGTTCGAAACGCCGGATCGTCTCCGGGGAGTGGGCAGCGCCCGGCAGCACCTTGATCGCTACCCGCTTCTCGAAGCTGCCGTCGGCGCGCTCGGCGAGGTGGACCACCCCCATGCCGCCGCGGCCGAGCTGACCGAGGATCCGGTAGGCGCCGATCTGGTCGCCGACCGTCAGGCCGCCGTCGGCGGCCTCGACCGCTTCGGCGGCCTGGGCGCGCAGCGGCGCGATCAGCGCGTCGACCTCGCGCCCCGACAGCTCGACGAGCAGCTCGACCTCGCGGCGCAGCGCCTCGTCTCCGCCGCACTCGGCCGCGAGCCAGCCGGCGCGCTCTCCGGCCGGCAGGTCGAGGACCCGCTCGAGGAGCTGGTCGATGCGGGCGTCGCGGTTCGCTTCCATGTCGATTCCCATCCGGCCGTCTCGCCGTTGGCCTCCGCGGCCCCCGCACGGGGCCCGGAGCGCGCGCCACACTTCCTTTCGGCCGGGTGGCGGGATCCTAGGCGATCTCGCGGGCCCCGGCGCACCCGGGGTTCCGGCGGCCTCCTGTCGCCCGTCTCTTCGTGAAAGAGAGTGCGTCTGCGACAGTCGATCCGGCCGGCGGCGCCGGAGCGGCCCGCGACCGCCCGCGACCGCCCGGGCAGGCGGGGCCGGCGGGCAAATCGGCGGCTAGAATGTCGCCGTGCCGATCTACGAGTACCGCTGCCGCGCCTGCGGCCATCGCTTCGAGGTCCTGCAGCGCCTCGGCGAAGGGGCCGAGAAGCTCGTCTGTCCGGAGTGCGGCGCCGAACGCCCCGAGCGGGCGCTGTCGACCTTCGCCACCGCCGGCGACGGGGGCGCGCCGCGCGGCTCCGGTTTTTCCGGCGCCCCGGCGTGCGGTCCCGGCTTCACCTGAGCCCGCTGAGCGACGCCGCCCGGGAGGCGGCGCAGAACCCCTGAAGCAAGCGAGCCGCGGTGTCGGGCTGGTCGCCGTTACGCGGCCCGACGAACGGGGTTGTAGAGCGTGTCGCGCTCTACCGGCGTGAAGCCCGCGGCGCGGATCACCCGCTCGAGCTCGGCCACCGGCATCGCCTGCACCGTCTCGGCGCCGGCCATGTGGTAGATCGTTTCGCGCACCACCGTGCCGTCGAGGTCGTCGGCGCCGAAGGAGAGCGCCAGCTGCGCCAGCTTCGGGGTGATCATCACCCAGTAGGCCTTGAGGTGCGGAATATTGTCGAGCACCAGGCGCGAGGCGGCGATGTGGCGCAGGTCGTCGAGGCCGGTGGTGTGGTACGTCAGGCCGAGATAGTTGTTCTCGGGGTGGTAGGCGAGGGGGATGAAGGCGTTGAACCCCCCGGTTTCGTCCTGCAGCGCACGCAGCCGCATCAGGTGGTCGACCCGGTGCTCCGGGCGCTCGACGTGGCCGTAGAGCATCGTGCAGTTGCTCTTCAGGCCCATCGAGTGGGCGACCCGGTGGACCTCGAGCCACTCGTCGGCGTCGAGCTTGCCGTCGCAGATGACCGCGCGCACCTCCGGGTGGAAGATCTCGGCACCGCCCCCCGGCAGGCTGCCGAGGCCGGCGGCGACCAGCCGCTCGAGCACCGCGCCGATCGTCAGCTTCTCCTTCCTGGCGAACCAGCCGATCTCGATGGCGGTGAATGCCTTGAGGTGGGCGGCGGGGAAGCGCTGCCGCAGGCCGGCGAGCATCCGCTCGTACCAGTCGAGGCCGAGATCGGGGTGGACGCCGCCGACGATGTGAAACTCGGTGACGTCGTTGCCCCCCTGCTCGGCGGCGTTCTGCCAGACCTGCTCGAGCGTCATCTCCCAGGCGTGCGGCTCGCCCTTGAGCGCGGCGAACGAGCAGAACTTGCAGTTGTAGGTGTAGACGCAGACGTTGGTCGGATTGATGTGCCGGTTGAGGTTGTAGAAGGCGACGTCGCCATGCAGCTCCCGGCGAACGGCGTCCGCGAGCCGCCCGAGGTCGAGCACGTGCGGGGTGGTCAGTGCGAGCAGGGCGTCGGCCTCGTCGAGCCGCTCGCCGGCCGCCACGCGGGCGGCCAGCGGACGCAGTGCGACGGGGAAGCTGGCGGGGTCGATGGCGGAGCGCATGGCCGGGCGATCCTATCAACCGGGGCGCGGCGGCTCAGGGTGCAGCGGCTCAGGGCACCTCGGTGGCGAGGAAGCGCTTGGCCGCCGCGAGCTCGTCCGGCTCGAGCGCATGGCCACCGTCGCTCCAGGCGAGCTCGACCCGGGCGCCGGCGCGCCGGAAGTGGTCGGCGAGTGCCTCGACGCTGGCCGCCGGGGCATACGGGTCGCGCCGTCCGGCGGCGATCCACACCGGCTTGCCGATGAGGTCGGGCAGCGCCTCCGGCTCGAACGGCAGCATCGGCCGCAGCAGCACCGCGCCGGCCAGGGCGCCGCCGTCCGACAGCAGGAGCGACGCCGCGATGTTGGCGCCGTTCGAGTAGCCCAGCGCCACCACCCGGGTCGGATCGAAGCCGTACCGGTCGGCGGCTCCGCGTACGAAGCGGCCGAGCTCGGCGGTGCGCCGCGCCAGGTCCGCCAGGTCGAAGCGGCCGACCGCCAGGCGCCGGAAGAAGCGCGGCATGCCGTGTTCGAGCACGGGCCCGCGCGGAGAGAGCAGGCTGGCCGCCGGCGCCAGCTGGCGCGCCAGCGGCAGCAGGTCGCTCTCGTCGCCGCCGGTGCCGTGCAGGACGAGCAGCGTCGGCGCGGCGACGGTCGCTCCGGGCACGAAGCGATGGACGTCGCCGACCGCGCCGTCGTCGGTCGCGGGAGGGCGGATCGTCTCGCCCGTCACGGCGTCGCTCCGGCGGCCGGCGCCGGCGCGACGAGCGGCGGCAGCACGCCCTCGATCTCACCTCGCTGCGCCTCGAGCCACGGCGGCAGGACGAGCGACTCGCCGAGCCGGCGGGGATCTTCGTCGACCGCGAAGCCGGGGCCGTCGGTGGCCAGCTCGAACAGCACGCCGCCCGGCTCCTTGAAGTAGACCGAGCGGAACCAGAAGCGATCGATCACCGGCGTCGGGTGAGCGCTTGCGGCCACCTGGCGGCGCACTTCGAGCTGGTGCTCCTCGTCGTCGACCCGCCAGGCCAGGTGGTGAATGGCGCCGACGCCCCAGGTGCCGCGCTGTTCGCCGGGAGCCTCGGCGAGGTCGACCCAGGTTCCGGAGCCGCCGTCGCCGACCGCCCAGCGCTCCCAGCCCCCCTCGGAACCGAGCCGCCGGAATCCGAGCGCGGTCGAGAGGAATCCGGTGGTCGCCGCGAGATCGCGCTCGCGCATGCGCGCGCCGTGGAGGCCGCGAATCTGGTGCCGCACCTCGATCGGGCCCGCCTCCCAGGGGACGAAAGCCCGGCCGAGGGCCGACGGGCTCTCGACCAGCGCCAGCGCCATGCCGTGCGGGTCGCGCAGCGGCAGCGTGCGCTCGCCGAACCGGATGGTGAGCGAACCGAGCGTGGCACCGTAGCGCTCGAGGCGCGGGCCCCAGAACCCCAGCGAATCCGGCGGCACCGCCAGCGAGACCTCCGGCGCGGTGCCGTGTCCCGGCCGGGGCGGCGCCAGGTGCGCCCAGGGGAAGAAGGTCAGGTCGCTGCCGGGCGTGCCGGCCGCGTCGGCGTAGAAGAGGTGGTAGGTGCCCGGGTCGTCCTGGTTGACGCTCTTCTTGACCAGGCGCAGGCCGAGCACGCCGGCGTAGAAATCGAGATTCTCCTGCGCGGGCCCCGAGATGGCGGTGACGTGGTGCAGCCCCTGGACGCTTCGCATGTCGCTCTCCGGCCGGGGGGAGGTGCGCCCCGGCGCGAGGAGTGTCGCCGAAGTCACTATAGAAAGTCAAGCGCTTGAAAGTGTGTAGCTGCGCGCGCTAGGCTCTCCCGCGATGCCGGACGCGCGAACCGCCCCACGCCGAGAGCTGTGCGCCGTGCACGACGCGATGAAGGTGTTGCAGGGCAAGTGGACCCTGCAGATCGTCGGCGCCCTGCTCGGCGGGCCGCGCGGCTTCAACGATCTCGCCCGCGCCGTGGGGGGCTGCAACCCGGCGACGCTCTCCAAGCGGCTCGACGAGCTGGTCGGGCTCGGTGTCGTCACCCGCCGGGTCGACTCGACCATGCCGCCGCGCACCTGCTACTCGCTGACCCGCGCCGGCCGGGCGCTCGACGCCGTGGTCGCGGCCATCGAACGCTGGGGCGCGCGCCACCTGCCGCGACCGGGCCGTTAGGATGCGTGCCGCCGCGAAGGAGAATCCGACCGTGCGATGCCAGGCCCTGATCGCCCTGACTTCGATGCTGATCGCTGGTGGCGCCTTCGCGGCGGAGCCGCCGGTTGCTCCGTCCACGCCCCGGCCGCAGCAGGCGCTGGCCGACCTGGCGTGGATCGCCGGAGAGTGGGTGGGGGACAAGGAGGGGGACCGCATCGAAGAGGCCTGGCTGCCCCCCGCGGCCGGTGCGATGCCGGGCCTGTTCCGCTGGCTCCGCGGCGAGCGTCTGATCGTCTACGAGCTGCTCGCCTTCGAGCAGCGCCCCGAGGGGCTGGTGTTGCTGCTGCGGCATTTCGACGCCGGCCTGGCGCCGCGCGAAGCCGCGGAGGCGCTCGTTTTCGACTTGGTGGAAGCGTCGCCGGGCAGCGTCCTGTTCGCCAGCCGCGACTCCGCGCACCCGATCCGGCTCGGCTACCGGCGCAGCGGAGAGGACGGGCTGGTGGCGCTGCTCGAGCTGCCCGGCGAAGGGGCCCCGGTGCGCCAGGAGTTCGTCTACCGCCGGCGCTGAGCGAGCGCGGCATCCGGCGCGCCAGCGGGTCGGCGGAAACAAGAAGCGGGGAGGTGACGTCTCACCTCCCCGCGCTCCGGATGGTCGGGTGTCCGGAATCTCCGGACTCAGCGTCCACGACTTGCGGGTCGCCGGAATGGCGGCAGTACCCGGGCGTGGATCTCGGCGCTCAGCTCCCGAGCCGATCCGCCGGTTCGCCCCCGGAGTCCGCGCGGCCGTCGCCGAACCGCGGCCCCGAGGGCGTTCGCTTGTCCGGTGGCGTCGTCATCGAGACCTCCTGGTTCGTCCGTGTTCGAGGGCAACCGTACGCCGCGATCCCGCGCCTGTCAATGCCCCCGGAACTCTGCAATTCCGGCGCCGGATCGGCGATGCAACGGCGATGCCGCGCCGCACGTCGGATATTCTTGCGCCTCCGGTCTCACGCTGCGCAGCTCTCGTCGCGGGCGAGCGTCCGCGGCCGGTGCGACCGGGGCGCCGCACCCGACCCGAGGAGTTCCGATGACCACGACCACCATCCCGCCGCTCGCCTTCGCTCCCCCCACCGCTCCCGGCGAGGGGCTCGGCAGGATGGCAACCACGCTGGTCGGCTCGGAGATTCTGCGCATCGCCGGCGAAGTGCGTTCCCTGCAGGCGGCCGGTCAGCCGGTGCTCAACCTCACGGTAGGCGATTTCGCGCCGCGCCAGTTCCGCATCGATGCCGAACTCGAGCAGGCGATCGTGCGCGCCCTGGCGGCCGGCGAAACGAACTATCCGCCGTCGGACGGCCTGCTGTCGCTGCGCGAAGGGGTGCGCGACCTCTACCTGCGCAGCTTCGGTCTCGACTACCCGCTCGCCGGAATCCTCATCGCGAGCGGTGCGCGTCCGGTCATCTGGGGGGCCTACCAGACCATTCTGGATCCGGGCGACATGGTGGTCTACCCGGTGCCGTCGTGGAACAACAACCACTACTGTCACCTGACCGGAGCGCGGCAGGTCGCCGTCGCGACCCGGCCCGAGAACGGCTTCCTGCCGACCGCCGACGAGCTGGCGCCGCACCTGCCCGGCGCCACGCTGCTCGCCCTCAACAGCCCCCTGAATCCGGCCGGCAGCGGCTTCGGCCGCGAGCAGCTGGCCGCCATCGCGCGCCTGGTGGTGGCGGAAAACCGGCGGCGCGGCCCCGGGGAGAAACCGCTCTACCTGCTCTACGACCAGATCTACTGGCTGCTCGCCGACGCCTCGGCGCCGCATGCCACGCCGGTCGAGCTGGTCCCCGAGGTGGCGCCGTACACGATCTTCGTCGACGGCATCAGCAAGGCGTTTGCCGCCACCGGCCTGCGCGTCGGCTGGGTCGTCGCGCCGCCGCACCTGGTGGCGCGCATGCGCGACCTGCTCGGCCACGTCGGCGCCTGGGCGCCGCGCCCGGAGCAGGCGGCCACCGCCAAGATCCTCGCTGATGCCGGCCAGACGGCTCGCCTGGCCGGGTCGGTGCGCTCCGGCGTGGTGGCGCGCCTCGCCGAGCTCGAGCGGGGCCTGGCGCGGCTCGCCGCGGCGGGTCACCCGGTGCGCTACCTGCCGCCGGCCGGGGCGCTCTACCTGTCGGTGCACTTCGACCTCGTCGGCCGCTTCGGCAACAACCGCGGCATCCGCAAGTTCCTGCTCGAGGAGGCCGGCTTCGCGGTCGTCCCCTTCCACGCCTTCGGCACGGCGGACGACAACGGCTGGTTCCGCCTCTCGGTCGGCGCCGTCGGTATCGAGGAGATCGCGCCGGCGCTCGAGCGGGTCGCGGCGGCGCTGGCGCGGCTCGGCTGATCCCGCGCCGCGGGGCGCGTGCTAGCGTCCGCGCGCCTTCCATGACCGAAGAGAGACTCCTGCGCCGCCCTATCGCGGCCCGCGGCACGCGCTGGGCGGCGGCCGTCGCCGCGGCGCTGGCGCGCCGGGGCGTGTCGCCCAACGCGATCTCCGCGGCGAGCGTTCTCTTCGCCGCCGGTACCGCGGCGGCGCTCGTCGCCGCGCGCGAGGTCGTCGGCGCTGCCCGCGCGGTGCTGCTGATCGCGGCCGCGCTGGCGATACCGCTGCGCCTGCTCGCCAACCTCTTCGACGGGATGGTCGCGGTCGAGGGGGGCCGGAGGAGCGCCTTGGGCGAGATCTGGAACGAGCTGCCCGACCGGATCTCGGACGCGCTCTGTCTGGTCGCCGCAGGATACGCGACGCCGAGCGTCGTCTGGGCGCCGGTCGCGGGGTGGAGCGCGGCGCTGCTGGCGGTGCTCACCGCCTACGTGCGCACGCTCGGCGTGGCGGCCGGTGCCTCGGCCAGCTTCATCGGCCCGGCGGCCAAGCAGCAGCGCATGGCGCTGCTCGCCCTCGCTCTGGTCGCCGCGGCCGGTGAGGCGTTCACCGGCGCTGCCGACCGCGCGCTCCCCTGGACGCTGGCGGCGATCGGCGCGCTGTCGCTCGTCACCGCGGCGCGGCGCACGCGGCGCATCGTCGCCGAGCTCGAGGGGCGGCGGTGAGCCATCCGCTCGCGCCGGTGCTGGTGGGGGTCGTCCGGCTGCTGTGCGGCGCGCATGCGCGCTGGGTCGGCTGCGCCCCGGAGGAGCGCCAGCGCGTCTACGTCGCCAATCACGGCAGCCACCTCGACACGGTCGTCCTCTGGTCGGCGCTGCCGCCGGCGCTGCGCGCGCGCACCCGTCCGGTCGCGGCCGCCGACTACTGGAGCCGCGGCCTGAAGCGCCGGCTGGCCGAGCGGGTCTTCCGCGCGGTGCTGATCCCGCGCGGCGTGAAGGACGCCTCGCCCACCCAACGCGAAGCGCGAGCGCGTGCCGCGGTCGAGACGACCGCCGCCGCGCTCGCCGACGGCTCTTCGCTGATCCTCTTCCCGGAGGGGACGCGCCATCCCGGACCCGAGGTCGGGGCCTTCAAGGCCGGAATCTGGCACCTGGCCCGGATGCGCCCCGGGCTCGAGCTGGTGCCGGTCTGGCTCGACAACCTCAAGCGCGTGCTGCCCAAGGGGGAGTTCGCGCCGGTGCCCTTCCTGGCCAGCGCGACCTTCGGCGTTCCGATCGTGCTCGCCGACGGCGAGGACAAGGGTCCGTTCCTCGACCGGCTTCGCGCGGCGGTGGTGGAGCTCGGGCGGCGATGATCGCGCGCTTCGACCCCGAGCTCGTCGCGGTCTTCGGCGGCCTGCTGGCACTGCTGGTGGTCGCGACCGTCGCGGGAGCGGTCCTCCGGCGGCGGGTGAGCTCGCCCGGCGCGCGCGCCACGGTCGAGAACGCCTGGCAGCGGATCGTCGCCTGGTGGGGGATGTGCGCGGTCTTCGCCGCGGCGACCGCGGTCGGCCCGCTCGCCTCGACGGCGCTCTTCGCGCTGCTGTCGTTCCTGGCCCTGCGCGAGTTCGCGACGCTGACGCCGACCCGGCTGGCCGACCACGCCACGCTGGTCTGGTGCTTCTTCGTCATCCTGCCGCTCCACTACGTCTTCCTGGCGGTGCGCTGGTACGGCATGTTCGCGATCTTCATCCCGGTCTACGCCTTCCTTTTCGTGCCGATCCGCGCCGCGATCGCCGGCGACGTCGAGCGCTTCCTCGAGCGCACGGCGAAGATCCAGTGGGGGCTGATGGTGGCGGTCTACTGTGTCAGTTACGCGCCGGCCCTGCTGATGCTCGAGCTGCCCGGCGGGCCCCGCGAGAACCCCAAGCTGCTGCTCTGGCTCGTCGTCGTGGTGCAGCTGTCGGACGTCTTCCAGTACCTCGCCGGCAAGTCGCTCGGCCGGCGGCCGGTGGCGCCGTCGGTCTCGCCCGGCAAGACCTGGGAGGGGCTCGTCGTGGGCGGCCTCGCCGCGACCGGCGTCGGCGCCGCGCTCGGTTTCCTCACCCCCTACCGGCCGCTGCCGGCCTTGGGGCTGGCGCTGCTGCTCGTCTTCCTCGGCTTTGCCGGGGGACTCACCATGTCGGCGATCAAGCGCGACGCCGGGGTCAAGGACTGGGGCAGCTCGCTCGCCGGCCACGGCGGCGTGCTCGACCGCATCGATTCGCTCTGCTTCTCGGCGCCGATCCTCTTCCACCTGACGCGCTGG
>CAYYIK010000085.1:0-12344 GCA_964471955.1 uncultured Thermoanaerobaculia bacterium | reverse complement strand
CCAGAAGTCGCTCCAGCTCGTCCGGTTGCCGTTGTCGTCGTAGCCGTAGGTGGCGGCGACCACCGAGTCCTTCTTGACCTCGGTCAGCCAGCCCCGCTGCGGGTGGTAGGTGTACTCCCAGACCGACGTCACGCCGCCAATCGTCTCGGTCCTCGTCGTGATCCGCCCCGCGGCGTCCCGGTCGAGGTCGAAGGAGTAGACCGGCGTGCCCGAGAACGAGCCGGTCCAGGTGTCGAGCTCCCCGAAGCTCGTCCGCGTCCGCGCATCCGTCGTCGCGGCGAGGGTCGTCGCCTCGAGCAGGCCCGAGGCCGGGTTGCGGGTGAGCGAGAGCGATCCGGCCGAGGTCAGCAGGCCGTCCGCGTCGTAGCCGTAGCCGATCACCGGGCCCCCGAGAACCGTCTGCCCGGAGAGGCGAAGGTCACTGTCGTAGTCGAAACTCACGGCGCCCGCGACCGGCCCCGTCGTCGACAGCGACGTCACGAACGATCCGTCGTAGACGAAGCCGTGACTGACGCCGCCCGGCGCGGTGATCGACTCCACCCGGCCCACCGTGTCGTAGCCGACGTCGATCGTACCGGTCGGTAGCGTCAGGAAGTCGAGCCGGCCGTTTGGCTCGTAGGTCGGCACGATCGTCTGCCCGTCCGGCCGCGTAATCAGCGTCACCTGCCGGTCGGCGTTGTAGTCGTAGCTCGTCGCCCGAGGCGTGAACCCCGCGTCCGGCGGCGTGTAGAGCTCCACCTGGTCGACCGCCGTGTAGTCGAAGGCGTGCGCCGGCCGCGTCGGGGGAGTTACCGAGGTGACGTTGCCGTTGGCGTCGTAGGTGAAGCCAATCTCCCGCAGGTCCGGCAGGATCTGCTTCTTTACCCGCCCGACCGGGTCGCGCTCGTAGCTCACCGTGCGACCGAGCGTGTCGGTCACCGTCGCCAGCCAGCCCTCGACCGGGTCGTAGCCGTACTGGGTCGAGCGCAGGTTCTCGCCGCTCCCCAGCTCGAGCCGCTCGAGCCGGCCGCGGGCGTCGTAGGCGTAGCGAACCTCCTCCGTGCCCGGTCGGACCATGCTCTGCGGCCGCCCGTGGGCGTCGAGGTGGGTCGTGGCGGAGCGCCCGGCCGGGCTGGTCGTGATCACCGTCCGGTTGTCGCCGTCATAGGCGACCGTCGACGTGCGCCCGTTGACCGTCACGGTGTCGGTGCGCTGCCGAGTGCGCAGAGGGTCCGACATGTCGGAGATTCCCGTCGTCGCCGCTTCGACCGCCAGCGTCCTGCCCCCGGGCGACGTCGCTGACAGTGCAGTCAGCACGTCGAGCAGGGGTCCGTGGACCCGGTCGGGGACCGTCGTGACCGTCGCAGTCGAGCCGTCGGGGCCCTCGCCCGTGGCAACGCCGCTGGGGTGAACGAGAACCCAGCTCTGAAGGTTTGCCGGCGACGTGTGGGTGGTGCGCACTTCCCGCTGCGGCAGAAACTCGATGGCGACCTGACCGGAGCGACCGAGCGCGGAGGTCCCGCTGATGCTGCGGCCCTGGCGCGACTCCCCGGAGGTGGCCAAGGCGAAGCTTCCCAGGGCCGGATCGTCGATTCGTTCGAGGCGACCGTCGCCGTCCCAGGCGTACCCGTAGAGGCCGCCGTTCGGGTCGCGGAGGCTCTGGAGGAGCCCGTCCCCGAGGTGGGTGAGCTGGACCGACTCCGAGCCCGTCTCGACCGGCCACGAGACCTCGGAGAGATAGCCCGTGCCCGGGTCCGTGAGCAGAGACGTTTCGTGACCGAACGGCCCGACGATCTTGGTTGCCAGCCCCGCGCCGTCGCGCTGGACCGTGACGGTGTTGTCGAACGCATCGCGGACCTGCGTGACGTAGCGCTCCGGCGGGCTGTCCGGGTCGCTCGAGGCATACTCCTCGTAGATGAACGTCCAGAGCGTGCGCCTGGAGAGGGCGTCCTCGGTGCGCAGCAGGTACCCCAGCGCGTCGAAGACGTGCAGGACCGAGCCGTCCGGTGACGGAATCTCGTATTCGCCGTCGTCGGCCGGGCTCGGCGTCGTCATCCGCCAGACCATGTGAGCCCCGGAGTCGACGACGTAGAGCGCCCGACCATCGGGCGACAACGCCACCCCGGTGGGCCAGAGCAGCGCGGTCCGGGTCGCGGCTACGCCGTCCTCGGTCGAGATCGACGAGCCACCCCCGACGACCGTGCGCACCATGCCGTCCGCACCGATCGCCCGAACTCGGCGATTGATCGTGTCGGCCAGGTAGATCGTCCCGTCGCCGGCCACGGCGACGTGACTCGGGCCGAAGAACCGTGTGGCCTCGCCGGCCGGCTCGCCATCACCGCGGTCGAACTCTTCGCCCGGCCCGTAGAGATGACAGGCACCGATCGGGTCGGGAAGCAGCGTCGACGAACCGCCCGAGAAGTACTCCGACTCGAACACACAGCTCGACTTCGAGACGATCACCCGCCCGTCGTCGAGCACGTCGGCGCCGGCCAGCTGCGTATAGCCGTGCCACGGCACACTCGCTCGCGTCCGGGTCCCGTCCGGGGCGATCCGGAACACACCGCCACACTCCGCGTTGTAGGACGTGCCGTTGGTGTTTTCGACGCCATGCGAGGTCACGTAGACGTTTCCGGCCGCGTCCAGATCGACGTCCGTCACCGTGGCAAAGCACTGGGGCGAATCGAGCAGAGTCAGCGTCGAGATGATCCCGTCCGCCGACACCCGGCGCACCGATCCCCGCGTGGCCTCGGCGATGAAAATCTCTCCGTCCGGGTTTTCCACCGCCTTGCGGGGTGAGGCGAGCGTCGCGGCCGTTGCCGGACCACCGTCGCCGTTGGCCGGCGAGGTCGGGCAGACGCTGCCGGCCACGGTCACGATCGAGCCGTCCTTGCGGACTCTGCGGATCCGGCAATTGGCCTTGTCGGCGATCAGCAGGTCACCCTTTGGAGTCACGGAAACGCCGTACGGAGCAGAAAGGGAGGCCTCCCGCGCTGGTCCACCGTCGCCCTCGAGACCGGCCTCGCCGTTGCCGGCGACACGAACCAGGACATCCCGGGCAGCCGGGCCGCCTGACCAGGATCGGCGACTGCCATCGCCATAGAAGACCGTGCGCGACAGCGGATCGTAGCGGTGGACGAGGTCGAGCCCCCAGCCGCCCATACCGAATGCGCTCTTGGCATCGAAAAGTAGGAAGGCACCCGTGTAGGTCCGCGAGATTCTCATCGGCTCGCGGCCACCGAGCTCGATCCGAATGCCGCCAGGCAGATCGAAGGTCCTACCCCCCGCCGGAGCCACGTAGGTCGCCGGGTAGACGTAGGTGATCCGGACTGTCCAGGTTTCTGGACTCGTCGCTGTCCTGCCATGCGCATCCTCGCCGTTCCAGCTCGGACTCGCCGTCTGGTCCGGCGCTGCCGGATAGACGTGGAACTCCCGATGCCCGGCACTTTCGATCGTGAGCTCGACCGATTCGAGGCCTTCCGGTATCGCCGGCCCCGTCAGGGGGACGACCAGGCTTCTGGACGTGCTGCGACCGGGCACCCGGTCGCTGGCGAAGGAAAGGGCAACCGGTGCGCCGACGACCGGAAGCATCTGCCCGAGGATGCGATTCTCGATATCCACGAGTCCACCGAAGCGACCGACCGACGGGTTTTGAAGGAGCAGTTCGTCGACCACCTGGGGAGGCGGCAGGGGACTCCCCGGAGCGAGCGCCGCAATCGCCGCGTAGCTGCGCGGCAGGCCCCAGTACCAGCCCGTGAAGTGATCGACGCGGCCACGAATGAGCTCGGAGCCGCTCGGATAAAGCTCCGCGATTCGGATCCGCTCCTCGGCCGTGATCCCCAGAGCCGCGAGCTCGGCGGGTCCCGCGGGCTCCCCGTTGCCCTCGATGTCGAGCAGGGCGCTTCCGGAGGCAACCGCCAGGACCCGGATCACACGCCCATCGTCTGCGGCGACCCAACGAGACTGTTCCGGGTCCCACCAGGCCGAGGCCACGGAGGTTCCCGTCGGGAAGCCCATGAAGTTCTCGACCAGGAAGGGAAGAGGCTGGCTGAAATCGACCCGGCGCGAGCCTAGCGCCTCTGCCTCGTCGATCGAAAGCTCTACCACCAGGGTCGGGTCCATCCGCTCGGGGAGCGGACCGGGAAGCCGCGTGCCGAGTCGGTCTCCGACGGTGTACTCGGTAGCCCGGAACGTCAGCTGCGTCAGGGGCTGGCTGCCTCCCCCCGGAAGGCTCGCGACGGCCTGCGTCGCAGCCGGCAGGAGAATCGTCGCCTGCCGCGACCCGGCCGCATCGCTCACTACCGGACCGCGCAAGGGCTCCATCTGAGTCTGGGTTGCCAACTCGACCAGGGTCGTCAGCGTCGAGCGGGGCGTCATCAGGACGTCGTCGATCCCCTGGAGGCGGTTCCAGGCCACCACGGGCGTCCGCCACACGGGCAGCCAGCCTGCCTTGGAGATCTCGAGCAGGACAGGGCCGCCGCCGTTGACTCCGAGATCGAACCAGCCGTCGGCCCGGCTCAGCGCGAGGCCAACTCCGGGATCGTTCGGCGCACGCACGAGCGCTCCCTCGACCGGCGTGCCCTCGCTATCGAGCACGCGGCCCCGGACAATCGCGACCCGGTCGCAATCGAGAGCACCCTCGGCCACCCCGAAGACCGCGGGCGCGGGGCCACTCCAGAGATAGGAGTACCGTGCGCAGAACGGGCTTGTGACGTCCGTTCCACGCTGCGACGGGTCCGGTGACGGCGGCGCCGGATCGACCCCGGAAACGTCCCGCACGACCGCCGCGCTCGCGTTGCCGGCGCGATCGACGACGCGAAGCTCCAGGACGTCGCCGGGCAAGGCCGGCGCCATGCCGGCGAAGCTGCGGTCCGGATTCACGCTGACCCGAGCCACCGCACCGGTCCGGCGACTGCGCACCTCGACCTCGATCTCGGTCTCGGGCGAGAGAACAGCACCGGCCGAGCCCGCGAAGGGCGTCTGTCCGGCGAGGCTCGGCGCCACCGTCACCAGGCCGTCGTCGAGCCCGAGCGGCGCCGTCTCATCGAGGCCGATCGACAACGTCAGCTGACCGGTGTTGTTGCCGAAGTCCGTCGCGACCAGCAGGAAGGAGTTGGGCCCTGAAGCGAGCGTCCGGCTGAAACCGAACGTGCGATCGCTGTGGACCGTCACGGGCTGGCCGTCGACCGTCAGGCTGGCTGGTTCACTGACCCGGCCGCGGATCTCGACGGGCGAGGCGTTGACCCAGACATCGACCCCGGGGCTGAGGATCTCGATGATCGGTGGTTGTGGGTCGGGCCCGCCACCGGGAGTATCGAACGAAACCGCCGCGATCGGCGAGAGGTTTCCCGCCAGATCCTCGACCTGGGCCTCGAGCGACACCGACCCGAAAAGCGCCTGGGGGACAAGGCAGGAGGCACTCGTCGGTGAGAGCTGGCAGGTCGCAGTGAGCGGCTGACCGTTGGCCCGAACCCGCAACGTCTCCTGAGCGATACCGGAAATCGCGTCCGACCAGGCGAGCACGAAGGGGGTCGTCTGGAGGTCGACGGTCGCGCCGCTCGTGGGCTGAGTGAACGCGAGTGCTGGCGGATCGGTGTCGACCAGGACGTCGAAGCTCGTGGATGCGATCGCGCTCCGCTGCGCGGCCCGGTCGGCGATCGAAAGCGTGATCGTGTGGGGGCCGTTGGCTAGCGGCGGCGTGAAGTCGCAGGTGGCGCGGCCCTCGGTCGCGGCACAGGTCACCGCGAGCGGGGCGCCGTCGAGCGTCGCGATCGCCGAGGCGACGTCGAGACCGCTGCCGGCCTCCTCGACGGCTACTACGATCGAGGAGGGGGCCGCGTAGAGAGTCTGTCCATCGGCCGGATCGAGAACCGCAATGGTCGGGGCCAGCGTATCGATGAAGTACTCGGCGACTGGGCCGCTCGAGACGTTGCCGGCGAGGTCCTCGACCCGGACCTCGATTGCGATTCGCGCATCCGGGATCGGATCGGAAGCGACGCATTCACCATCGACGACGGAATAGGAGCAGTCGAGGCCGAAGCTGGTCGTGCCGGAAAGCTCGACGGCCACCGAGAGCGGATCGACGCCACTTCCCGACTCACCGAAAGTGAACGCGAAAGTCGGAGTGGACGTCGTCAGGATCGAACCCGGCGCCGGGCTGGTGAAGGTAACCGTCGGTGCAACTCCGTCGATCGAGAAGCCGACGCTGGCCGAGCCGGTGTTCCCGGCAAGATCGTCCACCGAGACCAGTGCCGCGTGGGCGCCCTGGCTCACCGGAGCGTCCGGATAGCAGACGGCGTTGGAGGCCGACGCCGAGCACGAGGCTGCGACCGACGCGCCGTCGATGCGCAGCGCAATGGTGTCCGGGTCCACACCGGAGACCGCATCGACCATCGAGAAGGAGAACGCTGGCCGACTCTGGCGAAGCCACGCGGCGGGTTCGGGACTCTGGATCGTGACGACCGGCCCCGTGCGGTCGGCACAAACGAATGTCCGCTGCAGCCGCGCCAGGTAAGCCGACTCCTCGCTTCCAGCCGTTGCGAAGGATCCTCCCAGGTAAAGGCCAGAACCAGTCAATTCGTCGACGCCGGCCAGGGCTCGCGCGGAAGCGCCGGCCTCGAGGTTCACCACGGTGGCCCAGGTTGAACCGTTCCAGCGCACCAAGTCGTCGCCAGCTCCGGCGAAAATTGCAGCACCCGAACCGTCGTTCCAGACCCCGAGCGCGTGAACGGCCCCGGCCGGACCGCTGGCGAATCCCGTCCAGGTGCTGCCGTTCCACCGACGCAGGTACGCCGGCGAGGTCGGGAAGTCGCCACCGACCAGCAGGGTGCCGCCGTCCCACGGTTGGAGCGCCCGCACCGTATCCGGTATGCCCGTGCCGAGCCCGCTCCAGGCACCGTTCCAGCGCGCGACCCTCGCGGCCGACAGGCCGCCGGCCTGCGAGAAGGTGCCGCCGACATAGAGACTCTCCGTGCCGCCGACCTCGGCGGTCGCCAGGGCGAAGACACTGGCGTCCGTTCCCGAGCCGACCGCCAACCAGGCGCCGTTCGACCAGCGCGCGAGGTTCGACGCCGTGACGACTCCCGCCGTGTCGAACTGACCGCCCGCATAAAGCTCAGGGCCCGAGCCCACGTCGTAGGTCTCGAGCGCGTAGACGAAGGCGCTCCCGCTCGTGCGTGCAAGGCCGGCGCCGAGTGCCGACCAGCCCGAGCCGCTCCAGCGCGCGAGGTTGGCCGCGGCGAGTCCGCCGGCCGTGTCGAAGCGACCGCCAACGTAGAGACCCGAGCCGGAGGCGTCCGCGAAGGCTTCGAGCGCGTGCACGGGCCCGTCGACGCCGCCGCCAAGAGGATGGAAGGCGGTGCCGTCGAAGCGCGCGACGTGATCGAGCCGCCGATCGCCGGCCCATTCGAAATCACCGCCCAGATAGACCGCCGGGCCCGAGCCATCGTCGAAGAGCGCGAGCGCCCGCACGTCGCCGTCGAGTCCCTTGCCGAACGGGCGCCAGCGCTGCGAGTCCCAGCGAGCGATGCCGCGAACCTTCCGGCCCCCAGCCACCGTGAAGCCTCCGCCGGCGACAAGTTCATCTCCCCAGGGAAGAAGGGTGCGGAGCTTCTCGCTCGAATCCGGAATTCCCTCGCCCACTGCCAACCAGGCCAGACCGTTCCAGCGAGCAAGAGAGCCGAACTGCTCACTCGCCTCGCCCGAGAAGGAACCTCCGACGTAGAGCTCTGCGCCAGAGCCTTCGTCGAATACCGCCAGCGCCTCCACGATACCTGGGAGGTCGTCGAAGCTCGAGCTGTGGAAGTACTCATCCTCACCAAACGCCGCCCATCGCAGGCCGTTCCAGCGGGCCACGTTCAGCCGGACGACCTCTTCGGGGCCGGCTCGAGAGAACTGGCCCGCGACCACCAGCTCCGGACCCGAGCCGGCGTCATAGACGGCCATCGCGTTGACCCGTGCAGGCAGGAGCTCGCCATCAACCGGTAATCCGATTCCACCGCCGACCTCTGCCCAGGCCCCACCCTGTCGGCGAGCGACTCCGCGAGCCACCACGCCGGCGATCGAAGTGAAACTGCCGCCGACATAGAGCTCCGGGCCCGCGCCGGCGTCGTACACCGCCATGGCGTTTGCCGTCGGCAGCTCTGGCCCCAACGGTCCGATGAGAATGCAGCTGGGACGTGCGCCCAAGGACTCCCACCCGGATCCCGTCCACTTGGCAACCATGTCCGAGCCGAGACTCGAGCCGACTCTCGTGAAGGATCCAGCGACGTAGAGCGCCTCACCGGAATCGCTCGGGCCAACTCGCAGCCCGAAGACGGAGCCGGGCAATGCCGTACAGGAACTTGTGGGAGTCCGCAGTTCGGTCGTGACGCCTCCATCCAGGCTGGTCCAACTGCTGCCGTTCCACGCCGCGAAACCGTTGACCGTCTGGCCGCCTGCCGTCGTGAAGTTGCCCCCGACGTACAGAAGCTCGCCGGTTCCGTCGTTCCAGACCGCAAGCGCTCGTACGATTCCATCGTTCGGCGCCCCGGCCACTCCCACGAATCGCTCGCCGTCCCACTTCGCCAGGTTGACGCTCCCGGTACCCAGCCGACCCACTGCCGACCCGCCGATGTAAAGCGCCGCGCCGGAGCCGTCGTCGAAGACGGCAGCCGAGTAGACCTCGCCGGAGACGCCAAGGGTTCCGAACAACTCGGATGCGAGCTCGAGGTCACAGGCTGGACCGAGCACGAGAAGTCCCGCATCGGTGATGCCGGACGGCACCGGCACGAGCTCGGGCGAAAGCGCTCCGAGGACCTCGGCTCCCTGCTCGAGATCCGCGTAGACCCGCAAGGGGTGATCGTCGACGATCGAGGGTACGGGAAGCGAGAAGCTGCCATCGCTGGCGGTGGAGGTTTCGATCCCCGATCGGCCGAGTACGCGAACCCGCGCTGCTGAGGCCGGCGCTCCGCCCGGAAGGCGCACCTCGCCGACGATCGTCGTCGTGGGCGCCTCCCCGTTGGAGACGATCTCGAAACTGCCTTGGACGAGCGGGGAGAGATTTCCGGCGCGGTCTGCGATCTGCGCCGTCAGCGCGACTGCCCCCACCGGTAGCGGCAATGCCGGTTGACAGCTTGCGCTGGTTGCGCGAACGACGCACTCGCCTGCCGACAGTGTTTCACCAGAGAGTGTCACTGCCAGCGTTTCCGGAGCGATTCCCGAACCGGCATCGTCGAGAGCGAGCTCGATCCAGGGTCGACCGGTGAACAGGTGCGCGGCCTCGTTCGGCGCCGTGATCGCGAGTGTCGGCCCCGTCGTGTCCCGAAGGAGAACGTACGCGAGAGTCGACACATCTTCGGAGCGACCGGTCGCTCGAAGGAAGAAGTGGTTCTCGCCCTCGACCAGCGGACCTGACGAGAACTCGAAAGTCCTGTCTGGCTCCACCACGACGGCGACGCCGTCGACCGTTAGCTCGGCCGGCTCATCGAGTTCGCCGGCGATCGTCTCCACGGCTGCGGAAGTGAACGCACCCGCGGGCGAAGTGACTGTGATCACCGGCGGCCTCCCGCTGGTCGAGCATTCTCCCCAGGCAGGCGTCGGGTGCCAGATCGCCAGTCCGCCGGAGGACTCGCCGCCCGCTTCTCCGAAGCCGCCGCCGACCACGACGGCAGGTGCCCCGCGCCACCGGCCTGCCGCGAGCGCCACGACCGGGGGCCCGTCGACTCCAGTCGTGCCCAAGCCGAGGCTGAGGTCGGTCGTACCTTCTCCCAGATTGAGGTTCGGATGCGGGAGTACCCACCCAGAAGTCGAAGAGTTCTTCGTTGCGGCATAGTTTCCGCCCACCAGAACCTTCTCTTCGGATCCGTCGTCGAAGCGCTCGAGCACGTAAGCGATCCCGCCCCACTGGGACGAGCCGACCGTCGGGGAAAGGAATCGGTTGCGCAGGTAGCCCAGGCGAGGCTGGACTTCGGCGTCGACCCAACTCGAGCCGGTCCACGCCCAGGCCATGCCGAGGAAGTGAAGGCGGCCGCTCGTGGCCACCAGCCGTCGAGTGACCGGTATGCTGCCTTCCCACAGGGGGCTCGGATCCTCGCCGGACGGCGCCTCCAGGCCGACTTCAGCCTCTGCAGCCGCACCGGGCTCCCCGGGACTCATCTCCGGTGCCTCGGAGGTGGCGAAGATCGGGGCGTCCTCCTTTCCGCCCGCCGCGAACGAGGCTGGCGGCGGCGCGATCTGTGTCCAGTTCGTCCCGTCCCAGCGCCAACGCTCAGGCGTGTACAACGAACCGCCGAATCCCTCGATATCGGCGACGACCGCCGGTGCGCCCGGAATCGGATGCCAGAACGTCCCGTTCCATCGAAACAGGCCCGGGCCCGCCGCGTAGAGCCGATACTCCCCGTTGATCTCGGCCCAGTCGACGGCGGTGATTCCGGGCCCCAGGGGGCCTCCGACCGGGCTCCAGCTCGTGCCAGTCCATTCGGCGACCTGGCCCGAGGACTCCGCGAGCCCGTAAACGCGCGGGCCCCGGCCATCGAACGACGGCAGGACGCGTGTCCCGTCCAGCAGGCCATCCGTTGCCTCCGCGACGTCCAAGCCATCCCAGCGACCAATGCGCCCGTCGAGCTGAACGGATCCGACTCGCGTCGGACCCGAGAACAGCACGATTTCGCCTTGAGGCGAGTCGGCGAAGGAAACCGAGCGCACACCGCCTTCGATCGAGATTGGGTGGGACCACTCGATGCGAGTTCCGTCCTTCCACTCGGCCGGGTACCAGACGGGCTCGCTCGCCGAGCCCGAGTAGGGCGACAAGATGAGCCGGGCGCCGAGGCCCGGTACAACGAGCCGAGCGATGTGCTGCGCCGCAGTCAGTGGCGCCGACCAAGCCGAACCGTTCCACCGACGCAGTTCTCGCTCGCCCGAGTAGTCCGGAAACTCGACGAAATGGCCGGAGGCGTAAAGATAGCTCCCCTGAGCATCTCCGAAGCTGGCGATGAACTTCGTCTGGTAGTCGTCCGCCAAGACCGGCACCCAGGTCGAGCCGACGAGCTTCTGGATTCCGATGCCGCCGGCCGCCAGATAGAGCGCTGAGCCCGATCCGTCGTCATGCTGCGCAATGGACGTGATCCCGTAAAGCTCGATCGGAACCTCGATCGCCTGCCAAGTGCCCGCCACCCGGCGCCAGACCTGGTAGCCGGACTCCTCCCAGAGGTAGAGCTGCGGGCCGCCGGGTGCATCGAATGCCGACAGCTTGAGCGGCGTGTTCACCACGTGGGTCGGCACCACGCCCGCGCCGATGTCGGTCCAGGTCGCACCGTTCCACTTGGCAACGTGCGCGGCGCTGATCGAGTAGTCCTGTCCCGTCCAGTCCTTGCGAGTCCCCACGCGGGTCAGTTCGCCAGCGACGAAGAGTTCGGGACCCGCGCCGTCATCGAAAACCGCCAGGCCCGTAACCCGCTTGTCGACGCCTCGCGCCGCCTCGGACCAGACCGAGCCATCCCAACGGGCGAGATAGTCGGCCAGCTTGCCGTCGGCGCGGGTAAAACGGCCGCCCGCATAGAGGGCAGCGCCGTTGCCGTCGTCGTAGACCGCGAGCGCGCGAACTTCGGGTTGAATTCCGTTGAGCTTCGAGTTGGCCAGCCCACCCCCGAGCCTCTGCCAACCACGTGATGTCCAGCGGGCGATCCGGCCCAGCTCCCCGGCTCCGCCGTGGTTGAAGCTGCCGGCAACGATGACCTCGGGACCCTCGCCAGAATCGAAGGAGGCAAAGCTCAAGCGCGCCGAAGAGAGCGAGGTCGGAACGAGGGCGATTCCCGAGCGATCGCCGTCGAGCGCCAATGGAGAGAAGAAGGAGTCGCACTCAGGAGAGAGCTCTATCGTCACGGGCGTGACGCCGTCGACCACGGGCGAAACGTCCGCAAAACCCAGATAGACGATGCCCGGTTGCCAGAGCCTCGCGGTAAAGGCGCTGGTGGCCGTTTCGCCCACTTCGACGTCAGCCAGCGTGAATGATCCATCCCCCGCTGAAGTCGTCGAAAGCGCCGTGCGATCCGAGAGCCGCACCGTGGCCCCAGGCGCAGGCGAGCCGTCCGCAAAAGCGACCGTCCCGGTGAAAGTCGTGACCGGCGGAGCTTCGGGCGCGTCGACCAGAAAGGATCGCAACGCAGGCGCGGACGGGTTACCTTGGAGGTCTGAAACCGTCGCGGTTACCGTCGCCGCTCCGGCTGGTTGGTCGGCTTCCGGGACGCAGACAGCCTCGCTCGGGCCCGCCTGGCACTCGGCGGCCAAGGTCCCGCCGTTCCAGGTTACTGCGAGTGTCGCGGTGTCGACCCCCGCGCCAGCATCCGAGTACTGAATCCGGATCGGCGGACGCGCCGACTCAACGGTCG
>CAYYIK010000084.1:0-12443 GCA_964471955.1 uncultured Thermoanaerobaculia bacterium | reverse complement strand
CGGCAGGATGCGGCCTCCCCGCCACCGGTCGCCGCGCACTCCCCGAGGCGGGCCCTCCCGGCGCCGAGGCCGGGGGGCGGAGTCTCCGCGGCGCGGAGTGGCGGGGGGTCCCCGTCCTCCAGTTGTCTTCATCCAGATAGATCCGGGGTACCGACCGTAGCGCAGCGGAGACTCCGCCCCCCGGCCGGATTCGCCACCGTGCTCTGCAGGCCCGACAACCCCGCCCCGGCGTTGCGTCCCCCGCGCCCGATTGCATAGACTCTGCCGCGCTTTGCGGCTCCCCAGCGGACCGTCCGAAGCCACCGTAGCTCAGTGGCAGAGCAGCCGATTCGTAATCGGCAGGTCGTCAGTTCAACTCTGACCGGTGGCTCCAGCCTCCCCTTTCCGACCCCCGCAGCAGCCCCTCCCGCCCCTGTCAGGGGCTCGACCCCGACCCCGGAGTGTCCCCCATGGCGCAGCGTGACTTCACCCGCCTCTCCCGACAGCTCGACGAGATCGACGGCTGGCTCGCCGGCGGCGAGGAAGCCGTCGCCAGGCGCGTCGACGCGATCTCCGGCTGGTCGGTGGCGCAGCAGGTCGATCACGTGCTGGTGGTGGTCGAGAAGAGCGTCGAACGGCTGATGTCGCGGCCGGAGCCGCTCTCGCGCGGGCTCACCTGGAAGGGGCGGCTCGTGCTCGGGCTGGGGTGGTTCCCGCGCGGCATCGCCAGGGCGCCCAGGGGGTTCGAGGGGCGGGAGATCGCCTGCGCCGAGCTCGTCTCGCGCCTCGCCGCGCTGCGCGCCCGGCTCGCCGAGCTCGCCGCGGCGCAGGACGTCCTCGACCGGCGCGAGCCGGTCGTGCCGCACCCCTACTTCGGCGGCCTCTCCGCGGCGCGCACGCTGCGCAACGCCGTGGTCCACACCGAACACCACCTGGCGATCGTGCGCGACATCCGGCAGGCCTGACCCACCAGGCCCGCTGGGCATCGTGACCGGTCGGACGCCGCACCTTCCGGTACAATCCCGGCGCCACCCACGAAAGGGGTCGACGGCGATGAAGCGGGTCGTGACGGCGATTCTCGGCGGCGGGCAGGGGTCGCGGCTCTTCCCGCTCACCCAGCACCGTTCCAAGCCGGCGGTGCCGGTCGGCGGCAAATTCCGCCTCATCGACATTCCGATCTCGAACTCGCTGCACGCCGGCATCGAGCGGATCTTCGTCCTCACCCAGTTCAACAGCGAGAGCCTGCACCGCCACATCTCGCAGTCCTACCGCTTCGACGCCTTCCGCGCCGGCTTCGTCAACATCCTCGCCGCCGAGCAGGGGCTCGACAACCGCGAGTGGTACCAGGGGACGGCCGACGCGGTGCGCCAGAACCTGACCCGGCTGATCGACGACCAGAATCCGACCGAAGTGCTGGTCCTCTCCGGCGACCAGCTCTACCTGATGGACATGAAGCGCTTCGTCCTCCATCACCGTGAGAGCCAGGCGGACATCACCATCGCGGTCAAGCCGGTCGGCCGCGAGGAGGCGCGCGGCTTCGGCATCCTCCGCCTCGGCGCCGACGGCCGGGTGGCGCAGTTCTTCGAGAAGCCGCGCACCGACGCCGAGCTCGACGGCCTCGCCCTCGACGATGCGACGACGCGGGCGCTCGGCTTCCCCGTCGCCCCGGGCTCCTTCCTCGCCAGCATGGGGATCTACGTCTTCCGGCCCGAGATCCTGCGCGAGATCCTGGTCGGCAGCCCCTACACCGACTTCGGCAAGGAGGTCATCCCCGCCGCGCTCTCCGGCTCGCGGGTCTTCGCCTTCCCCTATGACGGCTACTGGACCGACATCGGCACCATCCCGAGCTTCCACGAGGCCAATCTCGACCTCACCCGGCCGCTGCCGCCGCTCAACCTCTACGACCCCGACTACCCGATCTACACCCACGCCCGCTTCCTGCCGGGGACGAAGATCAATCAGTGCACGGTGAGCAGCTCGATCCTCTGCGAGGGGTCGATCATCACCGGCGCGAGGATCACCGACTCGCTCATCGGCATCCGCGCCGTGGTGCAGAAGGGGACCTCGCTCGAGCGCACCATCCTGATGGGCGCCAACCACTTCGAGAGCCTCGAGGAGTCCAGCGCCAACGGCGTCCCGATGGGCGTCGGCCGCGACTGCCGGATCCGCAACGCCATCCTCGACTTCAACGTCCGCATCGGCGACGGCTGCCGGCTGCTCAACGAGAGCGGCATCCAGGACGCGCAGACGGAGAGCTGGTCGATCCGCGGCGGCGTGATCGTCGTGCCGAAGGGGACCACCATCCCGCCGGGCACGGTGATCTGATGCCGCTGCGCATCGCCCACGCCGCCGCCGAGGTCACCCCGTTCGCCAAGACCGGCGGCCTCGGCGACGTCGTCGCCGGGGTGGCGCGCGCGCTCGGCCGGCGCGGCCACGACGTGCGGGTGTTCCTCCCCTTCTACGCTCCGGTGGCGAAGCTCGACTTCCCGTTCGTCGCCGTCGACTTCCTGCGCGATATCGAAGTGCGGATGGGCGAGCGCGGCTTCACCTTTTCGATTCTCACCACCCGCCTGCCGGCCAGCCCGGTCGACGTCTACTTCGTCCACTGTCCGGCGCTCTACCACCACGATCGGATCTACTCCTCCGACTGGGACGAGTACCTGCGCTACGGCCTGCTCTGCCGGGCGGTCTTCGAGTGCTGCCAGCGCATGGGCTGGTCGCCCGACGTGCTGCACGCCCACGACTGGCACACCGCGCTGCTGCCGGTCTACCAGCGCTCGCTCTACGCCTGGGACCGTCTCTTCGGCGAGACCGGTACGGTGCTCACCCTGCACAACCTGGGCTATCCGGGGACCTTCGCCGCCGGGGTCATCGCCGACCTCGGCCTGACGCCGCACGGCGAACTGCTGCACCGCGAAGATCTCGCCGCCGGCCGCTTCTCCTTCCTCAAGACCGGGCTGATCTGGGCCGACCTGCTCACCACCGTCAGCCGCACCTACGCGCGCGAGATCCAGACGCCCGAGCACGGCTTCGGCCTCGACGCCATGCTGCGGGCGCGCGCCGACCACCTGGTCGGCATCGTCAACGGCGTCGACTACGGCGAGTGGAATCCGGAGGGCGATCCGTACATTCCGCAGCGCTACTCGGCGGCCGATCTGGCGGGCAAGGAGGCGACGCGTCAGGCACTGCTCGCCAAGGTCGGCATGGCGACGACACCGCGCGCTCCGGTGCTCGGCCTGGTCTCCCGGCTGACCGCGCAGAAGGGGTTCGACCTGCTCTTCGACACGCTGCCGGAGTTCCTCTTCCATCGCGACGTGCGGCTGGTCGCCCTCGGCAGCGGCGAGGAGCGCTACGAGTCCTTCCTCGCCTGGCTGCAGGTCACCTTCCCGGGCAAGGTCTGGTACTACCGCGGCTACAACGAGGAGCTGGCGCACTGGATCGAGGCGGGAGCCGACATCTTCCTCATGCCGTCGCGCTACGAGCCGTGCGGCCTCAACCAGATGTACAGCCTGCGCTACGGCACGCCGCCGGTGGTGCGGCGCACCGGCGGGCTCGCCGACACGGTCGAGACGTGGAATCCGGTCAGCCGCCAGGGGACCGGCTTTCTGTTCGACCACTTCACCCCCGAGGGACTGCGCTGGGCGCTCGACACGGCCCTGCGCGTCCACGCCGACCCGGAGGCCTGGCGGCAGCTGCAGCGCAACGGCATGGCGAAGGACTTCTCCTGGGACCGCCAGGTACTCGAGTACGAGAAGGCCTACGGTCGCCTGCGGCGGGCGCGCTGACTCCGGCGCGACTGCCGCGCCGCCTGTGAAGCCGTCCACCCCGCCGGCGCCGGCTGCGCGTTAGGCTGCGCGTTTCCAGCCGCAAATTCACCAACGTCCCGGGAGAGATCGGTGAACGCCAACTCGCGCAGAGTCCATGCCGCCCTGTCGCTGCTGCTCGCCGCCGCCGTCGCCGCGCCGCCGGCCGAGGCCGCGACCGCCTGCAAGACCGCCTCGTGCAGCGGCTCGTGCACCCCCGCACCGCCGGTCGGGCTGTCCACCCTGATCAGCTCGGGCGACTTTCCGACCCTGCCGACGCCGACCTCCAACTCGCCGACCGCCTTCGTCGATCCGGACGACGGCCGCGGGCGGCGATTCATCTCGACCCAGCAGGGAGTGATCTGGGTCTGGGACGGCCCGTCGGACACCATCCTGCCGACGCCGTTTCTCGATCTGCGCGACAACGTCGGCGGGCCGGTGTACAACGGGGGATCCGAACAGGGGCTTCTGGCGCTGGCAGTCGATCCCGAATACGCCGAGACCGGTGAGCTCTACGTCTTCTACACCGCGGCGACGTCTGGCCAGATCGAACAAGGCGACATCGTCATCGCACGCTACGAACGGTCTGCCGGCAATCCGGATGTCGGCAACCCGGCCTCCGCCACGGTGATCCTGGTCATCAACCACGCCGGGGCGTCGAACCACAACGGCGGCTGGCTCGCCTTCGGCCCCGACGGATTCCTCCACGTCTCGACCGGCGACGGCGGCGGCGCCTGTGACGGCAACGCCGGCGCCAGCGGCGACGGCCAGAATCCCGCTACCCTCGCCGGCAAGATGCTGCGCCTCGACGTGCGCGGGATCGACCCCGGCGCCGGGGCGCCGGACGACTGCCAGGACGGCGGCACCGTCGCCAATTACGAGGTTCCCAGCTCGAATCCGTACTTCGGCCAGGAGCCCGCCTGCGACGAGGTCTGGGCGCTCGGCCTGCGCAACCCCTTCCGCTTCAGCTTCGACCGCGCCACCGGCGACCTCTACATCGGCGACGTCGGCCAGGACAACTGGGAGGAGATCAACCTGCAGCGCGCCGCCACCGCGGCACCGGTCAACTTCGGCTGGGTCTGCCGCGAGGGGTGCGCGGCCTCTTCGGTCTCGCCGTCGAGCTGCTCGACCTCGGGCTGCCCGGTCGACCCCGGCACGACCTGCGAGTTTCCGCGCGGCTCGGGCCTCTGGGACCCGATCCTCTGCCACGGCAATCCGCAGGGGTGGGCGTCGATCATGGGCGGCTATCGCTACCGCGGCGAGCTGGTGCCGTCGATCGCCGGCGACTATTTCTACGGCGACGCCAGCTGCGGCCAGATCTGGAAGACCACGGTGCTCGACCCGGCCGCCCCGGCGACGGTCGACTCCGCCTGCTGGCGCAGCGGCATGCACGGCACCTACGGATTCGCCGAGGACCGTCACGGCGAGCTCTACGTCGTCGTCGGCGGCGCCGGGCGGATCGAGTGCATCCACAACGGCGACGGCTGCTTCTGGACCGCCTGGCGGGGGCTGTTCGAGGACGATTTCGAAACCGGCGACTCCGGCCGCTGGTCGGCCGTGGTCGATCTGACGCCGTGACAGCCGGTTGACAGCCGGAGCGGCCGCCTGGTGGTACGCTGACGCCCTCCGGTGCCCAGGTCGTCCAGTTCCTCGAAGTCCGCCGCGGGGCGGGTGTCGCTGCCGGTGATTCCGGCCGCTCCGGCGCCCGCCGTGCGCCGCTCCACCATGGGGCGCTGGCGCGCCGCGGTGCTCGTCGCCGTGCACCTGGCGATCGCCGCGCACATCGCCCACTGGCTGACCTCGGGGCGCACGGTCACTCCGGTCGAGCCGTCCGAGGCGATGGCCCTGGCGAAGACCGGGATCGTCAACGCCGGCGTCGTCTTCTTCGCCGCGGCGATCCTGCTCACCGCCCTGTTCGGCCGCTGGTTCTGCGGCTGGGCCTGCCACCTGGTCGCCCTGCAGGACCTCTCGCGCTGGCTGCTCGAGCGCGTCGGCATCCGGCCGCGGCCGCTGCGCTCGCGCCTGCTCGCCTGGGTCCCGGCGCTCGCCTTCTTCTACATGTTCCTCTGGCCGGCGGTCTACCGTCTGGCGATCGGTGACCGGCTCGCGCTCACCGGCAGCGAGTGGACGACCGAGCACTTCTGGTCGACCTTCCCCGGCTGGACGATCGGCATCCTCACCTTCGTCATCTGCGGCTTCGGCTGCATCTGGTTCCTCGGCGCCAAGGGGTTCTGCACCTACGCCTGCCCGTACGGCGCCGCCTTCGCCGCCGCCGACCGGGTGGCGCCGCTGCGGGTGCGGGTGACCGACGCCTGCGAGGGGTGCGGCCACTGCACCGCGGTGTGCACCTCCAACGTCCGCGTGCACGAGGAGGTCGCCCTCCACCGCATGGTCGTCGACCCCGGCTGCATGAAGTGCGGCGACTGCGTCAGCGTCTGCCCGAACGACGCGCTCTACTTCGGCTTCGGCCGCCCCTCGCTGGCGGCCCGCGCGGACGCGGCGCCACGCCCGCACCGGCCGGCGCTCGGCCGGGCCGAGGAGGGGTTCGCGGCGGCGGTCTTCGCCGCGACCTTCCTCAGCCTGCGCGGCCTCTACGGCCAGGTCCCCTTTCTGATGTCGCTCGGTAGCGCCGGGGTCGGGGCCGCCCTCGGCCTGCTCGGTCTGCGCCTGGCCCGCCGCCGCGACTTCGCCTGGCGGCATGTGCGGCTGCGCGCCGCCGGACGCCTCACCCCGGCCGGCCGCGGCGCCGCGGCGCTGCTCGCCCTGCTCACCCTCGCCCTCGCCGGCGCCGGCGCCCTGCGCGCCACCGCGGCTCTCGCCGGGCGCGACGTCGCCGCCCTGCTGCCCGAGCGCCAGCGGATCCTCGACCCCACCAACCCGTCACTCGAACTCGCCGCCGCGGCACGGGCGCGAGTCGATCGGGCGCGCGCCCGCTGGCGCACCGTCGAGCGGCTGGCCGGCCTCCCCTGGCGAGGAGCCGCGCTCGACCAGGCGGTGCTCGCCTACCTGGCCGGCGACCTCGCCGCCTTCCCGGCGGCGGCGCGACGGGCGGTCGAGCGCGGCGAGGACAGCTACGAGCTCGCCCGCCTCGAGGCCCGTGCCGCCGCCGAGCGGGGGGATCTCGCCGCGGTGCGCCGCGCCGGGGAGCGGGCGATCACTCTGGCGGCCACGCACCCGGAGCCCTGGTCGGCCCAGGCCGCCCTGCTCGCCGGCGGCGGAGATTTCGAC
This sequence comes from uncultured Thermoanaerobaculia bacterium, assembly GCA_964471955.1. Taxonomy (GTDB): domain Bacteria; phylum Acidobacteriota; class Thermoanaerobaculia; order Multivoradales; family JAGPDF01; genus JACTMI01. The sequence continues at coordinate 5,433 of CAYYIK010000084.1, read as the reverse complement.
GCCGCGGCCGAGGTGCTCGCCCGCGGCCGCGCCCGCTTTCCCGATTCCGCCGCCCTGTCCTATGATTCCGGCGTCGTCTCCGCATATCAGGGAAGGTCCGACCTGGCGATCGGATTCTTCCGTCGGGCTCTCGAGCTCGACCCGTCGCACCGGCCGGCACGCGAGAACCTCGCCGGCATGCTCGCCAGCGTCGGCCGCTACGACGCCGCGCTCGCCGTTTACGCGCGGGCGATCGCCGAGGCGCCTGACGACGGCGAGCTGCAGGCGCTCCGGGCGCGGGTGCTGTTCGCTCTCGGGCGGCGGGACGAGGCAGTGGCGGCGCTGCGAACCTGGTTGACCGATCACCCGGACGCCGCCGGCGTCCGTTCGCTCTTGCAGCAGCTGGAGGCGTCGCCGGAGCCGGCGGGCGCCCCCGGAGGGACTCAGGGAATCCGGCCATGACGGCCGAACCGAATCGGGAGGAATCGATGCCGACAGTCCGCACCACCCGTATCCGCAACTGGCTGATCGCCTGCGCCGCCGCCGCGACCCTCGCCCCGGCGGCCTCGGCCCAGGTCGGTCCCGACGTCACCGTCTATTCGATCTCCGGCGTCAGCTCCTACGGCACCGACGGCATTGATCGCGGCTACGCCATCGGCACCACCTCCTGCAACATCGGCGACGAGCCGGTGAACTGGTGCGACAACAGCGGCGGCTGCCCGCCGCTCACCTGGGAGCAGCACCCGGTCATCGCGCAGAACATGTTCCGCCTCAAGGAGGGGCGCTTCACCCAGGTCGGCTCGAGCTGGCTCAAGCACGGCTTCCTGTCGACCAACTCCAACGGGGGGTCGAGCTGCACCGGCCCGAGCGGCCAGCAGTGCACGATTCCGCCGCTCGGCGGCAACCAGCTCGGCATCGGCTGCACCGACACCTACGGCAGCAGCCTCAACGGCAGCCGGCCGATGGGCATGCCGTCCGAGGTCAACGCCACCACCGGCGTCTTCCCGTTCCCCGAGACGGTCGTCCCCACCGACGACGTGGTCGACCAGCGGATGCGCATCGCCGTCGCCGACCTCGATCCGGCGCAGAACGCCGGCGCCCTCTACTGGGCCGAGGCGCACTACATCTCCGACAACGACGCCATGGCCGGCAACGGCCTCAACAACGCCTCCTACCGGCCGGCGAGCTTCGGCGCGGCACCGGACCACGTGCTGTCGCTGACCGCTTCGACCGTGCGCGAGCGGTGGGCGGTCGACGCCTGGGCCGCGACGCAGCCGGGAGCGGAGCTGATCCGGGTTCCGATCGGCGCCCCCGGCGGCCCCGAGCAGGCCTTCCACGTCGGCCGCGTGGTCACGGCGCCGCCGACGGTGGGCCCGGGAGCGACCTGGCACTACGAGTACTTCGTCCACAACATGAACTCGGACCGCGCGGCGCGCCGCCTGCTGATCGACTTCGCCGACGGCGCCACGCTCTCCGACGTCGGCTTCCGCGACATCGACCACCATTCGGGCGAATACGAGCCGGGCACCGGCTTCCCCTACTCGACCACCGACTGGGGCTCGACCGTCGAACCGCTCGACGGCTCGGTCAGCTGGCAGACCGACCTGTTCGACACGGCACCCAACGCCAACGCCCTGCGCTGGTCGACTCTCTACAACTTCTGGTTCGACGCCGACGTCGGGCCCGACCAGATCGACCTGCACGAGCTCACGATCTTCCGGCCGGGGACGCCGTGCCGGGTGGCCTTCTCCTTCTCGCCCGGGTTCGTCTTCGCCGACGATTTCGAGACGGGCGACCTCTGCGTCTGGTCGGATCCCGTCACCGGCATCCCCTGACCCGTCACCGCACGGGTACCCGACCCTCCGGCGCTCCGGATGCGGATAGCATCCCGGGTCGTCGGAGGGTTTTTTTCATGGCGGAATCGACGACAGGACGCTGGGCGGGGGTGCTGCTCCACCCGACGTCGCTGCCCGGCCCTTTCGGCATCGGCGACCTCGGCCCGCGCGCGGTCGATTTCCTCGCCTGGCTCGCCCGCGCCGGCCAGAGCGTCTGGCAGGTTCTGCCGCTCGGCCCGCCGGATTTCGAAGGCTCCCCCTACGGCGCCCTCTCCGCCTTCGCCGCCAACCCGCTGCTGATCTCGCCGGAGCGGCTGGTCGAAGACGGCCTGCTCCTCGGCGACGAGCTCGCCCCCGGCCCCGGCGGGCGGCCCGACCGCGTCGACTTCGACCGCGTCGCCGCATGGAAGGAGACGTTGCATCGCCGCGCCTTCGCGCGCCTCGCCGGGCCGGCCGCGGCGGCGCTGCGCGACGAGCTGGCGGCCTGGAGCGAGGCGCCCGAGCAGCGCGGCTGGCTCGCCGACTGGGCGCTCTTCGCCGCCCTGCGCCGCGGCGAGGAGCGCCGGGCGTGGAGCACCTGGCCGCAGGCGCTGCGCGACCGCGAGCCGGAGACGATCGCCGCGGCGCGCCGCGAGCTCGCCTCCGAGATCGCCTACCAGCAGTTTCTGCAGGCGATCTTCGACCGCCAGTGGCGCCGTCTGCGCGAGGAGGCGCGGGCGCGCCGGATCGGCATCCTGGGGGACGTGCCGATCTACCTCGCCGCCGGCGCCGCCGACCTGTGGATCCACCGCGAGCTGTTCGACCTCGACGCCGCAGGGCGGCCGCTCGGCCTCTCCGGCGTGCCGCCCGACTACTTCAGCGCCGACGGCCAGCTGTGGGGCAATCCTCTCTTCCGCTGGGACCGCCTGGCGGCCGACGGCTTCGCCTGGTGGATCGAACGCCTGCGGGTTAACCTGCGGCGAACCGACTTCGTCCGCCTCGACCACTTCCGCGGCTTCGAGGCCTACTGGGAGGTGCCGGCCGGTGCCGCCACGGCGCGCGAAGGGCGGTGGGTCCCCGGCCCCGGACGGGCTCTGTTCGAGGCGCTGCGCGACGGGCTCGGCGACCTGCCGCTGGTGGCTGAAGACCTCGGCGAGATCACGCCGCAGGTCGACGAACTGCGCCGGGCCTTCGGCCTGCCCGGAATGAAAGTGCTGCAGTTCGCCTTCGCGGCCGAGCCGTCGGATCACCTGCCCCACCGCTACGGCCGCGACACGGTCGTCTACACCGGCACGCACGACAACGACACCGTGCGCGGCTGGTTTTCGGGTCTCGACGCGGCCACCCGCCGGCGCGTCCTCGCCTACGTCGGCGGCACGGCGCGCCAGCTTCCCGCGGCGCTGCTGCGGGTCGCCTACACCTCGCCGGCGCAGCTCGCCGTAGCGCCGATGCAGGACCTGCTCGGCCTCGGGCGCGGCGCGCGGATGAACCGGCCCGGCGTGCCGGGCGGCAACTGGACCTGGCGCCTCGCCCCGGGCAGCCTCGACCCGGCCCTCGCCGATCGCCTCGCCGAGCTCGCCGCGGTCACCGAACGCCGGCCGGGACCGGCTCAGGCGGGCGATGCCTCCAGCAGCGCCTGACGGGCGCCGGGCAGGGCGGGCGCGGGGTGGACGATCCGGCGCACCGGGACTTCGGCGAGATAGCCGGCGAAGCGCCCCTTGGCGAGAAACCGGGCCAAGCAGCGCTCGCGGTCGAACGCCGCGCCCATCGCCGCGAGCATGCCGCCCGCCAGATGAAGACCGCCCCGGGCGCCGAGCGTCAGCACGAGGTCGCCGCCGAGCGCGCCGAGCCAGCCCGAGAAGAGCCGCGCCGCCTCGCCGGCGTGCCGGTCGTCGCCGGCGAGCGCCCGCCGCGTAATGTCGGCCGGCGACCCGGCCGCCGGCGGCAGGCCGTCGAGCGCCCGCAAGGCGTCGTGAATCGCCGCGAGCCCCGGTCCGCTCACCGCGCGCTCGGCCGAAGCGCGGCCGAAGCGGCCGATCAGCCGCTCGACGACCAGCCACTCGCGCTCGTCGACGGCCGCCAGGTCGCGGTGGCCGCCTTCGCCGGCGAGGCTCCGCCAGCCGCCCGCCGTCGGAATCGCGGCGGCCATCCCCAGCCCGGTGCCCGGCGCGAGGATGGCGTGCGGCGCAGCCGGATCGCCGGGCCCGGCGTGCAGCGCTTCGAAGTCGTCGGCGGCGAGCCGGGGCAAGGCGCGCGCCACCGCCTCGAGATCGTTGAGCAGGACGAGCCGTTCGACGCCCAGCGCGGCGCGCAGCGCCTCGCGCGAGAAGCTCCACGGCAGGTTGGTCAGTACGACCGCGTCGTCGGTGACCGGCCCGGCGACGGCGATGCCGGCGGCGTCGAACGCGTCGGCAGGCAGCCCTTCGAGCTCGCGGTAACGCTCCACCGCTTCGGCCAGCCCGGCGAACCTCGCCGCCGGCAGGGCGCGCAGGCCGACCAGCGGCCCCTCCGCCGCGGCGCGGGCGAGGCGGATCCAGGTGCCGCCGACATCCCCCAGCAGGAGGCGGGCGGGAGCGTTCACGGGGTGAGAGTGAGCGACTCCCCCTCCAGCTCGAGAATCGCGGTGCGTACCGGCGCCGGCAGGCTCGCCTTCCCACCCGCCCGGTAGTCGAAGGCGACGATCACCCCCCACCCCTCGGCGGCGAGCCGCCCGAGCCGCTGGCTCGCCACCTCGTAGGCCATGGTGAAGCGGTCCTCCGCCAGCTCGCGCACGCGGGTGGTCACGACGACCTCGTCGGGCCACTCGAGGGGCGCCCGGAAGCGGGCCTGGGTCGAGTGGAGGATCGGTCCGACGCCGCTCGCCCGCTCGATCTCCGGCCAGCCGATCCGGGAGAAGTACTCCATGCGGGCGCTCTCGAACCAGCGGAAGTAGACGGCGTTGTTGACGTGCCGGTAGGAGTCCATCTCGCCCCACTGCAGCGGGAGCCGGAGGGCGACCGGTGCAGCGCTCACGGCTGCGGTGCGTCCCGCCGCGACAGATAGTCCGATTCGGTCTTGCGCCAGAACTGAATCAGCCCCCAGAAGTGCTCGGTGAACGACTCGACTTCGTGCGGCGGAAAGAGCGCCTCGACCTTCAGCCGCACCGCCCGCTTCGCCTCCGGCGTGCCGAAGAACTCCCAGACGACCTCGTCGATGTGCGGCAGGTGGCGGGCGCAGAACTCGACGAAGCGGTCGCTCTCGAAGCGCTCGTGGGCCAGCCGGGCATAGCCGGCGAGGCGGTCCCGGAACGGCGCGCCGGAGGCGGCGATCTCGAAGAACGGCTCCCAGTCGAGGTTCTTGCGCATGCGCCGCCGGGTCGCCGCGACGAACAGGGCCCACTTCAGCTTCGCCTTCACCAGCCAGGGGAAGTGGTAGTGGAGCGAGGTGACCTGCGAGTCCGGACAGGCGTTGGCGAAATCGATCGGGTGGAAGACACCGTTCTGGCGCAGCGACTCGCAGGAGTTGAAGTCCCAGCCGAAGAAGGCGTTGATGGTCAGGCAGTAGTTGGCCAGCGTCTGCCACTCCTCGGCCGAGACGAAGTCGAACTCGACCTTGTAGCGGTCGTGCAGCGGCGCGCCGGGGTCGTACTTCATGACGTGCA
>CAYYIK010000083.1:0-12856 GCA_964471955.1 uncultured Thermoanaerobaculia bacterium | reverse complement strand
ATGGGGGGGATTTTTAGCTGCGCACACGGGGGGAATTTAGGCGTAGCAGTGACACCTGGTGCGTACGAAGCGTCCACCGATCGCCGTCGTCATGGTAAACCGTCCGCTCCGACAGAACGCGGCGGTTCTTGTTGAACAGCGCCCCGAACGGGCTCTGCCCCTGGAGCGCGTCGTCCAGCTCGTAAGCGACGAAGACCGAGCGCTTCTTGACGCACTCTTCGCCCGAGGCATTGCAGTCGAAGTGCTCGGAGGACAGGTAGCGCTGGACACTGTCGCCGACGACGGCGTCCGGCGTCGCGCGGGTGAATGGCAATCCGAACTCGGCAGCCTTGGTGCCCCACTGCGGCGGCGGACTGCCCGTCGTCCAGATCACTGGATAGACGGAGAAGTAGTGCTCACTCTTGTCCTTCAATGGCGTGACCACCGTAACCTGAAACTTTTCCGCCGGCTGGTTGAACGTGCCGTCGTGTTGCCGGGCGTAGGTCCACTCACCGACGATCGCGTTGCTGGCATTGCGGTGACGCCGAGCAGATACGCCGTAGGCGGTCTGGTAGACGTCCTCGTCTCCGGGCTCGACATCGACCTGCCGATTCTTGCGAAACGCCGGAAAATCGATCGCACCCCATTGCCACTCCAGCGCGCCGCCCGTCGGCAGATCGGCCCGGGTCAGAAGGCCCTGCAGGCTCGAGGAGTACTGGAAGCCGATCGACAGGCCATCTGGCCGCGTGATGCTCGTCAGGATTCGGACCGTCCGCGGCCCCGGCCAGTAGAGGAAGCTGTTTCCCGGCGGCGGATCGACGTTGGCCGTGGCGTAGTTGAAGACATAGTCGCCGTAGGTACCCGCGGCGCACTGAAAGCAGGCGATGCGTACCTTGGAAATCACGCGGGGTTGGCGCGGAAGACCGGTGGCCTCGTACTCGATCCGGTGGGTCCGATAACCGTCCGAAATTTCGAGGTGGTCCGCTCCGTATGTGAGCGTTACCGTGTTACCGAACGGATCGGTGATCGTTGAGAGCCGGTAGTCGGGGCCGGCCGTCGTGCCGTAGTTGTGGAAGAGATGCTGGTCGCCGTTGGGGAGGTCGACGCGGTAGTCGACATTGGCAGTCACCTGGCGGAGTCGGAGGAACGAGCCGTCGCGAGTGTAACGCGTGAGCTGCGTCGACCCGCTGTCGCCGGGGTCTTCCGGATCGGCCTCCCTCAGAGTATTGAAGAAAGTGTGCTCCGCCCCATCGCTTGACACGTACACGAACCCCGGCACGGGGTTCCAGACATTCAGGTTGTTCGGGGCGAGCAACTCACCCAGCGATACCATCCACCCCAGGCCGCCTCGAGCGTAGGCCTTCGGCTGGGATTCCACCGGTCGGCACTGCTCTTCCGGCGGGTAGATGCAGTCCTCCCAGTGCGTGAAGTCGACCCGATAGGTCCAGGCCGAACTGATGTAGTTGAGCGAGAGTTGAAGCGACCGCCCGGCGTCCCGCGGGTAGCTCGGGCCGAGCGGAAGGGCGACGGAAAGACTCCCCGAGTAAATCGAGACGTCGTCGAATTCACCCAGATCGAAGACCTTTTCCGGCCGAAATCCGAGCGAGGCGTTCGGAACCTGCTGCGCCATCCCCCCCCCCCCCCCCCAAGCCCAGAAGGAAGGTCGCCGCCATGGCGAATACGAGTTCCCCGCGCGGAGTCGGGTGCGATGGGCGGGCTGAGCGCGCTGGATGCATGCGATGCCTCCGAGCCGGCCGTGGCGCACAATAAGGGGCATGCGCCGCGACATGGCAGTAATTTGACAGTTCTAGGCAGGCCTCGCGAAAGCTAGCGTCTTCTCGATCTCGTTGTCAAACTTGAGCCAGCGGCCTCCGACCGTGAGCGTTCCGTCGTGCAGCGCGAGCTGGACGCTCGCCGTCTCCCGGATCGCGACTGGATGTGAGGCCGGATGGGGGCCGGGAATCCGCCGGCACGTCCACTAAGCTCGGCCGCCGGGGGGGCCGGCATGAACATCCTCGTCGAGATCTCGGTGATTCTGACGCTGGTCCCGCTCAACGGCGTCTTCGCGATGTCGGAGTTCGCCATCGTTTCGGCCAAGCGCGCCCGGCCACGCTTGCCCCGTATGCGGAGGCGATCGCCTTCGCACTGGTCGTACTGTTCGTGACGTTTCTCTCCTTGGTCCTCGGCGAGCTCGTACCCAAGCGGGTCGGCCTCGATCACGCCGAAAGGGTCGCCGCGGCGATGGCAGGCCCCATCGGATGGCTCGCCCGCCTCACGGCACCCGCCGTCGCCCTTCTCCGGCTCTCGACCCGCGTGATCCTGCGGAGTCCGGTGAAGCGCTCCGCCGCAAGATCGCGGAGGCCGAGCAGCCCGTCTTCCCGGTTTTCGAGCCCGGCAGCGACGATCTCGTCGGCTTCGTGACCCGGCGCGACCTGTTGCTCGCCGCTCTGGCGGGCGGGATTCCGCCCGTGCGCGAGCTGGCCACCCGAGCCGTGATCCTGCCCGAAACGGCTCGCACCCCCGCGCTTCGCGGCGCCGCTCAGCCTTCGAGGCGGCGGAAGAAACTGAGGTGGTAGCCGTCCGGGTCGTCGAGCGAGAAGCTGCGCACGCCCCAGGAGCGCTCCGCCGGCCAGTCGGTGATCAGCGCTCCGTAGCTCTCGGCGCGCTCGGCGATGGCGTCGAGGTCCTGCACCGTCTCGAGCCAGAGCCGGACCCCTTCGCCGAGCTTGCGCTCGCGCCCCTTCGACCCGTCGTCCTGGGTCAGGTTGAGCTCGCAGACGCCGGCGCGCAGGGTCACGCCCTCGAGCTTGCCGTCACTCTCCCAGCGCTGGGCGACGAAGAAGCCCAGCCCCTTGCCGTAGAAGACCAGTGCCCGCTCGATGTCCGACACGGTGAGGCTGGCGCCCATCGAGCGCAGCCGCAGCGACTCGGGCCGGGAGCGAACCGGCCGTTCCGGCCGCGGCCGGCGGGCGCGCGTCGCCGGCCGGCTCCCCGGCTCCCCGGCGCCCCCGCCCGCCGCCGCCGCCCCCGCCGGTCCGGACTTCGCCCGCGCCGCCGCCTCGCCGTTGTTCGTCGCCTTCTTCTCCGTTCTGGCCATGGCTCGCTCCCCGCAGTCTCCGGGGCGAGCATAGTGCAGGCGGCATTCTCGTGGGTCCCTCGCACCGGCCGGATACCTCGCGCCGGGCTTCGGCCGGCGGGTCACTCGCCGGCGTAGCGGACCTCGAGGTGGCGGGCGCGGCGGGCGGCGAGGACGAGCAGGAGCGTGGCGAGCACGAGCAGAGAGGCGATCGCCACCGGCGCCGCGGTCGGCTCGGCGGGGAGCGCCCAGGGCCCGCGCGCCACCGGCAGCGGGCAGAGCGCCTGCAGATGGTGGATCACCGAGGCCTTCTGCAGCAGCGACGGCAGGAAGGGGTTGACCCACTCCCAGCCGAGGATGGCGGCCGCCGGCAGCATGGGATTGCGCACCACCAGGGCCAGCGCGGTGAAGACCGCCCCGTAGCCAGCCACCGCGAGCAGCGAGACGGCCGCGTACGCGGCGGCGTGACCCGCCCCGGGACCGCCGAACAGGTAGGCGCCACCGCCGGTCGTCGCGGCGGGCAGGAAGAGCAGCAGCTGCTGCGCGGCGAGGCTGGCGAGGACGAGCGCCCCGGCGCCGAGCAATCCGGCGAGGTATTTGCCGAGCAGGAAGACGCTCCGGTCGAGCGGCGCCAGCAGGTAGAAGTGAAGGCTGCGCTCGGCAGTCTCGCCGCGCACCAGATAGGTGAAGACCGCGAAGGCGACGAAGAAGACGATGAGGCGCAGGAAGAAGAACTGGAAGAGGTTGGCGTAGGAGAGCGCCATCTCGGCCGCTGGAGTCGCGCGCATGCTGCCGAGCTCGGAGCCGGCGAGGCGCAACAGGGCAAGCGTTGCCGGCAGGAAGGCGATCACTACGACCGGCAGCGCGCGCAGGCGCAGGAAGGTCTTGCGCAGCTCGAGGCCGAGCATCGCGCCGAGCTGGCGCACCACCAGCGCCGCCCCGGTCGGAATCGTCGGAGTCTCCATTCAGCTCGCCCCCTGGGCGTCGCCACCGATCAGGTACTGGTAGACCGACTGCACGTCCTCGTCGGCGGGCAGCAGCGCTTCGATCTCCAGCTCACCCGCGGCGGCGAGCTGGCGCACCACTTCGAGGAGCCGGTCGGCGTCGCCGGTGCGCACCAGCACGCCGCGCCGGTCGGCGTCGAGCTTCGCCTCGACCACGTGATCCTCGGAGAACAGCCGGGCGGCGAGCAGCGACGGCCGGTCGCAGCGCACCAGCACCTGCAGCGGGCGCTCCTCGGCCATCTCGTCGCGCACGCCGTCGATCGCCCCCTCGGCGACGATGTAGCCGCCGTGCACCAGGATCACCCGATCGGCCAGATCGTCGACTTCGTGCAGCACGTGCGAGGAGATCAGCACGTGCCGCCCCTCGGCGGCGAAGCGGCGAAACAGGTCGATCGTCTCGGCGCGCGCCAGCGGGTCGAGGCCGTTGAGCGGCTCGTCGAGCACCAGCACCCGCGGTTCGTGGGCGATCGCCTGCGCCAGCTTGATGCGCTGCTTCATCCCCTTGCTGTAGCCGGCCACCCGCCGGCCCGCCGCCTCGGCGAGGCCGACCCGCTCGATCGCCACCGCTGCTCCGGCCGCCGCCGCGGCGGCGTCGAGACCGTGCAGGCGCAGGTAGAGGCGGACGAAGTCGTCGCCGCGGATGCCGCGCGGAAACGTGTCGAACTGGGTGCAGTAGCCGAGCAGCCGGCAGAGCTCGCGCGGCCGGTCGGGCGGGACGCCGAGCACCGAGATCTCCCCCTCGGTCGGCCGGATGAGGCCGGCGAGCAGGTTCATCAGCGTCGTCTTGCCCGAACCGTTCGGCCCGACCAGCGCCGTGATGCCGGGACCGATGGCGAGGTCGATCCGGTTGACCCCGAGCACCTCGCCGTAGAACTTCGACACCCCGGCGAAGACGATCTGCCCGGCGCGGTCGCTCACCGGCTCACCTCCACCGCCCGCACCCGCGCCGCCAGCATCGCCACCGCCAGGGCCAGCGCCAGCGCGAGCGCCGCGAGCGCCGCGCCGAGCGGCAGGGGCTCGCGCCCGACGAGGCCGGAGGCCTCGCCGACGCCGCCGAACAGGGCGAGCCAGACCGTCTCGACCAGGTCGTCCAGGATCACCAGCTTGCCCCAGCGGGTATCGAGAAAGACGTTGACGGCGCGGCCGAAGGCTTCGCCGACCACGAAGACGATGAACAGCATCGCGGTGGCGAGCGGGCGCCAGCGCACCCAGGCCGAGATCGCCAGGGCGAGCAGTGACACCAGGGCGATCCACACCAGGGAGCCCGTCACCAGCGCGAACGGCAGGCGCAGGTGGCTGCCCAGCCAGCCGGACGGCGCCAGCGCCGCCTGCAGGCCGACCAGCAGCAATCCGGGGATCCAGGTGATCAGCGACAGCATTCCCGCCAGCACGGCGAGCTTGCCCAGGACATAGTCCCGGCGGGCGATCGGCCGCGACAGGTAGAGCGGCATCGCGCCGTGCGCGAGGTCGGGGGCGACCAGGCCGGGACCGACCAGAGCCGCCAGCAGGAAGCCGGCTCCCGACTGGACGACGAGGAAGACGAAGAAGGTCGAGCTGTCGACCAGGTCGAGGTTCGCCCGCAAGCCGAGGTCGGCGAGCATCTGCACGTTGTTCGACAGGTAGATGAACGTCGCGAAGCCGAGCGGCGGCACGCAGGCGAGAGCGAACAGCACCAGGCTCAGGCGCGAGGCGGCGATGCGCCCGAGCGCGTGGCGCGCGATGGTCAGGATGGCGGAACGCTCGCCGCGCCGCTCGCCGGTCCACGGCCGATAACGATGGTCATTGACCGGCACGGGGCTCCTCCATGGCGCGCAGGAAGAGGTGCTCGAGCGAATTGCGCGCCGAAGTCATGCGGCGCAGGCCGACGCCGCTCTCGCCGGCCGCCCGCCAGAGCGCGCGCGGGTCGATCCCCTCGGGCAGCACCACCTTGAGCCGCCGGTTGGCCAGTTCGGCCACCTCGCATCCGATGCCGGCGAGCGCGGCGGCGAAGCCCGCCGCGTCGCCGCCGCGCGTTTCGAGCTCGAGAAAGCGCCGCCGCGCGGCGCGTTCGGCCGCGAGGTCGGCGATGGTCGCCACCCGACCGCCGCGCAGCACGATGACCTGATCGCAGACCGACTCGACGTCGCGCAGCAGGTGCGAGGAGAGGATCACCCGGACACCGGCGGCGGCGATCTCGCGAATCAACCGCAGCATGCGCTGGCGCGCCGCCGGGTCGAGCCCGTTGGTCGGCTCGTCGAGCAGCACCAGACCCGGACCGTGGGCGATCGCCTGGGCCAGCTTGGCGAGCTGCTTCATGCCCAGCGAGTAGGTCTCGAGGGGGCGATAGCGCGCCTCGCCGAGGCCCACCCAGAAGAGCGTCTCGTGCGCCCGTTCGAGCGCCGCGCGCCGCGGCAGGCCGGACAGCTCGGCCATCATGCGCACGAAGCGGACCGCCGACTGGCCGGCGACGAAGGCGTCGTTCTCGGGCATGTAGCCGACGCGGGCGAGCAGCTCGCGCCGCTCGGCGACCACGTCGAGCCCCAGCACGCGGGCCCGGCCCGCCGACGGGGAGTGGAAGCCGAGCAGCGTGCCGAGCAGCGTCGTCTTGCCGGCACCGTTGGGCCCGAGCAACCCGACGACCCGCCCGGTCAGGCAACCGGACAGGCCGTCGAGCACCGGCCGCCCACCGAGGCGGACTTCGAGCCCGTCGAGCTCGAGCAGGGGCGGCGCGTCGCTCATGCCTCCAACTCTACGCGGCTCGCCGCGGCGAAGTTGCGGTCGCCGCGGTGGCGACCTCCGCGGCTCCGGAAGCGCCGTCGGATGCCGGCGGAGTCGCCACTTCGCCGGCCATGCCGACGAGCGCGAAGAGACTGCCGAGCGACAGACCGAGCGGACCGCGCCCCCCCCGCGTGGCGAGCGTCACCTCATCTCCCGCCGCGCTGGCCACCGCGAGCATCGGACCGAGCTCGCCGGCGAGCGCCGCCAGCCGGTCGCGCTCCTCCGCCGGCACGCCGGCGGCCGCCTCGAGCAGCCTGCCGAGCTCGCCGGCCGAGGCGGCGAGGTTCTGCCAGGCGACGGCGGAGAAATCCGTCTCGGCGCCACTCGGCAGCAGGTCGAGGAAGGCGCGCGAGGCGGCCAGGGTGGCGCCGGCGGCGCGCCGGTCGATCGACTCCGCGAGCAGTGCCCGCGAGGGCCCGGCGAGCAGGAAGCCGTCCTCGAAAGTGAGGTGGAGCAGGTCGGCGCCGCCCGCGGTGGCCAGGGTGCGGTAGACCCGCCCGGCGACCGCCTCCTCGCGCCAGGCGAGCGTCCCCCTCCCTTCCCCGGCAGCAGCGCGATTCCACGCTTCGGTCAGGCGGTCGAGACCGTGGGTCAGGCGGCCCGGGTCGCGAACTTCGAGCACCACCTTCCACGCCGGCCTCGGCAGCCACGGCCCGTCGAGCGCCACGGCGAAGTCGCCGCCGAGCGCCGCGGCGAGGTCTTCGCGCAGCGAGACGCCGAGCCGGGCCTCGACCTCGGCGAAGCGCGCCGCCGCGCCGGCGTCGCCGGTGCCCGCCAGAGCGAGGAGGTCGTCGAACATCGCGGCCGGGTCCTTGAGCAGCCCGGCCGCCGCGGCCGCCGCCTGCGGCGAGACGAACTCGAGCGCTCCCGATGTGCCGGGCGCGGCGAGCCAGGAGGCGATGCCGGTGCGCTCGTCGCCGAAGGCCATCAGGGCGTGGTTCTCGGTCGCCCCCGCGGCGGTGTGGCTCTCGAGCACGACGTGCTCGAGGTCGCCGAAGCCCGAGACGGCGAGCGAGGCCGCGGCTCCGGACTCGCGCGCCTCGCCGGCGAGCAGGGTGGCGGCGTCGAAGGCGAGCAGCCAGCCGGCACCCCGGCCGTAGACCTCCGCCAGGCGGCGATGGAACGGCGTGCCGACGAAGGCGGACGGTGCGCCGGCTAGCGTCGCGGCGACCTCGCGCAGGCGGGAGGCCGACGGCGTGGCGACGAGGACGCCGTCCGGCGACGGCCAGACGAGCAGGGACCGGCCGTCGGCGACGGCGTGAGCCGGGTCGTCGACCAGCTCCACGCCGGCCTCCGACGGCTCGGCCGCGGCGAACCGCGCCAGCTCCGCTTCGATCGCCGCCACGAGGCCGCGCTCGTCGTCGATCGCGGCCAGCATCACCGGCCCGGCCTCACTCCCGCCGGAGGTCACCGCGACGACCAGCTCTTCGCCGAGGAAACCGCCGAAGGCGCGCAGCCGCTCGATGCCGGCGGCGAGCCGGGTCGAATCGTGTTCGTCCCACCAGGCGGCGAGAGCCCGGTTTTCGCCGGCTCGGCGCTCGAGTTCGCTCCACGCCTCGGCCAGTTGCCCGGAGACGTCGGGCAGCGCCGCGTAGATCGTGGTGCCGGCGGGAGCCAGGTCGAGCAGGCGGGTCGAGGTGCGGTCGGCCGGAACCGCCAGGGCATGGTCGAGCTGGCGCCCCACCTCGGCGAGCGCCGCGATCCGGTCGCGGTACGCCTCGGCGTTGCGGCTCCAGGCGACCTCAGCGGCGAGCGGCACGCGGGCGAGGCGGTCCGACGTGGCGACCTGGTCGCCCGGGCGCAGCACCGCGAGCTCGGCGCCGTGATCGACCCGGACCTCGCCGTCGAGCACCGAGACGCGCGAGCCGCGGGTGCCGTGGGCCACCGAGAAGATCGTTCCGACGACCGACACCAGGCAGTCGTCGGTACGCACGTAGAGGTGGCCGCGGCGCTGCTCGGCCGCCTCGACGATCACGTTGCCGCGACCGAGGGCGACCACCACCCCGTCGCGGCGGCGGTCGAGCGAGACCTCCGACCGGGGGGCCATCTCGACGCGCGATCCGTCCCCGAGCACCAGCACGGCGCGCGAGGCGGCGCCGGTGCGCACCGCGAGACCTTCGCCGAACGTCGCCCCGGCGGCCAGCGGCCGCGCGCGGCCGCCATCGAAGGCGAGCAGGTCTCCCTCGATCACGCGCACCTCGGCGGTCGGCGGCGCGATGGTGCCGCCGAGCGCCAGCCAGAGCGCCGCACCGCCGAGGGCGACCCCGGCGAGAGCCGCCGCGAGGCGCCAGCTCCGCCCGCCGCCCGAGCGCCGAACGGCCGCCGGAACTGCGGTCGCGGCACCGGCCCGGTCGAGTTCGCGCCGGGCGCGCCGGCAGGGCACGCACTCGCGCAGGTGATCTTCGAGCAGCAGCCGCCGCTCCGGGGTCAGAGCCCCGGCGCGATGGGCCGGCAGCAGGGCGCGGAACCCCTCGCAGCCGCGAATCCGGTGGCTGTCGTCGCCGGCCTCGTCGACCGGCGAGGCGGAGGCTTCCAGACGGCGCCCGACGCGCGCGAGCGCCGCGTCGAGGGTGGCGGAATCGACCGGCTCGTCGCGCAGGGCGGCGACGGCTTCGTCGAGCAGGGAATCGCGCTTCATGACACTTCTCCCATCAGAGTGCCCAGGTCCTTGCGCAGACGGGCACGGGTGCGGTGCAGCAGGACGGCGACGACCCCGGTCGACACGCCGAGCAGGCCGGCGATCTCGGAGTTGCCGAGGCCTTCGAAGTAGCGCAGGGCGAACATTTCGGCGGCTCGCGGCGACAGGCGGGCCAGCGCGAGGCGCAGGTTCCGACGCAGCTCGGCGGTTCGCCGGGCGCGCTCGGGATCCGCGCCGGGGTCGCGGGCGGGCGGCTCGCCGGCGGCCTCGAGCGGCACCCAGCCGGCGCGATGGCGCGAGCGCAGGACGTCGAGCGCCGCGTGGACGGCCGAGCGGTGGAGATAGCCCCCCGGATCGGCGCCGAGGCTCTCCCCGGGCGGCCGCCGGGAGAGGCGCAGGAAGACCGTCTGCAGCACGTCCTCGGCGTCGGAGGGGCTGCCGGTCACCCGCAGGGCGGCGCGGTAGACCGCCTCGCCGTGGGCACGGAAACAGCTCTCGAGCCAGGCCGGATCGCCCCCTCCGGGGGGGGCTGCTGGCGCGGCGGAGATGGAATCGGGTTCGGGGGTCACCAGCGGGCTCCTCGGTCGGAAGAATCGGCTCCAACCGTTACCACGCCGGTCCCGGCGAGGTGTTACACCCGGGCTCCCGAGACCGCCGCGGCCTCAGCCGCCGAGCGAGTCGGGCGGCCGCTCGATCTCGCCGGGCGCGGTCAGCACGCGGTAGAAGCACCACCCCGTCAGCCCCCAGACGAAGACGAGCGAGACGATCAGGAAGGTCCAGCCGAGTGGCGTCATGGATCGCTCCCCCTTTCTCAGTCCCCGGCCGGTTCGCGCCCGTCGACGTCGAGGCCGGCAGCGCGCCAGCGCTTCTCGCCGATGCGCGTGCAGATGACTAGCAGGATCGCGGTCGCCAGGATGAGCCCCACCGCCCCCTGGCGCAAAGGTTCGTCGGCCACCGAGCGCAGCCAGGCCGGGAGGTTCTGCCAGCAGAAGGCAGCGAAGACCAGCAGCAGGTAGGTCGGGGTGACGTACTTCATGATGAACCGGTAGACGCGCGGAATATGCAGGTGAGAGCCCTGGTGCGCCTCCTCCACGCCGCGCCGGACCCCGAAGATCCAGCTGAAGCAGATGATCTGGACCATGGCGAGGACGAAGATCAGGAAGGTGCCGACCCAGTCGTCGATCGTCGACCAGAAAATGCCGCCGCGGCTGAAGTACATGACCAGGAAGGACCCGATCACGCAGATCGAAACCATCAGCGTGGTCGCATTTCTGCGGCTCCAGCCGAGAGCCTCCTGGAAGAAGGCGAGCGAGGGCTGGTACATCGAGATCGAACTGGTGATGGCGGCCAGGAAGAGCATCAGGAACCAGACCGCGCCGATCAGGTTGCCGATGGCACCCATGTGGGCGAAGACCACCGGCAGGGTGGTGAAGCCGAGGCCGAAAGTGCCGCCCTGCACCGCGCCGATCATGTTCGAAGTGCCGAGGAAGACGAACGCCGCGGTCAGCGTGATGAGGCCGCCGAAGCCGACCTCGAACAGCTCGTTGGTGGCCGAAGCGGTCAGCCCCGAGAGCACCACGTCGTCCTTCTTGCGCATGTACGAGGCGTAGTTGATGATGACGCCGAAGCCGACCGAGAGGCTGAAGAAGATCTGCCCCGCCGCGGCGAGCCAGGTCTGGGGATTGGTCAGCGCCGAGAAATTCGGGTTCCACATGTAGCCGAGGCCGTTGAGCACGCTCTGCTCGGGCAGCGCCGGGTCGGGCGTGCCGAGCGTCAGCACCCGGATCAGCACGATCACCGCGCAGACCGCCATCGTCGGCATCGCCCAGGTGACGAACTTCTCGATCCCCTTCGAGATCCCCTTGAATACCAGCCAGATGTTGATGGCGAAGGTGATCAACCAGAAGACCAGAGTCTGCACCGAGCCGCCGGCGATGACGCCGTTCTCGCCCCGCCCGGTGAAGTCGGAGTAGAACTGCCCGGCGCGCGCCGTCTGCTCGGCGATCGGCGCCGCCGTGTCGACGCCGATGCCACCCGTCAGGTACTGCCAGAAGTACCCGAGGCACCAGGCCTCGATGTACGTGTAGTAGAAGGAGACGGCGAGCGGGATGAGGACGCCGATGACTCCCAGGTAACGCCCGCCGGCCCCCTTGCCGAAGACCCCGAGGATCGACGGGGCCGAGTGGAACCCCTTGCGGCCGCCGTAGCGGCCCATCGTCCACTCCGCCCAGCCGACCGGGATGCCGACCAGCAGCAGGGCGATGAAGTAGGGGATCATGAAGGCGCCGCCGCCGTTGGCGGCCGCCTGCCCCGGGAAGCGGAGGAAGTTGCCGAGTCCGACGGCGGACCCGGCGACCGCGAGGATCACCCCGACGCGGGTCCCCCACTGCTCGTTGGCGGTCTGGTTCGACATGCGCTCTCCTCGAACGAGTCCGAAACAAGATCCCGGGCGCCTCCCCAGCGGCGCGATTCCCCGGGTCCGGCAATTGAATGCGGGCGAGCCTAGCACCCCCGCCGGAGGCCGCAAAAACGGCCTGTCCGCGACTCGCCCGGCCTCGGTCCCTGTGACATAATTCCGCCCCTCGCCTGACCTTGACTCCGATCGGCAACCAACAGAAACGGACTGGGTGCGCATGAACGTCGAGACGCTTCTCTATCTGATCCCCCTGCTCGGGGCCGCCGGGCTCATCTACACCTGGCTGAAGTCGGCCTGGGTCACTCGTCAGCCGGCCGGAACCGACCGGATGGTCCGCATCGCCACGGCGATCCAGTCCGGCGCGATGGCCTTCCTGCGCGCCGAGTACCGGGTGCTGGCGATCTTCGTGACCTGCGTCGCCGTGCTGCTCGCCTGGTCGGGCGCCTCGCAGGCCGGTTCCTCGCCGCTGGTGGCCGTCGCCTTCGTCGCCGGCGCGCTCTGCTCGGCGCTCGCCGGGTTCATCGGCATGAAGGTGGCGACCCGGGCCAACGTCCGCACCACCCACGCCGCGCGCACCGGCCTCGGGCCGGCGCTCGAGATCGCCTTCGCCGGCGGCTCGGTCATGGGCCTCGGCGTCGTCGGCCTCGGCGTCCTGGGGCTCGGCCTCTGCTTCCTGGTCTTTTCGCGGCTGTTCGACGGCGACATCCAGCGGACGATCGCGGTGATCACCGGCTTCTCCTTCGGCGCCAGTTCGATCGCCCTGTTCGCCCGCGTCGGCGGCGGCATCTACACCAAGGCGGCCGACGTCGGCGCCGACCTGGTGGGCAAGGTCGAGGCGGGCATCCCCGAGGATCACCCGCTCAACCCGGCGACCATCGCCGACAACGTCGGCGACAACGTCGGCGACGTGGCCGGCATGGGCGCCGACCTGTTCGAGTCCTACGTCGGCTCGATCGTCGGCAGCATGGTGCTCGGTGCCGCGTTCA
>CAYYIK010000082.1:3925-12992 GCA_964471955.1 uncultured Thermoanaerobaculia bacterium | reverse complement strand
GCGGGCCCGTCGCGCTCGTCAGGCGCCCGAGCGCGTCATAGCCGAAGGAGCGGGCTACCCCACCGGTGGTCGCCCAGTAGTCCAGGCGCGAGGTCGGGTCGTAGTCGACGTCGAGGTCCGGTCCGTGCGTGGCAAGGAAGGTCGGCCGGAAGCGCGTGTCGTAGGTAAAGCTCGAGCTCGCTCCGTTGCCGTAGGCGACCGTGTCCACGCCGCCGTGCGCCTTGTAGGTGATCGAGGAGACGTAAGCCGTGGCACCCGGCGCCGTGATCGAGCTGACCCGGCCCTTCGTGTCGTAGCTGTAGACCACCTGCCGGCCGCTCGGATAGGTGATCGTCGTGAGGCGGTCGTGGTTGTCGTAGGTGAAATCGACCGTCCGACTGAAGCCTCCGAAGTTCGCCGAAAGCCAGTCGAGCCGCTTCGCCCGATCCCAGGAGATCGTGTAGTCGACCTCGGCGTTGTCGAGGCCCGTGCGCAGGCTGGCGTCGTTCCAGCCGATCGCGACGTCGTAGGTGGTCGAGGCCGGATTGATCGACGTCATCCGCCCGGCCTTGTCGTAGGAGTACTGGACGGTGGCTCCGCCCTTCAGGCGGGTCATGCGATCTCCGGCTGCCGACCAGCCGTAGTCGATCACTCCGGTTTCGTTGTGATCCTCCTGGTCCAGGAATCGCTTCGTCGTGTAGGCGAAGGTCCGATACGCGCTGGACCCACCGGGAGCGGTGATACCCGTCAGCGTGCCGTAGGTCGCGTGGTAGCCATAGGTCCAGGTCTTGCCGCGGGCGTCGACCACCGTTCGCAGGCGCTTGTCCTCGGGGCTGCCGAAGGCCTGATAGCTCAGCACCGTATCGTCGAGGCTCTCGTCCGTGACCGTGACCGAGTTTCCGGAGTAGACGTAGTCGATCTCGTCACCGTCCGGATGCTCGACGAGCGTCAGGCGTTGGGCCGCGTCGAACCAGCGGACGTCCCCGGCGCTGCCTCCCAGGTAGAGCGCCTCCCAGACCTTACGGCCCAGGTTGTCGTATCCCGTCAACACTCGGTCGAGGCGTTCGAGATCCTGAGTCTCGCGAAGCCGTCCGAAACCGTCAAAGGCGTAGCGGGTTCGCCGCTGGTCGCCCGAGGCGCCTCGCGTATACGTCACCGTCGAACCGTCGCTCGCGTAGCTCACCCCCGTCGAGTGGCCGAGGGGTGGATCGATCCCCGTGAGCCGGCCCCAGCTGTCATAGGTGAAATCGGTGCGGTAGTCGGCACCACGGCGGCCGTCTTCCTCCCAGTCGACAGTTCCGAGGAACGTCATCTCCCGGTTGAGCCAGATCTCCGCCGTGCCCTTCTCGAGGATCTCCTTTCGTGGAGTGCCGTAGGCATAGTTTTCGTAGCGCGTCTTGCGTTCCGTGTAGGTGCCACCGGTATTCGTCGTGGCTTCGGACGCTAGCTGCCCAGCCGTGTCGTACGTGTAGGCGGTGTGAATTCCGTCCGTCGCCGTGCACGAGGTCGGATTCAGGTTCTGCGCCGAGACCTTGCCGAGCGCGGTGTACCAGTAGCGAACTCGCTCACCCGGCACCTGGCTCCGACAGGAAACGCGCCCGTCGAGCATGTGGCTTGCCGTCGAGTACCACCAAGTCAGCGCCGTGGTCCGGCTCACGTTGCCGGTCTCGGTGATCGTCCCCGGGTTGCCATAGTCGTCGAAGTTGCTGCTCTGAGTCTCCCAGCTCGTCGTTCCCCGGGTCGTCGTGCGCGTCGTCGTCACGGGCTTGACGAACTGGATCCCGCTGTCGCGCCGGATCTGCCCGCAGTTGGCCCAGCCGCTCGTCACCCGCCAGTCATTCGACAGCAGTTCGCCTTCCTCGAGCGAGATCACGTCCTCGACTTCCTGAACCGCATCGTTTACCGTCTTGCTGCGCAGCTTCCCGATCGACCAGATCGTTCCGTCGTAGGGCGCGTAGCTCCCGTAGCCCTCCGAGACGTGGCTCTCACTGTAGCCCGAACCGCTCGGGCCGGTCACGGTGGTCGTCATGCCGTCGCTTCCCGGGTTAGCGTAGCCGTAGCTCCAGGTCCCAGGAGTCACGTCTCGTCCGGCAGTGACCCGGGTGGCGAGCGTCGGCTTCTGGATCGTGTTGCCGCTCTGGCAGCCGACGTTGAAGCTCTTGCCCGTCCAGGAGTATGTGATCGTCCCTCCGGTCGGCAGCGTCGCCGTCGAGAGCATGAAGCGGCCCGACGCGAGCGCGGTCGAGCTCGACTTGTAGGTGAAGCTCCAGGCGTTGCCAACCGGGGGGTCGATCGAGGTCAACGAGTAGACCGTGCGGCTCCCACCCGGATGCGCCCAAGTGAGCTGAGCGCTCGAGCTGTAGGTGAAGGTCCACCGTTGGCGAAGCGTGGTCCCCTCCTTGACGTCGAGATAGTGGATCCGGTCCGTGCCGCTCCAGTAGACGAGGTCGATCGTCCGGCTCGACGCGTCGGTCACACTCTCCGGCTTTCCCGCGGCGTAGGTCACCGTCCACGCGAGGCCGTGCGGGTTTTGGTAGCGAGTGCACTGCGCGATGTCCTCGCCGCGCAGAGAAAGCTTGACTACTCCGGACGCCGTGCTGCACGTGTAAGTCCATCCACTCGCCGTCGTGATCTGCCAGGTGTTCGAGTCGACCTTGTGATAGCGCCAACGGTCCTCGCTGACCAGGTCCCCCGGCCAGTCGATCGAGTTCTAGAACGCCCGCGTGGATCCGTCAGGTGCGACGAAGAGCGGGTTGTCGATCGTCGCCTCGTTCGGGCTGCCCAGGCCGTTGGGATTGAAGATCTTCCCGAAGTGCAGCTGCCAGCCGCCTCCCCCCAGATTGTCCGCCGTATCGATCGACGCCACGTGGGTTTGGAGACTCAGGTCGGTTCGGTTCCAGATCTCCGAGTTGTAGTACGCGGTGAGCGTGATTCCCATCCCTCCCCGGGTCGGCAGATTCACCGTCGGAACTCGCAGAATCATCTGGCCCGAGTAGGGATTGAAGTTCTCCTGCAGCGAGCCGAGATCGATCGCCGACTTCACTTTCGAGAGAAAAGCGTCACGCTGCGGCTCGTCGTTTGGCCCCAGCGCGGCTAACGGGCTCGACGCGAAAAGAAGTGCAAGGACGGGAAGAGTCCAACGAATCCGGGAGCAAACCATGGAAACCCTCCTGAACGAGTAGATACAGCCTGCAACGTAAGACCGACGAACTCCAGGACGAAACGTCGCGCAATACTTGATCGTGCGGCCTGAGGGTTCAGATGCCGCGTCGCGGATCCCAGGGCTCTGCAGTCGCTCCGCGAGGTGATCCAGACGAGCGGCCGAGCGGACGGCAAAGCCGCGGGATAACGAGCCTCGCGCCGAGGGCAAACGATGACAGTCGCGCATGGCGGGAACTCTTGCGCCGAACTCGCCGCGGAGGAATGACGGCGATCATGCGAGCTGTTCCACACCCGTCCGCAACGGGCTCTGGCGCCTGCTCTCAGCGGGCCCCGGTGCGTGGGAGGCGGGAACGCCAGCGGGCCTCGAGGCGAACGATCTAGTCGGCGGTCAGCGGCGGGTCGCGCGGCAGGGCACGCAGCTGTACCTGCTGCATCACCACGTTGGGCCGGAAACTCTCGACGTAACCCGGCGGCGGGCGTCGCGAGTGCGCCATGCGGCGCTGGCGCCCCGGCGCGATGGGAGCGCAGGCCACCACTCGATCGTTGAGCTCCCCCAGGTCGATCACGTAGACCTCGGGGGCGACCCACTCGGCGACGACGGCGACAGATCTTCCTTGTCTGGCTGTGCGCGGACAGCGACCGTTTGGAGTACGGCCTCGAGCCTTGCCAGGCGCGATCCCCATATCGCAGGCCGGCTGCGTGGGGCCCGGAAGGCCACGAGTTTGAGCCCAACCGATGTCGCGGCCGTCCTGAAGACCGACCAGAAACACGATTCCCGGGTCGAAAGGCGTGAGCACCGAATCCATCGGTTCGAGTTCCTGGAGCTCGGCGAGCTCAACCGCAAGTCGCTCGCCTATTTCATCCAACGCCACTCGTAGTACTAGCAGCGCGGCCTCTTGGGGCGTCACTGGTTCGGCATCTGGGCCTCGCAACTTCTTCTGGGATCTCGACGCCAAGCCCTTCACCGCAAGGAGGAAGCGCCGGATTCACACCCGCATCAACACCGCCCCCCAGTGCAGCCCGGCGCCGAGGGCGGTGAGGGCGACGAGGGAGCCTTCGGGGGCGCGGCCGGCGGCGCGGGCTTCGTGGAAGGCGAGCGGCAGGGTGGCCGAGGTGGTGTTGCCGTAGCGCTCGATGTTGTTGAACACCTTCTCGTCGGGCAGGCCGAGCTGCTTCTGGGCCGCTTCGTTGATGCGCAGATTGGCCTGGTGCATCACCAGCAGGTCGAGATCCTCTTTGCCGAAACCCTGCTCTGCGAGCAGGGCGAGCGTGACCTCCGGCATGCGGGTGACGGCGAGCTTGAAGACCTGGCGCCCCTCCATCACCGGGACCGTCTCGCCGGCCGCGATCTGCGCCGCGTCGACCCAGGGGCGGCGCGCCGATCCGGCGCCCGGGACGGTGAGGATCCCCTCGTGGGCGCCGTCGCCGCACAGACGGCTGGCGAGGATGCCGCGTCCGTCATCCGCCGTCGAGGCGCGGAACACCATCGCCCCGGCGGCATCCCCGAAGAGCACCAGCAGGTGGCGGAAGCGGTTGTTCCACTCCCGGTCGGCCTCCGGAATCGGCTCGCCGCGGCGCCCCTCGATCGCCGCCCAGGTGGCCTCCGAAAACGGCATCAGGGACGTGTGCACGTCGCAGCCGACCAGCAGGACCGTGCGCGCAATGCCGCCGCCGATCAGCGCTTCGACCAGCTGCAGACCGTAGGCGAAGCCGGCGCACTGCTGGCGGATGTCGAGCGCTGGCACCGGTGGCAGCCCCGCCTTGCGCTGGATCAGCGTGCCGGCGCCCGGAAAGTAGTGATCCGGCGTCATCGTGGCGCAGACCAGGTAGTCGACTTCGTCCGGCGCCAGGCCGGCGTCGGCGAGCGCGGCGCGCGCCGCCTCGGCGCCGAGGTCGGAGGAGGCGACCCCCTTCTCGACGTAGCGCCGTTCGCGGATGCCGCTGCGTTCGACGATCCACTCGTCGCTGGTGTCCATCACCCGCGCCAGCGCCGCGTTGGCCACCACGCGCGGGGGCAGCGCCACGCCGCTGCCGGCGAAGACCGCGCGCGGCCGGCTCACAGGTGATCCCGCGTGCGCGCGTCGGGGTGGCCGGGGACGTAGAACTTCGTCACCTCTCCTTCGAGGGAGAAGCGGATCTGGCGCTGCGGCTTCTTGCCGTCGAGACCGCGCCGGCCGCCGGGCGGATAGTGCCAGACCTCCAGCGTCCCCTCACCGACGAGCTTGCTCGGTTCGAAGTCGATCTTCGCCGGTTCGCCATAGAGGATGTAGGTCGTGCCGCGATCGGTGCCGCGGCCCGGCCGCCCCGCCTCGGTGAAGCGCCGGTCCGCCTCGCGGGCGCGCTCCTCGACCGCCTCGCGCACCGGGTTGCCGGGCAGCCTCGGATCGTCGTCGCGGGCCGCCCAGAAGCGTTCGATGAAGCCTCGCGCCGCCGCGTCGTCGGTCAGGGCGGTGAACTCGCGGATCTCGCGGGCGGTGGCCAGCCGGGCCGGCGCGCCGACCATCCAGGCGGCCAGCTCGGGCGAGAGGGCGTAGTTGAACACGTCGGGTTCTCGGCCGCGGGCGGCGGATGCGGCGGTCGCGGCCCCGAGGATCGTCGCGAGCAGCAGGCCGGCGGCGCGGCTCTTCACGGCTCCGTCCGCCGCAGCAGGTCGAGGAACTCCTCGCGTACCGGGCGCTGGTGGAAGATGCCGCGGATCGCCGAGGTCACGGTCACCGCTCCCGCTTTCTTGACGCCGCGCATCTCGACGCAGAGATGCCGCGCTTCGATGACCACCATCACCCCCTGCGGATGGAGCCGCGTCTCGAGGTAGTTGGCGACCTGCTCGGTCAGCCGCTCCTGCAGCTGCGGCCGCTTGGCGTAGAACTCGAGGATGCGCGAGAACTTCGACAGGCCGAGGATCGAGTCGTTCGGAATGTAGGCGAGGTGCGCATGGCCGTAGAACGGCACCAGGTGATGGGCGCACATCGAGTAGAACGGGATGCGCTTCTCCATCACCATCGCGCTGTAGCGCTCCTCGTTGGGGAAGACGGTGATCGCCGGCTCCGACCCCTCCTGCAGGCCGT
The DNA here is from genome assembly GCA_964471955.1 of uncultured Thermoanaerobaculia bacterium. Classification (GTDB taxonomy): domain Bacteria; phylum Acidobacteriota; class Thermoanaerobaculia; order Multivoradales; family JAGPDF01; genus JACTMI01. The sequence continues at coordinate 6,786 of CAYYIK010000082.1, read as the reverse complement.
GGAACATCTCGGCGTACATCTTCGCCACCCGGCGGTCGGTCTCGGCCAGATTCGGATCGGCGAGGTCGAGGCCGAGTTCGGTGAGGATGCCGCGCACGTGCCCGGCGATCCGCTCCAGGCGATCGGGCGCCAGCAGGTCGGGGCCGCCCGGAATGTCGAGTTGGGGGCACATGCCGGGCATCCTAGCCCATAGAATCCGGCCGACATGCAGCGACCGTTCGACCCCGGAGCGCGCCCGACCGGCCTCGGAGCCTGGCTGGGCGAGATTCCCGAGACCCTCTTCGACGACCGCATCTTCTTCTGCTGCGAGCTGGTCGAGCGCTACGCCACGGACCTCGCGCTGGCGCTGACCGCGCGCCTCGGCCTCGAGCCGGCCCTGGCGGCCGGCGCCACGACGGGCGAGATGCTCGTTACCGGGGGGTTCGTCGCCGCCTTCCGGCCGGCCCTCACGGCGCTGCTCGACCGTCTCACCGAGGCCGGGTACCTGGTTCGCGAGGGGCGCGGGGCCGAGATCGCCTGGCGCGAGCTGGGGCCCCTGCCGGCGCCCGAGCTCGCCGAGCTGCGCCAGCTCGGCGCGACGGTCGACCCGCGCGTCGGCTCGACGTTCGACCTGCTCGACGCCGCGGCGGAGGCGTTCCCGAAGGTGGCCCGCGGCCTCGCCACCGGGGAACAGGAGCTCTTCTCCGCGGGCCGCATCGCCCTCTGGCTCGCCTACTTCTCGAACGACAATCCGGCCTATGCGCTCAACAACCGGCTGACCGCGGCGGTGGCCGCGCACCGCCTGCGTCCGGGCGGCGGCCTGCGCATCCTCGAGGTCGGCGCCGGCGCCGGCAGTTTCGCCACCGCTCTGCTCGGCGAGCTCCAGCGGCGCGGACGCCTCGGCGACGTGGCGCTCTACGACTTCACCGAGCCCTCCCCCTTCTTCCGGCGACGCGGCGAGCGCGAGCTGCGCACCGCCTTCCCCGACCTCGCGCTGCGCTCCCGGGCGGTCGACATCGACGCGCCGCTCGCCGATCCCGCCGACGCCGGCCGGGGCTACGACCTCGTCGTCGGCGTCAACGTCTTCCACGTCGCCCGCGACCTCGGGGCCTCGCTGCGCCGCGCCCGGGAGGCCCTCGTGCCCGGCGGCTGGCTGCTCGCCGGCGAGTGCATGCGCCTCTTCCCCGGCCAGACGGTGCCGGCGGACCTGGTCTTCCAGCTCCTGCGCAGCTTCACCGACGTGCAGCTCGACGCCGCGGCGCGCCCGCACCACGGCTTCCTCGAGCCGGGTGCCTGGCGTCGCGCCTTCGAGCTCGCCGGTTTCGCCGACGCGGCCGTCGTCCCCGACCTCGAGCGGATCCGCGACCGCTACCCGCGCTTCCTCACCGGCGTGGTCGCCGGCCGGCGACCTGCGTAGAATGCCGGGCGGAGGCCGCCATGACCGACGAGCCGCGCCAGTCCGCAAGCCACCAGCTGACCATCGAGTACTGCGTCGCCTGAAACTACACCCCCCGGGCCGCCGGTCTGGCGGCCGAGATCCGGCAGCGCCTCGGGCTCGATCCGGTGCTGATCCGCGGGAGCGGCGGCATCTTCGAGGTGCGCCTCGACGGCGAGCTGCTCTTCTCGAAGAAGCAGGTCGGACGCTTCCCGCTCCCCGGCGAGGTCGCAGCGGCCGTCGCGCCGCGGCTCGCCGACTGAGCCGCCGCCGGTGAGCGCTCTCGCCGCGGCCGCCGCGCTGGTCGCCGCCGCGGCGATCGCTCTGGCCGGCCGCGTCGCCCTCGCCCGCCGGCGGGCGCCGCGCCTGCCCGTCCCGCTCGCCGAACCGCCCGCGGTCGCCGTGCTGCTCCCGGTGCGCGACGAAGAGGAGAACGTCGAGGAGTGCCTCGCCGCCGTGCTCGCCCAGACGACGCCGGTGCGTGTCCTCGTTCTCGACGACGGCTCGACGGACCGCACGCGCGAGCGCGCGGCGCGCATCGCCGAAGCCGACCGGCGCGTCGAGCTGCTCGCCGTGCCACCGCCGCCGGACGGACGCAGCGGCAAGGTCAACGCCCTCTGCTGCGGACTCGCGCACCTCGAGCGCGGCGGCGGGTCCGAGGCGGACTGGATCCTGTCGATCGATGCCGACGCGCGGCCGCGTCCAGCGGCGCTCGCGCGCGCGCTCGCCGCGGCGCGGCAGCATGGCCTGGCAGCCGTCTCCCTCGCCGCCCGGCAGCGCACTGCCGCGGCGGGCGAGGCCCTGCTGACCCCGGCCGTCTTCGCGCTGCTCGACGCCCTGCTGGGCGACTGGGACGCGGCGGCGCGCGGCGAGAAGCTCGAGGTCGCCAACGGCCAGTTCATTCTTGTCGACCGGCACGCCCTGCGGCGCGCGGGCGGCTTCGAGGCCTTGCGCGAGGAGCCGCTCGACGACGTCGCGCTGGCGCGGCGGCTGGCCGCCGCGGGGCACCGGGTCGGCTTCTGGCGCGCCCGCGACCAGCTCGAGGTGCGCATGTACCGGGGCTTCGCCGCCACCTTCCGCGGCTGGCGGCGCAACCTGGCGTTGATTTTCGGGGCACGGCCGGCTCCCGCCATCGCCTTCGCCGCCGCGACGCTGGCACCCTCGCTGTGCGCCCTGCTGGCGCTGATGGGCGGCGCTCCCGGCCCGGCGCTCGCGGCCTGGGCCGGCGGCGCTCTGGCCTCCGGTTGGCTGCGCTGCGGCACCGGCAGCCCGGTGCGCTTCGCGCTGCTCCACCCGCTCGATGGCCTGGCTTTCACCGTCTGTCTCGCCGCGGCGCTCACCGACCGCCGACGGGGTCGCCTCAGCGCCTGGCGGGGTCGGCGGCTCGATCCGTGAGCGACGCCGAATAGCAGCAGGACTGGCCCGCGGTCTCGGCGATCTCGACCGC
>CAYYIK010000082.1:0-3825 GCA_964471955.1 uncultured Thermoanaerobaculia bacterium | reverse complement strand
CGCCGTTGTCGTCGCCCGGCGGGTCGTCGTTGCCGCCGCCGTTGTCGTCGCCGGGCGGATCGTCGTCGTTGCCGCCGCCCTGGTCGGGCGTGCCGTCGTCGTCGCCCCCGCCGGGGTTGTCGTCGTTGCCTCCCGGAGTGCCTGGCGCGTCGCCCGGGCCCTGGTCGGGTGTCCCGTCGTCGTCGCCGCCGCCGGGGTTGTCGTCGTTCGAACCCGGAGTGCCCGGAGCGTCGCCCGAGCCCTGGTCCGGCGTACCGTCGTCGTTCGAGCCGTTGCCGGTCGTGCTGTCGGGCAGCGCCGGCGAGGTCGGGTTGCTCGAGCCGCCGCCGGAGCAGCCGGCCAGCAGGAGCGTCAGCAGTGCCGCCAGCGCCAGGGCGCCGGCGGAAGCGGGGATGCGCGGGATCGAAACTGCCAAGGGTCGAGCCATGCCGGGCCTCCGGGAGCGTGCGTGCTGCGTTCCCCCGGTAAGACAGGCCCGGCAGGCCAGCGGAACAGCGCGGCCGTCAGGCTCCCGGGCCGACGATCCGCACGTCGACTTCGAACAGGCCCGGCGCGCCGTCGAGCTCGTACTCGACGGTGATCGTCCGCGTCTCACCCGGCTGGGGCTCGAGCAGGGTCGCCAGCGCCTCGCTCTTGGCGAACTGCGCCTTGAGGTGGGAGCCCTCGACGCGGGAGCGCAGCGGTTCGAGCGGCAGGGCGGCCGGGTCGTCACCCACCAGCAGAACGCTCTCCGGGTCGATCCCGTCGTACCCCTCACCGCGGAACTGCACGGTCAGCCGGCCATTGCTGCGCTCCCAGTTGGTGTTCCAGCTCGCCGGTGAGACCTGGACCGACAGCGGCTCGAGCGTCGGCGGGTCGTCGTCCTCGCCGTCATCGGGCTCGACCGCGACCAGCGTCGCCTGCGACCCGTGCAGCTCGACCCGAATCTTCAGCGCCTCGCCGTTGCCCACGCCGGGCAGGTTGACCGGCGCCTTGCCGCGCCCGGCGTCGAAGGTGAGCACGCGGTCGCCCGCGGCGACCCCCTCGAGGCGGAAGCGCCCCTGCCCGTCGGTCATCGCCCGGAGGGCCTGGCCGTCGACGGCGACCTCGACCCCGGTCGCGGCGCGGCCGGACTCGACGACGCTGCCGGCGATGGAGGCGCTGCCGACCACGGGGGTCGGGGCGGGTGACGTGGGATTCGAGGCCGAGGAGGACGAACCTCCTCCCGAGCAGGCCGCAACGACGGTTGCCAGGCCGACGGCGGAAAGAACGCGCAGGGCATGGAATCGATGGGAAGTTCGCATCGGAGGCTCCTTTCGGGCAATCGGATGTGCAGGGACGATGCCCATTCTCGGAGACCCGGATCCGCTTGTCGCGGCCCTGTCTCACATCCTCGCTGTGGATCAGCTCTCCGGCCCGGTGCCGATTCGGCGCCGCGGATCCCCTCTGGACTCAGGGGGCGCCGCGGCCCCCGCGGCGACGCCCCCGCCCCCGATCCTCCTCCGCCCTCCCGAAGGTGGCGGCGAGACCGCGCGCCAGCTCGGCCCGCTCGGCCTCGCTGAGGCGGGCGGAGCGGTGGGCGACCAGATAGGCGCGCAGCGGCATCGAACCCTCCTCGACCTCCTCGGCCGCCTCGTCGGCGTCCTTCTGCGGCCGGTCCCACTCCGAGACATTGAGGTGGCGCCGCCCGTTCTCGACGTCGGAGACGACCAGCCAGGAGACCGGTGCGACGTACGAATACCAGGGCCAGCGGGTCTCGTTCGAGTGGCAGTCGGCGCAGCTGCGCACGAACAGCTCGCGGGTGCGCGGCGTATCCCACGCCGGCTCCGCGGTGACCGGCGGATTGCTGCGGCTGCCGCCGACCGGCAACAACTGCGCGACCACGAACAGACCGCCGAGCACCGCCGCGAGGATCCCCCATTCGCGCCGCTTCAGCCCGCGGCGCGCGCGGCCCCTCCCGCGATTCGCCGTTTCGTTCATCGCTTCTCCAGCGCGTCGCCCGATCGCAGCACGAGCTGCGCGACGACCTCCATGTGGCCGGTCTGCGGGAAGAGATCGAGCAGCGCGACCGACTCGACGTCGTATGCCTCGGCGAGGTCCGCCAGGTCGCGCGCCAGCGCCGCCGGGTGGCAGGAGACGTAGGTCAGCCGGCGCGGACGCCGCATCAGCACCAGCCGCCGGACGAGCACGCCCAGCCCTTCGCGCGGCGGATCGAGGACGAGCCGGTCGACCCCCTCGGCGAGGCCCTCGCGGATCCAGCTCTGCACCGCCTGGCCGACCACCTGCACGTTGTCGCGCCCGGCCAGCCGCGCGTTGCGACGGGCATAGCGCACCGCGAGCCTGTCCGACTCGACCAGCGTGACCTCGCCATAGCGCGCCGACAGGGGGAGGGCGAACAGGCCGACGCCGCCGTAGAGATCGCAGGCCGTCTCCCCTTCCCAATCCCCGACCACCTGCTCGACGAGCTCCTCGAGCAGGCCCGCGTGCCCCTGGAAGAAGCAGCGGGCATCGAAGCGCAAGTCGTAGCCGGCCACCGAGCGCACCAGCTCCCCACCGGCGATGCCGCCAGTCGGCGGCGCGGCGCCAAGGGTGCCGTCGTCGCCCACCGCGAGGTCGATGCGTTGCGGCGCCGGAGGCGTCAGCGCGACCCCGAGTCCGAGCACCGACCGTTCGAGCTCGGGCAACAGCACGGGGCAGCGGCGCACCGGGACTACCCGGTGCGATCCTCGCGCGTAGTAGCCGACCTCGACCGCCGGGACTCCGTCGCGCTCGCTCGTGACCGTGTGCACCTGCGTGCGCAGACGCCACCCCCAGGCATCGCCCGCGACGATCGCTCGCGGCGGCGGCAGCTTCAGCCCCGAGAGGCGCCCCAGCGTCTCCCAGACCGCCGCCGACTTGTGGCGCAGCTGCGCCGCCTCGTCGAGATGCTGCAGGTCGCAGCCGCCGCAGTCGGCGAAGTGCGGACAAGGGGGCTCACGCCGGTCCGGCCCCGGCACGAGCAGCTCGAGGATCTCGCCCCGGCCGTAGCCCGGCTTGCGCTCGGTCAGGCGCACCCGCACCCGGTCGCCGGGAGCCGCGCGCGGCACGAAGATCGGGACGCCCTCGTGACGGCCCAGTCCGTCGCCGCCATCGATCAGCTTCTCGATCTCGAGCTCGACGGTCTCGACGTCGACCAGCCGGAAGCCGGCCGGCGGAACCGTGGACTCTTCCGGCCGCGGGCGAGCCGGGCGGCGAGGCGTCTCGCCGGTCGGACGCACTGCCGGGTCCCCGTAGCGCCGCGGCGGACGTTCGCCGCGCGGCCGCGACGGACGATCGCCGGCTGGACGCGCCGGCCGGTCGCCGTGAGGTCGGGCCGGACGAGGACCGGCCGGGCGGTCCGGACGCTCTCCGAACGGCCGCCGCGGGCGATCCCCGGCCCGGCGCTGCGGCCGCTCGTCGCGCGGCCGATCCGACTCCCGGCGCGGACGCGATTCGCCCTCGCGCCGTTCGTCGTCTGCCGGGCGCGGCGGCCGGCGCTCGAAGCGCCCCGGGAACCCGCCGGATCCTTCGCGGCGCTCGCGGCCCGGGGCCCCTCTCCCGGTGCCTCCCGCGCGGCCGCGCCCCGGCCCTCCGAGACCGCCCGCCCCACGCCCACCGCGCGGCGGCCCACCGGCTCCGCCCGGGCCTCGCCCACCGCGGGAAGGGCCGCCGGGTCCGCGGCCGCCTCCCCGTCCCCCGCGTCCACCCCGCTCCCCGCCCCCGCCACCGCCCCGCGCCGCCGTGCTCATGCCGCCTCCGCTCCGAACAGATGTACCCGATCGGCCAGACCGGGAAGGTGGCGGGCGACTTCGCGCGCCAGTTGCTCCC